>JBJXGQ010000389.1:0-5973 GCA_046160525.1 Burkholderiales bacterium
CGCTCATGTACCAGGAGTTGGCGCTGGTCATCAGGGTCATGTTGACGATCTCGTTGACGTGCGCGACCCACTGGTTCTGTGCTTCAGGCGTGGCCTCTATAGTTGTCTTTTCATTCTTGTTCAGGTAGGCGATGCAGTCGGCGACCCACTCCACGTGCTGCTCGATCGCCACCGGCATGTTCGTCAACACCGACGGGCTTTGCGGGCCCGTGAGGGTGAACAAATTGGGGAAGCCGGCGACCGAGATGCCCAGGTAACTATGGGGGCCGTCCGCCCATTCCTTGTCCAGCGTGCGGCCACCGCGGCCCTTCAAATTCAGCGCCTTCAGCGGGCCCGTCATGGCATCGAAACCGGTGGCAAACACGATGATGTCCAACTCATACTCCTTGCCACCGGCACGAATGCCCTTCTCGCTAATCTCCTCGATGGCTCCGTCGGCGGTGGCATCAACCAGCAACACGTTGTCCCGGTTGAACGTCTCGTAATAGTTCGTGTCCAGCGGCTGGCGCTTGGTGCCGTAGTAGTGGCCCTTGGGGATGAGCTTCTTGGCAATGGCCGGTTCCTTCACGGTCTTGAAGATTTTGCGCCGGATGTAGTCAGCGCACAGTTCGTTGGCTTCCTTGCTGAAGAACATGTCCTGGTAATTAGCGAGCCAGAAGGCGAAGCCGCCGGCGTCCCAGCGTTTGTCGAACTCGCGTTCGCGCTCCTCTGGCGTGGCTTCGAGCGCTGACTTCGGGATGAAGTAATGCTCCTGGCCGAAAAACGACTCGCGCGTGCGCTTGACGATGCCGTCGTAGTCCGCCTTGCGGGCTTTTACCAATTCGGGATCCACTTTGCCGTTGCGCGCCGGCACACAGTAGTTGGCGGTGCGCTGAAACACGGTGAGGTGCTTGGCTTGCTGCGCGATTTCCGGGATGGCCTGTACCGCGGTGGCACCGGTGCCGACCACGCCCACGCGTTTTCCGGTGAAATCGACGCCCTCGTGCGGAAAGCGGCTGGTGTGGTACCACTTGTCCTTGAAATTCTCCAGGCCTTTGAAATGCGGCATATTGGTAGTGGACAGACTACCCACCGCCGCGATGACGAAACGCGCCGTGACATTGTCGCCCTTGTCGGTGTGCACCGTCCACAGATGGGTGTTTTCGTCGTATTCGGCACCGGTCACGCGCGTGCCGAACTGCATGTTGCGCTTCAGATCGTGGCGTTTGGCGACATACTCCAGGTAGCGCAGGATTTCGGGTTGCTCGGGATAGCGCTCGCTCCATTCCCACTCTTGCAGCATTTGTTTGTCGAAGGTGAAGCAGTAGATATAGGCATCGGAATCGCAGCGAGCGCCAGGGTAGCGGTTCCAGTACCAAGTGCCGCCAACGGTATCGCCGGCTTCATAAACACGTACGTTCAACCCTAATTTGTCGCGCAGCGATTTCAGCATGTACATGCCGGAAAAGCCTGCACCAATCACAACAGCGTCAAAGTTTGGATTTTCGCTAGCCATTTCTTCCTCCATCGACATGGGACAACGAATACACGGGGCTCGGATTAATGCTAATCAAGTCGCGCGGTCTCCACGCGCGAGCCACTTCGCCTACCGTGAACGGTCCATTCAGGGACCCCTTACGACGGCCGTAAGTGGCAAGGGCATCATAGCCCAAATCTCGGAAAAACGATTTTGTGGGCGCCCGTGACAGTCTTCACCCAGACAAAGTGCTATAAGATCGTTTCGAGCCAACTTTTCATCTCGCATCCATGTACGACTTATTGATTCGCGCAGGAATGATCGCCGACGGTTCCGGAAAGCCCGCTTTCACTGGGGACGTCGCCATCACGGACGGCCTTATTGTTGCGACGGGAAAGGTCGAAGGCCCCGCGCGCCGCACCCTGAACGCGGACGGGCTGCTGGTGACACCGGGCTTCGTTGACGTGCACACCCACTACGACGGCCAGGCGACATGGGATCCCATGCTCACCCCCAGTTGCTGGCATGGCGTGACCACTGCCGTCATGGGCAATTGCGGGGTCGGCTTCGCTCCCATGAAGGCCAGCCAGAAAGAATTTCTCATCGAGTTGATGGAAGGTGTGGAGGATATTCCAGGCAGCGTGCTCGCCGAAGGGGTGGACTGGGCGTGGGAGAGCTTTCCAGAGTATCTCGATGCGCTCGAATCCAAGCCGCGCATCATGGACCTCGGTGCGCAATTGCCCCATGCCGCTTTGCGTTACTACGTGATGGGCGAACGCGGTGCCAAGCGCGAACACGCGACGGCGGAGGATATGCAGCGCATGTCCGATCTCACGGAGCAGGCCCTCAAGGCTGGCGCCATGGGCTTCACGACTTCACGAACCATCCTGCACAAAACCGCGCGCGGCGATTACGTTCCGAACTACAGCGCGGCGGGCAAGGAACTCCTGGCCATTTCGCAAGGCGTGCGCCGTGCTGGGCGCGGCGTGCTGCAACTGCTTTCCGATTTCGAAAATATCGAAGAGGAGTTCGGTCTCCTGCGCGAATGCGTGAAAGTGAGTGGCAGGTCACTGTCCTTTACCTTGGTGCAGCGGGTCGAATTCCCGCAACAGTGGCGGGAACTCTTGGTGCTCATCGAGAAGGCGCAGGCCGACGGACTTCAAATTAGGGGCCAAGTGGCGCCGCGCGCTGTCGGGCTTGTGCTCGGATTGCAGGGGACGCTACATCCCTTCATGACCAAGCCCAGCTACGTGGATATTGCACATTTACCGCTCGCGGAGCGAGTCGTGCGCATGCGAGACCCAGCGGTACGCGCACGCATACTCGCAGAACCTTTCGACAGCTTGCCCGGCCGCATCCCTGCCTTCGTCGCCAACATCCTGGCCAGTCTTGATCGCGTATTTCCGCTGGGCGATCCGCCAGAGTACGAACCGGCGCCCGAGGCGAGCGTTGCTGGAGTTGCAGCGCGCACTGGCCAGGATCCCATGGCGTTGATGTACGACCTGCTTCTCGAAGGTGAAGGCCGCGCCCTTTTGTTCGCCCCCGCCGCCAACTATACGGACTTCAACTATGACTCGACACTCGCGATGCTGCGCCATCCGCACACCGTGGTGGGGCTGGGCGATGGCGGCGCACACTGCGGATCGATCTGTGACGGTGGCTTTCCCACCTATCTACTGACTCACTGGACGCGTGATCGCACGCGCGGCGAGCGCTTGCCACTGGAATTGGCCGTGCAACGCTACACGCGTGCACCAGCCGAACTAATCGGCCTAACCGACCGCGGTTTGATCGCCCCTGGCATGAAGGCCGACATCAACATCATCGACCACGCCAACCTCAGCCTATCGCCCCCGCACATCGTGAGCGATCTACCCGCGGGCGGCCGCCGCCTTATGCAGACAGCGAAAGGTTACGCCGCGACCATCGTCTCGGGGCAGGTTGTGATTGAGAATGACCAGGCGACCGGTGCATTGCCTGGGAAGCTGTTGCGCGGGGGACGAGCGCCGGGTAAATGAAGGTCGTGCTGGCCGCGATCGGTCGCATCGAAGCAGAGGGTGCCCGCCGTAGCCTGCGTTATCAGGTAGCACATAGTGCGAGCCCCACATGGGGGCCACCACTTGCGCAATGCGAATGCGCTACGCGTTCATCCGCCCTAGCCATTGCGCGGCGCGCTCAATATGTACTGCACGGCGAAATTCCGGTTGCCGCAAATCCCTGACAAGTTGAATTGCCTGGGTGCCCGTGAATTGTTCGGCGAAGCGTGACGAGGCTCGGTGGGGATGTGCATCGGAGAGCTTGCATTCAATCAGGTGCGTCAACGCGCCGTCTTGGCTCAAACAGAAGTCGATCTCGGCACCATCCTTGGTGCGAATATAGTGCAGATGGGTATCCAGTCCGCGAGTGTCCTGCAGGAAGTGAACGTTTTTCAGCAGCATGCAAGCTACGGCGTTCTCGAAGCGCGCGCCTTCATCGCCCCGGACCAGGCCGGTGTCGTAGAAGTAAACCTTGGGAGCTTGCAAAAGGGCGCGCGCGATGTTGCGGTGCCAAGGTTGAATAACGAACACAATATAGAGCGCTTGAAGTACATCCAAGTAGCGCTTAAGGGTACTGGGCGATACCGCCAGATCGCGTGCCATGGAGGCCAGGGACAACGGTGCGCCCGTACGTTCGCGCAGCAGCTCGAAGAATGTGCGCATGGTGTTCACCTCTTGAAGGCGGGAGAATTCCATGATGTCTTCGCGAACGAGATCGGTGGCGTACTGGCGCCGCCAGCGGTCCGCATCCTCGCCGGTTGCGGCTAGACAAGGCTCCGGAAAGCCTCCGCGCTCAAGGAGGAGCGTAAGAGCATCCTCGTCCTCGATGGCGGAATCGTCGCACCATTCTCGAACCGATATGGGATGCAGCCGGTACGATAGATAACGCCCCGCGAGAGATTCTCCGGATTGCCGAAAGGTGTCCATACGCGCGCTGCCAGAGATCAAGACCGCTTGGTCCCTTGGCTTGCCATCGGCCACTCCCTTGAGCCACGATTTCCAGTTCGGCATCTTGTGGATCTCATCCAGGACCAACAGTTTGTTGCGCGGATTCCAGGATTGGCGCGTCAAAATGGCTCGGTCAGCGGGGATATCCCAGTTGAGGTACTGAGCAGTATCGAAGTGCTCCATCACCTTGCGGCTCAGAGTGGTTTTCCCCACCTGGCGTGCACCCGTTAGCAACACCATTTTCCGGGGTAGGTCTGCGAGGATGAGGTCGTGAAGGTATCTTTTCATTCGTCCATTATATAACGGATGAACAAAAAGTCGCGACTTTTAGAACATATGCTGATAATTAGTCGAACTTTACTCTGACGGCGCCCTTGCTAGGAAGGCCGCACACTCACCACGTATCCACCCACGCCCGCTTCTTCCCTGTTCGCGGTGCCGTAGGCGGTAGCGAGCGCAGCCCTGCCATGACCCACGAGCGCGTATCCGCAGGGTCGATCACGTCGTCAATCTCGAACAGCGTTGCGGTGCTGAGTGCCTTACCGCGTTCGTAGGCTTCAGCGACCATTTCCTCGAACTTGGCTTTGCGTTGCACGGGGTCGGTGATCGCTTCCAACTCCTTGCGGAAGCCGAGCTTGACCGAGCCTTCCAGATTCATGGGGCCGAATTCGCCCGTGGGCCAAGACACCGCCAACATCGGCAGATGGAAACTGCCGCCCACCATGCCCTGCGAGCCGAGGCCGTAGGCCTTTCGCAATACCACGGAGAAGATGGGCACCGTGAGGTTGGCACCGACAACGTAGAGACGGCAGCAATGCCGCACCAGGGCGGTTCGTTCGGCTTCCGGTCCCACCATGTTGCCGGGTGTGTCGCACAGCGAGAGCACGGGGATGTCGAACGCATCGCACAGTTGCAGGAAGCGCGTGGCCTTGTCGGCGGCGTCGCTGTCGATGGCGCCGCCCAGGACCATCGGATTGTTGGCGATCAATCCCAGCGGCCGCCCTTCGATGCGGATAAAAGCCGTGATCATGTTGGTGCCGAAATCACGCCGCAGTTCCAACACCGAATCGTGATCCGCCAGCAAATCGATCACGCGGCGCACATCGTAGACGCGCAGCCGGTTCTCAGGGATGACGTGGCGCAGGGCTTGTTGGTCTGGGCAGGTCCACTCCTTTAGCGGGCCTTGAAAGTAGGAAAGGTATTGCTTGGCCTTGCGCACCGCTTCGGCTTCATCGCCTACAACGATGTCGATCACGCCGTTGCGCCTCTGCACGCTCGTTGGGCCGACTTCGTCAGGGTGAAACACGCCCAAGCCTCCTCCCTCGATCATGGCGGGGCCGCCCATGCCGAGGGAAGTTTTCTCGGTGGCGATGATGACATCGCAACAACCCGCAACCACGGCGTTACCCGCGAAGCAGCGGCCCGAGACGATCGCCACCATGGGCACGAGTCCGCTCAATTTGCCCAGCAAGGTAAACGCCTTGATGTTCAACCAGCCGGCGGTGAGATGATCGGTATCGCCGGGGCGCCCGC
>JBJXGQ010000390.1:0-4734 GCA_046160525.1 Burkholderiales bacterium
CAAGGAGACGTGGACCATACGGCAAGCCGAGCAGCACAGCCGCGCCGACTACACCCTGTTCGAAGGGCGCAGCGTGACGGGCCGCGTGAAGAAAGTATTCCTGCGCGGCCAGTGCATAGTGGATGGCGCTACGTGGAAGGGCAAGGAAGGCATGGGCCAATACCTGCGCCGTGGCGAATCAGGAAAAATTTAAGGAAGCACCGATTAAGACTTCCGTTCGTGGTGAGCTTGTCGAACCATGAACGGAAGACTCGTAACATCAACGTATTGCGCGGATCGCCCTTCGACGAGCTCAGGGCGAATGGACGTGATCGGAAAATTCCTAGTTATTGAGGAGATCTAATGAAAATTACCCGGCGTGAATGCGTAGCGGTTGTGGCTGGAATTGCCGTGCTGCTATGTGGAACCAGCGCTTTCGCGCAGAAGAAGTACGGCCCAGGGGCGAGCGATACGGAGATCAAGCTCGGCCAGACCATGCCCTACAGCGGGCCAGCGTCCGCCTATGCGGCCATTGGAAAAACCGAAGTGGCGTACTTCCAGATGATCAACGATAAAGGCGGCATCAACGGGCGCAAGATCAATCTGGTCAGCTTGGACGATGGCTATTCGCCGCCGCGTGCCGTGGAACAGGTGCGTAGGCTAGTGGAAGAAGAACAAGTGCTAGCACTCTTCCAGACCCTTGGGACGCCCACCAATACGGCCGTCCACAAGTACGTCAACGCGAAGAAGGTACCGCACCTCTTCGTCGCAACCGGGGCTACCAAGTGGGGCGATCCGAAAAATTTTCCGTGGACCATTGGCTGGCAACCCACTTACCAGGCTGAGTCCAGGATCTACGCCCGATACATCCTCGCTCATAAGCCCAATGCCAAGGTCGCCATCCTCTACCAGAACGACGACTACGGTAAGGATTATCTGAAGGGCTTCAAGGACGGCTTGGGCGATAAGGCTGCCAGCATCATCGTCTCGGAAGTGAGCTACGAAGTCACCGATCCCACGGTGGATTCTCAGATCGTCACGCTGAAGGCTTCAGGCGCGGACACTTTCTTCAACATCACCACGCCAAAGTTCGCCGCCCAGGCGATTCGCAAAGTCTTCGACATGGGATGGAAGCCCTTGCACTTTCTCAACAACGTATCGTCCTCCGTGGGCGCGACGCTCACGCCCGCCGGACTGGATAAATCCTCGGGAATCATTACCGCGCAGTACATGAAGGATGCCACCGATCCGCAGTGGAACAAGGATCCGGCCATGCAGCGCTGGCGCGAATTCATGGGCAAGTACATGCCCGGTGCGGATCACAGCGATATATTGCACGTTTACGGCTACGCGGCCGCGCAACTCATGGTCCATGTCATCAAGCAATGTGGCGACGACCTCACAAGGGAGAATCTTCTCAAGCAGGCCGGCAGCGTGAAAAACTTCGAGGCTGACGGCTTGCTTCCTGGCATCAAGAACAACACCAGCCCCACGGACTACTATCCCATCGAACAGGTTCAACTCCAGCAGTTCGACGGCAAGCGCTGGGTGCTGTTCGGGCCGGTGATGGGGCACGAGTAGTTCAGGTTTCGGCGTGCCCGCTTGCGGGTGATAGCAGATAACGCTAGCATTCGCCCTTATGAATGCGAGGCATCGAAAGACGCTGCGGGCCATCTACACCCGGCCGACTTTGTCGTCCGTTGTCTTCGCTGACATAGAAGCTTTGGTCCTCGCATTGGGGGGTACGGTCACGGAACGTGAAGGCTCGCGCATCAAAATTTCCTTAAGCCACGAGCACTGGCATTGCCACCGTCCTCACCCCGGCAAGGAGGCTAAGCGCTATCAAGTCGAGGACGCGCGCGAACTGCTGGAGCGAGTAGGAGTAAAGCCGTGAATACCATGAAGCACAAGGGGTACATAGCCAGAATCGAATTCGATGAGCGGGACAATATCTTCGTTGGCCGTATATTGGGTCTGCGGGCCATCATCAGTTTTCACGGCGTAACCGTCGCTGAATTGCGAGCGGAATTTAAGAAGGCTATAGAGGTGTTCCTGCGCGACTGCAAGGAGCAAGGTGTGCGTCCCGAGAAACCAGCATCGGGCAAGCTCATGTTGCGAGTTCCGCCGGACGTGCATGGCGCGGCATTGCTTGCGGCTCAGGCCGCGGGAAAGAGTTTGAACCAGTGGGCCACCGAAGTGCTTGAAGGTGCGATCCACGACTGACGCATTCGCGCTCGAAAATCCAATACGTATAGGAAATTTCAATGAAACCCATCAACCTAACCGGCCGCGTTGCGGTCATCACCGGTGCCAGCCGGGGTATCGGCCGTGCGACCGCTCTTGAACTGGCAAGTGCCGGCGCCAAGCTGGCGCTCGTCAGCCGCAACGAAGCCAAGCTTGCTGAAACGCTCGCCATGGTGCGCGCCGCGGGCGCGGAAGCGGAAATTTATCTGTGCGACGTGCGCGAAGAGGCGCAGGTAAAACAGGTGGCGGATAAGGTAAAAGCGCGCTTCGGTAACGCCCATATCCTGGTCAACAACGCGGGCACGGCCATTCGCAAGAACATCATCGATTTTTCTTACGATGAATGGCGCACACAGATCGATACCAATATCAGCGGCGTGTTCCTGATGTGCAAATACATCGTGCCGCTCATGAAGGGGCAAGGCTACGGGCGGGTGATCAACCTAACGTCCATCATGGCCCACGTATCGAGTACGGGGCGTGGCGTCTACTCCGCCACTAAACACGCTGTCTTGGGACTGACCCGTGCGCTGGCTTTGGAGTTGGTGGACGACAAAATCAACGTCGTGGCCATCAGCCCAGGATTCATCGCCACCGATCTCACCGCGCCGCTACGGGCCGACCCCGCAAAGAACGCCGCGTTGATGGAGCAAACCCCCATGCGGCGTTGGGGCACGGCGGAAGAAATCGCCTCCATGGCCCTCTACATTTGCTCCGACGCTGCTGCCTTCATGACGGGTAGCGATGTGCTGATCGATGGGGGTTGGACTGCGCAGTAGTAACCATAAGACCTGAAACCCTCACCACAGAGGCACAGAGACACAGAGGAAAACCGGCGCAAGAAATTACTTTCTCTGTGCCTCTGTGCCTCTGTGTCTCTGTGGTAAATGGTTTGTCTCTGGTAAGCGCGGCTACCGGACCTTCGGCATGATCTCGCTCGCGAAGCGCTCCATCGCCGCTAGCGATTCCTCCAGCGTCGCGCGCTGAAAGGCGAACAGCAACTCCTTCATCCCCATTTCCTTGAAGCGCAAGATGTCCTCCACCACATTGGCGTCGCTGCCAGTGAAGAGCTGGCGCTTGCCATCCTTCGTGGTGACCAGGTTGTTTTCCTTGTACCAGTTGGCCCAGTAGACGATGCCGATGGACTTCGGATCACGCCCAATCTTCTCCGCCTCCTGGTGCAGATTCGCGATGCCTCCGTTTAGCCGTTCCATGGTGTCGAGCGGGTACTGCGGGTTGGTGCCGATGGGATACCACGCATCGCCAACACGCGCGGTGCGGCGCAGCGCCGCCGGGCTTTCGCCGCCAACCCAGATCGGCAGGTGAGGTTGTACGGGTTTGGGCAGGAAGGAGATGTTGCTGAAGCGCACGTACTTGCCTTCGAAACGCGGGTTGTCCTGAGTCCACAGTTCCTTGAAGGCATCCAGATATTCGTCGGTGACCTTGCCGCGCTCGGCGAAGGGCGGGGCGCCGAGCGCCTGGAATTCCTCGTCCATCCAGCCCGCGCCGACCCCTAGCGTTACGCGGCCGTTGGACAGCACGTCCAGCGTGGACAACACTTTCGCCGCGTAGAGCGCGGGCCGGTGGGGCACCACCATCACCGAGGTGAGCAGGCGCGCCTTCTTCGTGATGGCGGCGAGATAGGTCATCACCGTGAGCGGTTCCATGCAATGCCCATGATTGGCCCCTGCCATCTTGCCGCTCTCGGAATAGGGGTAGGTGGAGCCAATGGAAGTGGGAATGACGATATGATCCGGAATGGCGATATAGGTAAAGCCCAGCGCTTCACCCTTGGTGGCAAGGGTGGCGATGGAATGCGTGTCGGCGAGCCGGCCGCGTATGGCGATGTTAAAACCGAACTCCATGATGGACTCCTAATTCGAAAGAGACGATGACTACTTCAGCAAAAGGCGAGTTGCGCATTACGGCCATCAAGACCGTGGTCGTCAACGCGCAACTGCGTAACTGGGTGTTCGTGCGTGTGGAAACCAACCAACCCGGATTGTACGGCTGGGGAGAGGCCACGTTGGAATGGAAGACGCGGGCGGTGGCCGGTGCCGTGGAGGACTTGGCGCCTCTCGTACTGGGCCGCGACCCGCGCGATATCGAACAAAACGTACGGGTGCTCACCAAGCACAGCTTCTGGCGCTTGGGCGTGATCGGCAATACCGCCATCAGCGGCATCGAGATGGCGCTCTGGGACATCTGGGGAAAGGAACTGGGCGTACCCGTGTGGCGGCTGCTGGGCGGCAAGACGCGGGATCGCGTCAAGATCTACACCCACCTTGGCTTCGGCGACGTCACCGCCGTGTACGAAAGCATGGACCGCCAGTCCGTCATCGATAAAGGATTGAGCGTGGTGGCGAAGGGCTACCGCGCGCTCAAGGTGGTATTCATTCCCTACACGCACTTCACCGCCTCGCCCAAGGACATCGACCACGTGGGTAGCATGATGAACGGCCTGCGCGAAGCGGTGGGTAACGACATCGAAATCATGATCGACTTTCACGG
>JBJXGQ010000391.1:0-8687 GCA_046160525.1 Burkholderiales bacterium
AGATCCGAAGCAACAGCACAAACCAAGGCGAAGGCAAAACCGGGGCAGCGCCGTCCAGCTGCGAGTGAAGCCGAATGTACAACTTAAACTAACCGAAGAATTGTCTTGACACTGGGGTCCACTTTACTCCTTGACGCGCTGGTTGGGTTTTGCCGAAAAGAGAGTGCTTAAGTATCGATGCCCAAAAATTTCATACCAATATTGCTTTTCAGCATGGTGGCCACAGGGCTTTTCAGAAACAGGAACTACGCAGCTGTTTTGGTTGCGTTTGCGCTATTACTCACAGTTATCTTGCCTGAATCAAAGTACCCAATCTTAGAAGGAAAGAAGAGGTGGCGCATTGCCACGGTGCTGGCAGTTGCCTTAGGCGCCGCTGTGTACTTCGGCTAATTTGATTGGCACGGGGGGATAGGCACAGGGACGAGGTGGGGCCCTGTATAACGGCATGCTGGTCTCAGTCCACGAGTTGGCGAAGTTGCTCTGGCGCAGAACCGGAACCACGACCCGGTGAATATCCACCACTGGGTGCACAGCCACATCGAATTCGTGGCCAGCCACGGATTCATCCAGGGCCGTGCATCAGGCTAATGTCAATTGCGTTGGGGGATTACAGGGAGCGGGTACATCATCACCGATCCGCAAACGGGGGCGGGGGCGTATAAGATTTCTGGCGCGGCGAATGGAGAGAGCGGGCTTCGGATTTTCGGACACGCTGATAATTGATATCCTTACTTACTGGTCTTGTAATCTCTTCGTGCAATGCCAAAATCGGAATTCGTAATCTTGACTTGGCGTATTGGTTTTCCGATATCCGTGATTTCGGCCTTTATCGTTGACGTCCGCAATTCTTCGCCCGTGCAATCTGATCCTTTCTTTGCAGCGAGTGCGGTTTTCGGGGCTGCGGCTGCGGTTTTCGCGTCCGTGTTTGGATTTATTGTCCTGAGAACCAAGCGAACGAAGGCGCAGATAAAGTGGATGACTGTGTGTATATGTATCTGGTTAGTAGTTTGGGCCGTTTCGCGATCCGGTTCGCTTGAAATACGCTTGGCAGCCAACTTTTCCGGAGCGCTATTAGCTTTTACGGCTTGGAAAATTCAGGGAACGGGGAAAAGCTGACTTAAGAGCTGGTACTACACGGCACAGGGGTGCCGCCCCTCACCCAAACTTCTTCATCAATCGCGCCCAATCGTCGATGGCCGCTTCTTGTCCCGGCACGATCTGGATGGTGAACTGGGTGTAGCCGGCGGCTTCCATGGTTTTTACTCGCTCGATCAATTCATCCTCTGGCGCGGTGAAGCTCGATGTGCGAATCAAGTCCGCGGTCACGAAGGGACGCTCCTCCGGCCGCACGAACATGAGATGGCCGCGATGGTTGGAGAGGTAGCGCGCGTCTTCCGGTTCGTAGGCCCGGGCCACTTCCAAATATCCGCGAACCGCGTCCACGGTGGAGGGATGAGGCGGCGTGCTATTGCGCAGGCCCGACAGCGCCTCGTCGGCGGCGCGGTGCAGGATGAGCGTGGCGCGCGGCCCGGCTTGGGCGATGGCCCTTGGCGAATCGTAAGGCTCGCCTCGAGCCAGGACGCAACCCAGCGCAAAGGCCACGGCACCGAGTTGCGAACGATCCCGCCCAGCGGCTTGCCAACTTTTCTGCATGTCTTCAAGGGCCGCGAGACCGGCATTCATATCGCCGACAAAATTGACCCAGCCAGCGCCCATCTTCGCCACCAAGGCGCGCGCCTTGGGTCCGTAGGCGGATACGTGCAGCGCGATGGGATCGCGCGTGTTGATGAGACCTAATTCCGGGTTCAGGAAACGGATCTTGCGCCGCTTGCCCTCGAACTCCGTTTCCACCGTTTCCTCTCGCAATAACGCCATGACCACGCGCATGTACTCTTCCATGTCCGCGAGTTTCATGGCGTCCAAGCCCATGGCGCGGCGCCCGGTGAATCCCGTGCCAACACCCAGATCGATGCGCCCAGGCGCGAGCTTGTTGAGGGTGGCGAAGGCGTTGGCCGTCACCGGCGCGATGCGGTTCGATGGAATCAGCACGCCAGTCCCAAGACGAATGCGCGAGGTCTTCACGGCGGCCGCGCCCATGGCAACGAAACAATCGGCGCTTAACATCTGCGTGTCGTAGAACCAGGCGTGGGTGAACCCCAATTCCTCGGCGCGCTGCACTACCTTCCATGAATCTGCGGCCGTGGCGACCGCGATACCGAATTGCATGACATCCTCCGTGGTATTTCAAGGTAGGATACTGGGAAACCAAGAATCCAAAGAGGAGCCCGATGTTTCCAGGAAAGTATTACGACGAACTCAAGACCGGCGATCAGTTCGGCACATCGCTCACCGTGACGGAGACTCACATCGTGCTGGGTTCGGGATTGTTCGGCGACTTCAATCCGCTACACGTGGATGACGAGTACGCGCGCAAATCACGCTTCGGCGGGCGCATTCTGCACGGGCCTTTCACCAGCGCGCTCGTCGCCGCACCCGTGGGAAATTATTTTCACGGTACGGCCATCGCTTACTTGGAACATACCTGCCGGTTCAAGGCCCCCGTCAGACCAGGCGATACGCTCACCACGACGTGGACCGTCACCGCATTGGATGCCAAGCCCAAACATCACGGCGGCATTGTCACCATCCAAGCGCTGTGCAAGAACCAGCAGGCTGTCGTGGTGGTGGAGGCCGAGGGCAAGATCATGGTGAAGAGCCGCGAATAGTGATGGAAACCCTGCCCGAGACGAACACGCCCGCTCCCGCGCTGGTCGCCATTACGCACGCGGTTTATGCGCTACACGCGCTGTCGATTCTCATCGGGATCTCCAGCGCTGCTTTTATAGTCACCGCCTTTGTATTTGGGATCCCGTCGATCCTGGCGGTCGTCATCAACTACATGAACCAGAAGGAGGCGCGCGGCACTTTCATCGAATCGCACTTCCGCTGGCAGATACGCAGCTTCTGGTTCGCGCTGGTGTGGCTGAGCGTGGCCTTTGTTCTCGCGCTCACCATCATCGGCATTCCTCTTGCGGCGGTGCTCGCCATCGGAACGGGACTTTGGTTGATCTACCGTATCGCGCGCGGATGGCTTGCACTTCGGGATCGCAAGCCGCTCGCGTAACGTGAAGCTAAAATTTCTCCACCCAGGGCCTCACTTCAATCTCCCAGGTCCACGCGCTGCGATGCTGGCGGTGAAGTTGAAGGTAGGTTTGGGCGATGGCATCCGGATCCAGCCAGCGGTCCGTGGCTTTATCGGCCTCGTCCTTGGCGTAGCTCGATGCGATACCGCCGTCGATCACCACGTGCGCCACATGAATACCCTTCGGCGCCAGTTCGCGCGCCATGCTTTGCGCCAAGCCGCGCAGGCCAAACTTCGCCATGGCAAAGGGCGCCGATAGGGCAAAGCCCTTCACGCTGGCCGTAGCCCCGGTAAAAATGATTGTGCCGGACTCGCGCGGAAGCATGCGCTTGGCGGCCTCTCGCCCCACGAGAAATCCGGCGTAACACCCATTGAGAAGGCCGCGCTTGACTTGCTCCGCTTCGAGTTCCGCGATGGGCCCGCGCCCGCGCATACCGGCGTTGAAGACCACCACCGTGGGATCTCCCAGATCGCGCGCCACATCCTCGAACAGGCGGGACACTTGGCTTTGATCGCTCGCGTCGCAATGGTACGCACGCGCACCTTGCGCCTCTTTACACAGAGCAGCCAGTTTCTCCGTATTGCGCGCCGCCAGCGCAACACTTATTCCCTCGCGGGCGAACAAGCGCGCAAGAGATGCGCTCAGTCCGCTTCCAGCACCCACAATCAGGGCGATTCCCGGTTCCATGATGTCTCCTACCCAAGGTCAACGATGGCCGAAGGATACTCTGTACCCAGAGTATTCCCAGCCACGCGCAACCCAAGACTTGATAAGATTCGCGCTATCCATGGCAAGGCATGCTGCGGACGAAAGAGAATGGAACATACCCATATAAATAGGAGGAGACATTCATGAAAGCAATCATTGCGGGAATCAGTCTTGGAATCGTATCCCTGGCGGCCAACGCCGCCGAGGTCGACACCCGCGGCGGCACCTGCGACCAAGCGAAGCAGCAATGGGACTATTACTGCAACGACAAGGGCGATCCCAACGATATCTTCACGCAAGCCAACATCGCCTGCAACAACGCCAAACGCAACATGGCGGCCGCTTGCGAAGGCAAAGTAGAGGCTGACTACAAATACGAATTCAAAGAGGGCGCGCCCAAGAAGTAGATACTCACCGATGCGAGGCGGCCAGGGCGCGCACGTTATCAACGCGCTCCAGGCCTGCCAGCCGCTCATAGAGAGATTGCGCATCGGTACGCTCCGATGCGCAATCCATGAATTTGACCCTAAGCTCGCTTTCGCTCAAAGGGAGCTTCGCGTTCCCGCGCGCGAAGCGTATATCGCCCGTGTCCACCTCGCGGCCATTCTTCAAGCGGATGCTCACGCGGTCGGTCAGTGCAAAGAAAGGCTCCAAGGGACAGACGGTATCGACGGTGGAGGTGCTCACCTTTTTCATCGCCTCTTGTACCTCGGGCCGCGTGACAAACTCATCGGTGAGTTGCGCCCTGCCCACCGCTTGCCCCACCAGGGAGGATGCCACCGCGAATTCAAGACTGAATTTGGCCTCCAGTGCATTGGCCGGCGCATGATTTCGCAGCATCGCGGCTTGCGTCTTGCCAACACTCGCTTGCACGCTTGCGACTTGTGTTGCGTCGAGCCGTTCGCTTTTGACCAGATCCAGCACGCCGTCGATCACGCGATGCATGGCGTAGCACACGGGGTATTTCTTGATGTTCAATCCCGTTTCCCTGATGCGCAGATCCAGGCCCAGCCGGTGCGCCGGCCGCTCCCGTTCCACGCGTCCTTGGGGAGAAAGCGCGCTTAGAAAACCCGCGTGGTGTTCCATGGCATCCGCTGCGGCAGTCATTCCTAGGGAGGCCAAGCGCGCGGCTTCGATGCCCGCACAGGCTGCCCTGCCCGCGTGAAACGGTTTGGTCATCGTGCCGAAATTCGCCACCAGCCCGCCGGCTAAACTGCCTGCAAGCCCGATGGCATTACGCGCCTGCTCAAAATTTAGCCGCCTGAGGCAGGCCACCGCCGCGGCAGCGGCAACGGTCCCGAAGACCGCCGTCGGGTGCCATCCCTTGATGTGGTGAGCATCCGCATCACGCCCGATGAGTTCCGCCCACACCTCGTAACCCACGAGATAGGCCTGCACCACCTGCGCACCGGAGGCGCCGAGCACCTCGCCCTCCGCGAGCAGCGCGGGAACCAGCACGGTACTAGGGTGCCCGCCCAAGGCCACATCGTCGTAGTCGAGCGCGTGCGCCGCGGTGCCATTGATGAGCGCGGCATCGGCGGCGCTGGCCCGCTGCGTGCCGAACAGCACCGATGCTTCGCCGCGGGTTCCTATACGACTCCCCAAATACTGTCCCACAATTTTCACCACGGGTTCTGGCACGCCGGCGATCAGTGTTGCGCAGGCATCGATGAACCCAGTGCGGACGATGGCACCCGCATCGGAGGGAACCGTGGCAAAAGGAGGAGCGCTCGCGAAGCGGGCAAGGGCAGCAGTCAGATCATTCATGGAGTCGTCCCCAGGGAGTTGTGGTGCAAAGGTTACCACCGTGCGGGAACACATTATTGCGCGCGACGTAGAATGGGTGCACCACAATCGACAAGGAATTACATGACAGGCAAACCCTCCGTTGGCGTCATCGGCCTAGGCTCCATGGGCATGGGCGTGGCGCGCACGCTGCTGGCCAAAGGATTCGATACCCACGCCTTCGACGTACGGCAAGAGACGCTCGGTATCTTCGAAAAGGCTGGCGGGAAAAGCCACTCCACACCCGCCGCCCTGGGTGCCAAGGTTAGCGTCGTGATCATCTTGGTGGTCAACGCCGATCAAACCGAAGCCGTGCTTTTCGGTAAGGAGGGTGCCGCCAGCACGCTGGCGAAGGGCAGCGCCGTGATCGCCAGCGCAACAGTCGCTCCGGAGTTCGCAATAGATCTGGGCAAACGCCTGGGCGAAAAACAATTGCTCATGGTGGATGCTCCAGTTTCCGGCGGTGCCGCACGCGCCGCCAAGGGCGAACTTTCCGTCATGGGTTCGGGTACTCCGGACGCCTTCGCCAAGGTGGATACCGTACTATCGGCCATCGCCGCGAAGGTCTACCGGTTGGGAGACAGCGTGGGGATGGGCTCCAAAATAAAAATGATCAACCAATTGCTAGCTGGGGTGCACATCGCCAGCGCCTGCGAGGCCATGGCGCTCGCCATTCGCGCGGGTGCCGACCCCAAGACCGTTTACGAGGTGATCTCCAATAGCGCGGGTTCCTCGTGGATGTTTCAAAACCGCGTTCCCCATATTCTGGAAGGCGACTACACTCCCCTATCGGCGGTGAGCATTTTCGTCAAGGACTTAGGCATCGTGCTCGACTCGGCGAAGAAAATGGCGTTTCCGCTTCCCCTCACCGCGGCCGCCCACCAGTTGTACCTCGCGGCGGCGGGCGCGGGCTTGAGCGGGCAAGACGATTCGGCGGTGGTGAAGGTGTATCAGATGATGTCAGGAATCGAGTTACCCAGGCAGAAGGACAAAATTTAAGGAGCTTCCCATGAAAGCAGCGGCGGTCGTGGCACAGATTCTCAAGCGTGAAGGCGTGAAATTCCTGATCGGATATCCAGTCAATCCCATCATCGAGGCGGCCGCCGAGGCGGACATTCGCACGATCATCGTGCGCCAGGAGCGCACGGGATTGCACATGGCCGATGCGGTGAGCCGCGTGACCTCTGGCGACACCGTCGGCGTATTCGCCATGCAGCACGGGCCGGGGACGGAGAATTCCTTCGGCGGGGTCGCTCAAGCCTACGGCGATTCGGTGCCCATCGTCGTACTGCCAGGCGGTTATCCGCGCAAGCTGCTCAATATCCCGCCCAACTTCAGTTCATTCCTCAATTACCAGCACATCACCAAGTGGGCCGAACAGGTCATTGTCACCGATGCCGTGCCAGATGCCATGCGCCGTGCCTTTACCCAAGTGCGCAATGGCCGCCCGCGCCCCGTGTTGGTGGAGTTGCCCTACGATCTCTTGCAAGAGGAGGTGACGGATGGCTGGAGTTATAACGCGGCGCCGCGTCTGCGCTCGGGGCCGGATCCCCGCGACGTTTCCAAGCTGGCGGCGGCACTGGTGGCAGCCGAGCGTCCCGTGATCTACGCCGGGCAAGGCGTGCACTACGCACGCGCATGGCCGCAATTGCGCGAACTGGCCGAGTTGCTCGAAGCCCCCGTCACCACAAGCCTGCAAGGCAAAAGCGCCTTTCCCGAGAACCACCCGCTCTCCTTGGGCTCAGGCGGGCGCTCCATCTCGAAAACCCTGCATCACTTCCTGCATCGTTCAGATTTAATCTTCGGTATCGGCTGCAGCTTCGCCTCCACCGCCTATGGCGTGGCCATGCCAAAGGACGCGCGCATTGCGCACGCCACCCTCGACCCCATGGACATCAACAAGGATGTACGAGCCGAGTTGGCCTTGGTGGGAGACGCAGGCCTGGTCCTGGACGCCGTCATTGCCGAGGTCCGCGATCGTCTGCGCAGCGGTGCTCGCGGCCGCGCAGGCGCTGTCGCCAAGGAAATAAGCCAGTTGAAGGGCGAGTGGTTGGCGCAATGGATGCCAAGGCTTACCGCCAATACGGCACCGCTCTCGCCCTACCGGGTAATCTGGGATCTCTTACACACCGTCGATGTGGCCAATACCATCATCACCCACGATGCGGGCAGCCCGCGCGACCAGATCTCGCCCTTCTGGGAACCCGTGGCACCGCTCACTTACATCGGCTGGGGCAAGACGACGCAATTGGGATACGGGCTCGGCCTTGCCATGGGTGCGAAGCTGGCCCACCCCGATAAGCTGTGCATCAACGTCTGGGGCGATGCGGCTATCGGCTTCACCGGCATGGACTTCGAAACCGCCGTGCGCGAACGCATTCCCATCCTGTCCATCCTCCTCAACAACTTCTCCATGGCCATAGAACTCAAGATCATGAAGGTGGCCACGGAGAAATACCGCTCCACCGATATCAGCGGCCATTACGCCGACTTCGCGCGCTCCATGGGAGGTTGGGGGGAAAGAGTCACACAACCGGGAGATATCGTTCCCGCTATCAAGCGCGCCATCGCCAAGACCAGGGAGGGGACGCCCGCTCTGCTGGAATTCATCACGGAGAAGGCGGAAGATTTCTCCATGTATCCCTAGGAAAAAAATGCCCGCCATGTTTAGATGCTCAGTAGCGGCCGTTGCCGTAGCTGTCGCGCTCTCGGCCTGCACCACGCCACAGCCGCTACCCATTGGTGAAGTTGTACGCATGGCGGGCGCCGCTCCATCCGATCAAGTCATCTCCCGGGTACGCAACGCCAGGACCAGTTACGGGTTGCGCGGTTCGGATTTCGCGAAACTTGCCGGGCGTGGGGTGCCGGCCCCCGTGCTCGACGAGTTGCAGCAAACCTTCGTCAACGGTATCGACATGCTCACGCGCTTCTCGGCGCTGGGGGAGTCCTATGGGGGCTGCGATTGGTGCTACCCGCAGCCGGTGGATCTCGCCAGTCTGGACAGCGGAGGCAACGGCATGGCCGATGGAAAAAACCTGGGCCGCCGTAACA
>JBJXGQ010000392.1:0-37038 GCA_046160525.1 Burkholderiales bacterium
AGGATTGCAGGATGCGCCGCATGATGTTGATGGAGGCATCATGGCCATCGAATAGGCTCGCGGCCGTGACAAAACGGATTTGCTTGGCGAGGGCTCGCTCGGAGGGGCGAAGGCTGAGGTCGGTCATGGGTGGCTCTCAAGAAGAGCAGCGATTATCGCCGAGGAAGCGCGGGACGCCAAACCCCGCGCGTGGGTGATCGTTCGAAGGGCGGGGAAATGAAACGCATGCTGCCTCTGACAAAGCTTCCTTCGCTATCTACACAAGCGAAGGTTACAAACGCCGGCGAAGCCGATGCTGCAGACAGATTAAGATGTCTCGAACTTGGTGTCCGTACCGATTGGGTAACGTTGCATTTGGTTCGACCGTCCAGCCCGCCTCGGTTGCCAAGCGAGCGAGTCCCTCCTTAAGGCGCTTGAATGTCCCGACGCCTACAGTGGAGGGCGACATTGCCACCGTGGCATGAGCGCAATTTCCCAGAACCGGGTCTGCTGCCACGTCCACTACGTACTTGTCCTCCGTGGCCTTGCCTTTCTCGTTTAACTTTGCAATAGGCCCGAGCCGGCGAATTGCGGCAGCCTGAAGAGAAACAATTCCGTCCTCGGCATCTCGCCGGCTCAGGTTCGGATCGAGCCGATACTTCAGGATTGCACGATCTACCGATGGGCGCTTTTGCGGATCATTAAATGCCGCATGCAAAAACACTGTTCGGCCTCCGTCAACCTGGTAACACAACTGATCGCCAACACTGCTTTGCACACGACGAAATAGGTGTTCTTCATCTCCAACCGGACCCGTCATTCAAATAGCCAGGCCCAAAGTAAGGGAGCCCACGCCTGCGCCAGCACTCCGTCGTCCATATCATCCACAATGTTAGGTCCCCAGCTTTTCAAAAACGTGGACTGCTTGGTGCCAACGTAAATCGTTAGCTTGCGAACCCCATTCCACCACTCAAGGACTATCTCGCCGTCCTCACTAGCGCTTATGTAGGGACTCTGCCATCCAGCAGTGGCAATGGATCCGCGAAATATCTCCTCAAGTAACTGCCGCGCTCTTTCCACTGCATGTTCGTTTGGCTTGGCACTGCCGTGTCCGTCCCAATCCTCAGAAAGAGACGCCAATCGGTCAATTTGTAGATGGGAGACTGTGAGCCTTGGGTCTTTAGCTGGGCGGCTTGATCCCTTGATCTCTAGTCCATGCGAGGACACATTGGACGCAGATGTAGACCTGCCCACATAAGAAGGGCGGACGTAGGGCAGCCAATGGGATTGCGTGATCGCGCTCATTTATCAATCAACTCTCGTGTTCGATCAGTAATGCATGCCTCGAAGATTTCGTTTTTGCGACCTCTCAATTTATCGAGAAACGCCCATGTTGCATCGTCATCCCAGTCCTCGATCTGAAGGCGAAAGATATCGATGTCTAGGATTAACGATATGTACCCAGCCTTGACTGGCTCTCCCAGAGCCTGTGCGACGTTCGCCACGCACTCAAGGTCTTGCTGGGGCATCTGTAGATTCAGGGACATTCCGATCACATCCTGTTGAGGCAACGCCAAGGGGACCTTAGGATAAAGCTCAAAGTAGTCATGAGGCTCGATCTTCGTATCTGGGATGTCGATTCGGTTGATGTATCGCAGCGCACAGCGAGCCAGCTTCGCCTCTGGGCGAACTGCCCGATATCGTTGCCATAGCGGCAGAGCTTCGCCTTTGAAAGTTTCCCAATCCGTATATGGGGCCATATGGCTATAAGCGAACCCATCGTTGCGCAACTGCAACACTCGAGAATCGTCGGGCTTGGAAAGGCGAACACCGACTACAGACTGAGATAGTTTCTGTTGAAGCATCTGACCTGGCTGATTGGCGATGCCCATTTCCAAAAACTGCATGTCAGCTTGATTGGGAAAATCGGCATTTAGAGACAGTGCAACCTTTTTCAACTCGTCTTGGGGGACCGGTGGAATCGGCTGCAACCGTATCTCGATCACGGCCTCCCTGATCGGGGCACTGTTATACCGTTTCGTCTTCAATGCCATGGGCGACAGACTACCGTCTCGGTACGGAGGGGTCAACCGGAAGGGCGGGTACTCCAAACTTCGTCATCGACCGCGTTTACCGCCATGCGCTACGCCGCCGTAGGCATAGGCACCGGCCTCGCGGAGCGAAACTCCTTCAGCAACGTCTCTTTTTCCCCCGCAACCACCTCGATGCTCTTCGCCTTGACGTGTCCATAACCACGAATTTTCTCGGCCAAGGCAACGAGCGCCACCGCGCTGTCGTGGTTCGCGGGGGATAGGTCGCGCGAAATCTCTTCGGCCAAACTTTCGAACTCGGCGATGAGGCGGCGCTCTGTTTTGCGGTCCGCCGTATGTGCGAACACATCCCATATGGAGCCTCGCAAGGTCTTCATGCGCGCGAGCAAGCGAAAGGCAGGAATTACCCACGGGCCGTAGCGTTGCTTCCTGGGATTTCCCGTGTCCGGATCGCGCGCGGCGAAAAGCGGCGGCGCCAAGTGAAAAGCGATCTTGTAGTCCCCATCGAATTGCGCCGCGATCTTGCCGAGGAAACCGCTTTCCACATAGAGGCGCGCTACTTCGTACTCATCCTTGTAGGCCAAGAGCTTGAAGTAGCTGCGCGCCACCGCCATGGCTAATGCCTGCCTACCGGGGGTGCGCACTTGCTCTGTCATGCGCACACGCTCCACCAAGGCGCGATAGCGTTGTGCGTAGCGGGCGTCCTGGTATTGGGTCAAGCGCTTGATCCGGTCTTCCATGATGTCGTCCAGAGTTGCCAGGCGGCGTGGCTGGAACATAACCACCTGCTTGGGCTCGATGGCCTGCGTGACACTTGCCAAGTCTTGCGCGGCGTGACGGCCCCAGGTAAAGGCGTTCAAGTTCGACTCCGTGGCAACGCCATTCAATTCGATGGCCCGTTCCAGGGAGGCGCGCGTAAGCGGCAGCAAGCCCTTTTGATACGTATACCCCAGCATGAACGCATTGACCGGCGTCGTGCTCCCAAACAAGTGCTGGCACAAGGCCGAAGCGTCGAGCCAGTGGGTGCGATCGGTACCGAGATCGTGTTCCAACACCGCTTGAATTTGCTCCAAGGGCAAGAGCATGTCGGGCTGTTTGGCGAATTGCCCGGGCATGACGCGCGCGGTATTGCCGATGGCGGCGCTACGCCCCGGCGCCAGTTTGGACAGCGATTCCGCGCTGCCTGCCACCAACAAATCGAAGGCCAAGAGGAGATCGGCGTCGCCCACTGTGAGGCGGGCCGCCGTCATGGCTTCCTGGCAAGGGGCGATTTGCACGTGCGAAGTGACGCCGCCGTTCTTCTGCGACATGCCCGTCATGTCGAGCACCAGAACGCCCTTGCCATCGAGCTGCGCAGCCATGCCCAAGATCGCACTGGCGGTCAGCACCCCGGTTCCGCCAATGCCGGTGAGCAGTAAACGGTAAGGGCGGTCCAACACCGGCAACGCCGGTTCGGGCAGCGCTCGCGAAGGCATGACGATTTGCTTGGCGGCTCCGCGCTTCAACTGCCCGCCCTCGACTGTGACGAAGCTGGGGCAAAAGCCTTTTACGCAGGAGAAATCCTTGTTGCACAGCGTTTGGTTGATGGCGCGCTTGCGGCCCAGCTCCGTTTCCACCGGAACGATAGCCGTGCAATTGGATTGTTCGCCGCAGTCGCCGCACCCTTCGCACACGGCTTCGTTGATCACCGTGCGCAGAGCCGGGTCGGGATATTTGCCGCGCTTGCGGCGCCGCAACTTTTCCGTGGCGCAGGTTTGGTCGTAGATCAGCACCGAGACGCCTTCGACCTCGCGTAGCACGCGCTGAATGGCATCCAGGCGGTCACGATGATGAATGGGGACAGTGTTCGCCAGGGATTCGAGGCGCCGCGGATCTTCGCTCAAGATCTCGATTCGCTGCACGCCTTCTGCGCGCAGTTGTGCGACGATTATCGGAATGGACAGCGTGCCATCCACGGGTTGGCCGCCCGTCATGGCCACCGCATCGTTGTAGAGCAGCTTGTAGGTGATGTTGATCTTGGCCGCCATGGCTTGGCGAATGGCGAGCAGGCCCGAGTGAAAGTAAGTGCCGTCGCCCAGGTTGGCGAAGATGTGCGGGGTGGCGCTGAAGGGCGCGATCCCCATCCAGTTGATCCCTTCGCCGCCCATTTGGGAGTAAGTGCGGGTGGACTCCGGCGTGATGTCCGTGGCCATCCAGTGACAACCCACGCCAGCAAGGGCGTGACTGCCTTGCGGTACCTTAGTCGAGGTGTTGTGCGGGCAGCCCGAGCAGTAATAAGGCGTGCGCTTTTGCTCGATGGCCGCGCTCAGGCAGCGGCGCTGCTTGATGAATTGCACTCGCTCTTGCATCCGCGCCGAGGAGTGAAAACGCGAAATGCGCGAGGCGATTAGAAGCGCCACCTCGGCGGGCGAGAAATCCAGTTTGGCGCTGAGCAGGAGGTACTTATCGAACCCCGCTTCGTGCGGGACCATGTCCTTGCCGGTGATGCGCGGGCGTTCCGTGTCCCGCAGAGGGTAAAGCAACTCTTTGACTTGCGCTTCGACGAAGGAGCGCTTTTCTTCGACCACGATAATTTCTTCCAGCCCGCGCGCGAAGGCGAGCAACGTTTGCTCTTCGAGGGGCCAGGGCACCCCGACCTTGAAAATGCGCAAGCCAATGTCCGCAGCTTGCTCGATGGTGATGCCCAGGTCGCTCAAGGCCTTCATCACGTCCAGATAGGATTTTCCGCTGGCGATGATGCCCAGGCGCGCGCGCGGGCTTTCGAGGGTTACGCGGTTGAGCCGGTTGGCGCGAACGAAGGCGCGCACGGCGTCCAGGCGGTGGTCAACCAAGCGCGCCTCCTGGTCGAAGCGCGTGTCCGGCCAGCGAATGTTGAGGCCCCCAGCGGGCATTGCGAAATCGCCCGGCAGCACGATGTTCACGCGGTGCGGACCGGCATCCACCACGGCGGAACTTTCCACCGTATCTGCCACGGCTTTCATCCCAATCCATAGCCCGGAGTAGCGCGACATGGCCCAACCCAGGATGCCCAGATCCAGGTACTCCTGTACTCCGGCGGGGTGAATCACGGGAATGGAGCACGACATCAACAGTTGGTCGCTCTGGTGCGCAACGGACGAGGAGTAGGCTCCATGATCGTCCCCGGCCAGCACCAACACCCCACCGTGATGGTGGCTCCCGGCGAAGTTGCCATGTTTGAAGGCGTCCGTGGCGCGATCCACCCCTGGCCCCTTACCATACCAAAGGGCGAATACTCCGTCGTAACGCGCACCGGGGAACATGTCCAACTGCTGGGACCCGAGCACGGCCGTCGCGGCGAGCTCCTCGTTGACGGCGGGCTGGAAGCGTACGTGCGCCTTGCGAAGATGCTCGGCGGCCTTCCAGAACTCCTTGTCCAGGGGGCCGAGAGGCGAGCCGCGATAGCCCGAGACAAATCCCGCGGTCTTGAGCCCGGCGGCTACGTCCCTGATGCGCTGGTTGATGCAAAGACGTACCAAGGCTTGGATGCCGGTCATGTAGGCATGGCCCGAAGACACGGTGTACTTATCCGCGAGGGACACTTCCGGACGAAGGGAGATTCCGGAGTGGCGGCGCTCTACTAGGGATTCGAAATACATGGATGTGGCTCCCAGAGGGTTGTTTCCGGGTCTGCCCCTTGAGGCGTGCGGCGTCCGAGTAGGACGCCAGCCTGGTGCTGGGGCGGAGCTTTCGCGTACTACGCGCGCGTAAGGCCTAACATCGGACCGATTCCTTCGGCCTGAACACTGTTCTGCGCGTGTGCGGTAGGCTGTTGCAGCGCACGAAGCCCGGCGTGACCCACACAGGGTGATGCAAGCCAGCCCATGAAGCGGTAATATTTCCGCGCCATGTCCCTTACCCCCACCAACGAACGCCATCTCGTAGACGCCTTCGGCACCCAGCACGAGGTCGCGGCGTCCACGGCCCGCGTGGTCTCGCTGGTGCCGAGCATCACCGAGTTGCTGCTGGACCTGGGACTTGGCAAACAACTGGTGGGGCGTACGGGGTTTTGCATCCACCCGCGCGATGCCGTCAAGAAAATCCCCAAGGTGGGCGGGACGAAAAGCATCGATGTGGCCAAGATCCGCAAATTGGCGCCCTCCCATCTCATCGTCAATGTGGACGAGAACCCAAGAGGGGTGGTGGAAGAACTCGCCAAGTTCGTCCCGAACGTCGTCATTACCCATCCGATAGTCCCCGAAGACAACCTGAAGCTCTACCGCTTGCTGGGAGGAATCTTTTCGCGCGAAGAAGAAGCCGAGGCGTTGTCGGAAAAATTTCATGGGGCCTTGGCGGACTTGCGATCGGCGAGCCAAGCCTGGCCTCGCCAGCAGGTGATCTACCTGATCTGGAAATCGCCCTGGATGACGGTATCGCGCGATACCTACATCTCGCGCATGCTAGCCACTGCGGGTTGGGATACCTTCGAGGTGCGCCATGACTCGCGCTATCCCACCATCGAGCTCACTCAGGAACAACTCAGTAGCGTGAATTTCGTCCTGTTCTCCACCGAGCCTTATTCCTTCAGCGAGCGCCACCTGGTGGAACTGCTCGATACCATGCCTCTCGGACACAAGACGCGTTGTGCCTTGATCGACGGTTCCATGACCTCCTGGTACGGCAGCCGCGCGGTGAAAGGCCTGGCCTACTTAAGGGATTTTCGCTGCGGCCTCCTGTGAAGGGCACCTCCAAAAATTCCCATAACGGGCCGATCTCGAACCTGCGGTGCTCAATGTACTCCTCGTACACCTGCGCTCCTCGGCTCGGCCTCGGCCCGGCCTCGGCCCATTCTGTGCATTTTTAGAGGCGCCCTGAAGTGGGGTCCAAATCAGGCCGCGAAGCTTCACGCCCCCTTCAAGTGCGCCCGAAGTGTCCACGCGGTCTTCTCGTGTTGCGCCATCAAGCCCACCAGGAAATCCGCCGTACCGGCATCGCCATATTCCTCGTCGCAAGCCGCGGCGCCGGCCCGAAGGGTTCTGATGAGGGCTTCGTGATCCGCCAACAGCGCCGATAGCATGGCCGTTTGGCTCTGGGTGTTCACGGCTGTCTCTGGGAGGCGGGTGAGCTTGGCGTATTCGCCAAGGGTGGCAACCGCTTTACCCCCCAAGGCACGCGCGCGCTCCGCCACTTCGTCGATGGTCTCGTCAAGGGCCTCGTACTGGCCCTCGAAAAATTTGTGCAGCTCGCTGAAGTTGGGGGTCTCCGCGTTCCAGTGAAAATTGCGCGTTTTCACGTAGAGCACGAACTCATCCGCGAGGAGTTTGTTGAGCAAGTCCGCCACGGCTTTCCGGTTGCTGTCGTCGATTCCGATATTGATGGTCATGATCGCTTTCCTTTCCAGTTAAGAGATTTCTTCAAGCCGCTTTCCTTGCCCATTGCTCCAGGGCTTGAGCGCCGCCGATGTATTGGCCGTTGATAAAAATTTGAG
Source organism: Burkholderiales bacterium (assembly GCA_046160525.1). Classification (GTDB taxonomy): domain Bacteria; phylum Pseudomonadota; class Gammaproteobacteria; order Burkholderiales; family SHXO01; genus SHXO01. The sequence goes on from JBJXGQ010000392.1 coordinate 7,477, forward strand.
GAACCGTCTGAGCACCCGCGATGGCACCCACAACCTTGCCGCGTACGCTGTGCGCCAAGGGGATCTCGGCGTAGTCGTAGCCCAATTCCGCCAGGATCGACTTGGCTTTCGCGCAGTACCCGCAGCCTTCCCGCGTGAAGATGACGGCTTGGTCCGGTTTCCTTGCCTTCGGGTTGATGTAATTCAGCATCGTGTCCGCGTCCGAAACCTCGAAGGGGTCGCCAGGTTTTTCGGGCTCGATGAATTGCTTTTGAATGACCCCGTCCTTCACCAGCATCGAGTAGCGCCAGGAGCGTTTGCCGAAGCCTAAGTCCTCCTTGTCCACCAGCATGCCGGTCTTTTCTGTGAACTCGCCATTGCCGTCGGGTACGAATTGGATGTGTTGGGACGCTTGGTCCTTGGCCCATTCGTTCATCACGAAGGAGTCGTTGACCGAGACGCAAAGCACCGAATCCACGCCATTGGCGAAGAACACCGGGGCCAGTTCGTCGTAGCGCGGCAGGTGGGTCGATGAACAAGTGGGGGTGAACGCTCCGGGCAGGGAGAACACGACCACGGTTTTGCCCGCGAAGAGTTCGTGCGTGGTGAGGTTCTTCCATTCGCTGCCTACGCGAACACGGAACGTAACGTTGGGGACGCGCTGGCCTACTTTGTCTTGCAACATGATCTGCTCCTTGATGAATTGAAGTTGAATGAGGAAGTTAAATGACACCGGCGAGATGCAATTTACGCAAGGCATGCCAATTCGGCCAATTGATTGTTTAACTCAGAGTGATAAGATTTGCTGATCGGCACCGGACGCGCAAACCCTTGAAATGACCCTTAATGAACTACGCTACGTCGTGGCCGTGGCGCACGAGAGGAACTTCCGTAAGGCGGCGGAGAAATGTTTCGTGACCCAGCCCGCCCTGAGCCTCGCCATTCAAAAATTGGAAGTCGAACTGGGTATACAAATCTTCGAGCGTGGGAAGACTGAGGTCCGCGTGACGCCGCTGGGCCAGCAAGTGGCGGAGCAGGCACAGCGCGTGATCGAAGAAGCCGCCAAGGTGAAGGAGATCGCCAGGCAGGGCAAGGATCAGTTGCTGGGTACCTTGCGGCTGGGAGTCATCTATACGGTGGGGCCTTACTTGTTACCACTGCTGATTCCCGCGCTGCGCAAGCTCGCACCGCAAATGCCCCTGGAGATCGAAGAGAACACAACGGCCCAGCTCGAAGCGTTGCTTCGCGGCGGGAAACTTGACGCCATTCTCATTGCGCTCCCCTTCGGAGACTCTGGCGTTTCTACGTTGCCTCTCTACGACGAACCCTTTGCCGTGGTGGTACCCAGCGAACACCCTTGGGCGCAAAAGAAGTTCATCAAGCCGAAGGATCTTTCCAAGGAACGCGTGCTGTTGCTCAATTCCGGGCACTGCTTTTCCAACCAAGTGGTGGAAGCCTGTCCGGAACTCTCTCGCAGCCCCGATGGCGTTCAGCAAGGGAATTCCCTGGAAACCATTCGCAGCATGGTGGCCTCGGGATTGGGGATCACGGTGCTACCGGTATCCGCCTGTGCGGACCGTTATCAAAGCAAGCTCATTCGGGCCATTCCTTTCAGCGATCCCGCGCCCACCCGGCGCATCGCACTGGCGTGGCGCCGCAGCTTCGCGCGCGAGAAAGCCATGGAAATTTTGGCCAAAGCCATCTGGAATTTGAAACTGGCCGGGGTTGCAATGGTGTCGCCAACTAAACTTCCCGGGAGTGTGGCGGGGGTCAAGCGCGCCATTTAGATCTTGACGCCCAAGAGCGGGGAGCCATCGTCATAAAAACTGGGACACAGCCCTTCGTCCGGGCTGGTCCCTGGAGACGGTGTGGCAATCAGGCCACGTCTGCATCGGTGGCGCGATGCAAACAAACTCCGGCCACGCGTTTCATCGCAATCCTTCGTCGGCCCGGCAAGGCGCAAGTATCGTCGCGATGACGATCGCGTTTTGCATGTCCCGGCGGGTTCCCATAAGGGATCTCCTGCTAAACCGGCGCCTTCCGAATGCAGAGGAAGGCGCCGGCTCCCCGGATCCGCGCGGTGAGGTGCCGGGCGTGCGGGATCCCTGAGAAGTTGCCGGGATTTCCGCCTCCTCCCCGGGAATTTGCGTAATAGGCTCATCCCGCGGAGGTTGCGACTGCTGTTGCGGTACGAACCGCTTCATTAGGTATTGGAACAACACAATGGCGGCAACGACCAGGACGTAAATCAGCTCATTGGGAAGGCCTTTCATGGTTGTCCTCCTTACTTCCTCTGGCTGGCAGGGAGTTCTTCCCCGGTGCCGGCGATTTCTTCGCGCATCACCGTATCGGCCTGCAGGTTCTTCATGCGGTAATAATCCATGATGCCCATGTTGCCCTGGCGAAACGCCTCGGCCATGGCGCGCGGTACTTCAGCCTCCGCCTCCACCACCCGCGCCCGCATCTCCTGCTCCAGCGCGACGGCCATGGCGCGGCGCTCCTCGGCCTTGGCCTGGGCTATCTGCTTGTCGGCGTTGGCCTGGTCGATCTGTAGCTTGGCGCCGATATTCTCGCCCACCGTCACGTCCGCGACGTCGATGGACAGGATCTCGTAGGCCGTACCCGCGTCCAACCCCTTGGTGAGGACATGCTTGGAGATGTGATCCGGACTCTCGAGCACGCTCTTATGGCTCACCGAGGAGCCGATGGTGCTCACCATGCCTTCGCCAACGCGGGCGATGATCGTCTCCTCGCCGGCGCCCCCCACCAGCCGGTCGATGTTGGTTCGGACCGTGACCAGGCAGACGGCGATGAGCTGAATGCCATCCTTGGCGACGGCCGCGATCTTGGGAGTCTCGATCACCTTGGGGAGGACCGACATTTGTACCGCTTCCAGCACATTGCGTCCGGCCAGATCGATGGCCGCAGCTCGCTTGAAGGGCAAGGGAATGTTGGCCTTGTCGGCCGAAATCATGGCGTTGACGACCCTCACGACATTGCCGCCTGCTAGAAAGTGGGCTTCCAGGTCGTTGATGGAAATATCGATACCGGCCTTCACCGCGCTGATCCGCGCCGTGACCACCGTGGTGGGCGGAACGCGGCGCAGACGCATGCCGATTAGGGTGAACAGCCCCACGTACGCCCCGGAAGCCCACGCCGCGATCCACAGCGGAACGGGCACCATGTACAACAGAAACACCAGCCCGGCTACCACCACTATCAGCGCCCCCAAGCCCCCGGTCAAACCTTCGATCCCAGTCATTTGTCAGTCCTTTGCTTTGGTGTGCGGTAATCGCCGCACGACGATTCGATTGCCGTCGACGCGCGTCACCTCGACGAATTGACCGGCATCGATCAGTTCCCCGTCAGACACAACATCTACGCGTTCGCCTTCAAATTCGGCAATGCCCGCCGGCCGCAGCGCGGACGACGCACACCCTTTCTTTCCCAGCCAACGCTGGTCGCTATCCGGCGCCGAGCCGTACTGGTGACCTGCGCCCAGCCCGCTCTGCAGGACCAGCCGCCGCCCGAAAGGCAAACGCGGCAGGAAGCGCAGGATGACCAGACTCGCCAGCAATGCAACCAGCAGGGAAAAAACCACCCGCCCCGCGGCCATGATGACGGCCTGCGATGTGTCCCCGGTCCCGACGAGGCTCAAGATGAGGCCGGCGAGAATGGCGGCGATCCCGAGGATCCCGGCAACGCCAAAGCCTGGAACGACAAAGATCTCGATGCCCAGGAGAATGATTCCGCCTACCGCAAGCAGCAGTTCCTCCCAACCGGCCAGTTGGACTAGCCAGTGACCCCAGAAGAAAAGCGAGAGACTCGCGATTCCGATTCCGCCTGCGAAGCCTAAGTCGCCGGTCCGCAAACCAACGATTATTCCCAGCATGCCGATGGTAATGAGGAGAGAACTGAGCACCGGATGGGTCAGAAAGCGAACCAGATGCTCCGCCCAGTTGAGCGACGCCCGGCGAATCTCAGCGCCCCCGAGCCCCAACTGCTCCAGCGCGCTCTCCAGGGTATCGGCGCGCAAATCCGCGAGCTTGTGCTTCAAGGCTTCCTCGGTCGTCAGAGTGAGGAGCTTGCCTTTTTCAATGACACCGGGAATCTCCACATCCGCATCCACCATCGCCTCGGCAAGGAGCGGCGGCCGCTTGCGGCTTTCGGCGGTGGCGCGAAATTCCTTCCTGACGTAGGATACTGCCTTCTCTTCCACGGGCTGCGCGGCCGTGCCGGGCTGTCCCATTTGCACTGGCGTGGCCGCCCCGATCGTTCCACCTCCAGCCATGACCAGGTTCTCGCAAGCAAGACCGATCAGTGCGCCGGCCGAGATGGCGCGCTTGTCGACGAAGGCGATCGTGCGCACCCTGGAATTCAATAACGCGTCGCGGATTTGCACGGCGGCATCCACCCGCCCTCCAAAGGTATTGATTTGCAGAATGACGGCTGCCGCACCCTCCCGCGCCGCTTCGTCGAGGACGCGCTGGACGAACGGCGCCAGTCCGAGGTCGATGATGCCTTCGATGGGCGCCACGTAAACGACGGGCCGCTTCTCCTGGGCGAAGGCTGGTGCGAACGCCACGAAACATCCGAGAACGACAAGCGACAGGCTGCCGGCCCGTGTCACCCAGCCCCGTGCCATCGCGCTCCCGCCGCACGGCACAAACCTATCATGCATATGCACTGTCCTGGCGCCCATGCGCTGCGCGATCCCGGGATAGGGAGCGAGGTTTTGAGCGAAACCTTGGTCCGGGAATTCGATTCGCAACCTCGCTTCCTCCTTGTTGGTCCATGCACGGTGGTCCCCAGTGTAGAGACGCTGTGAGTTCGTGTATAGTTGATTTATCCATCAGAAGTGCTCGAAAAACCCGATGAATTGCAGTGATGATCTTCACCCGCTTGCGTCACTGGTGGGGCGCCACAGCTTCGCGCGCGAGAAAGCCATGGAAATACTGGCCAAGGGCATTTGGAATTTGAAACTCGCGGGAACCGAAATGGTTCAGCCCGGCGAGGCTGCGCAAGCCAAGCGCGCCCGGTAGGCCATCGTGGGCGCCGCTCACTCCGCGCGAATGCCGCCTTCCTTGATGACTTTTGCCCAGCGGGCGGTGTCCGCGCTGATAAGCGCCGCGAATGCGGCGGGGGTGCTGGCGATAGGTTCGGCACCCAGGGAGTGCATTCTCGCTGCAATGTCCTGCCCATGGACCACGCGGGAGATTTCGCGTTGAAGGGTATCCACGATGGATTGCGGTGTGCCAGCAGGTGCTGCCACGCCGATCCAATTGGTCATCTCGAATCCAGGCAACGTTTCCGAAGCGGCTGGCAAGTCCGGCATGAGGGCTGAACGCCGGCTTCCGAGTACCGCCAGGGCCTTGAGTTTGCCTGACTTCACGTAGGGCAAACCCATGGCGATGGTATCGAAGGAAAGTTGCACGTGCCCGCCGACGAGGTCCGTGTAACTTGGAGCACTTCCCTTGTAGGGCACGTGCATCATCTTCACTTGCACCAGGCGGTTGAATAACTCTCCCGCCAAATGCGGGGCGCCCCCCGATCCGCTGGATGAAAAGGAGAGTGTTTGTGCCTTTGCCAGCGCGATCAGTTCTCTCAGGGAGTTCGCCGCAACGCTGGGATGAACCACCAGCATGTGTTGCAGGGAAACCAACTGAGTCACCGGCGCGAAATCGCGCTGAATGTCGAAAGGCAGTGCGTACAGACTGGGATTGGCCGTGAAATTCCCCATGGACCCCACGATGAGCGTATAGCCATCCGGAGCGCTTTTAGCCACGGCGGCAAAGCCGATGACGCCGTAGGCGCCCGCGCGGTTCTCCACGAGGACCGGCTGTTTGAGATGCTCGCTCAGAGGCTGCGCGAGAATCCTCGCCACCACATCGGTGGTGCCTCCGGCCGGAAAGGGGACCACCAGCCGAATGGGTTTAACCGGATAGGCCTGCGCAAAACAATCCTGCCATGCTACGGCGATGAGCGCGATGAACACCCATGCCCCGCGCCCCCGCACTTACTTTGCCGCCCGCTTTTTCGTCTGGCCTGAGAGAAACTTGCGTGAAGCAGCCACGTCGATCAATGGATGGATCTCGAAGGTGGCTGGAATGATCTCCGCCCATTCATTGAGCAATCGGTGCAAGGTCTCGTTGGACTTGACGTCGAACACCGCCACCGCGCCGCGCCCGGTACGTGCGTACGTCCATTTCGCCACACCGCTCTTTAGGTGCGGTTCGATCCAATTCCAGAACCCTTGCCGCGACACCGTCATGGCGGACGGCTTCTCCGGACGCGGCGTGCTGATGACAAGAAACAGCATGAACTATTTCGCTCCCGTTGGTTGTGCCGCGCCCGGTTTCGGTTCAGTCGGCTTTTCCGCATCCAGCCGAAACTTGGCGTAAGCGCCGGGCGCATCCTCGATGACCTTGAGCTTTCCCGTTCCGGGGATTCGCGCGGAGACCTTGGCGCCGCTGTACTTTCCAATCCACTCGATCCAGTTGGGCCACCACGAGCCATCGTGTTTGGTTGCGGACGCAAGCCATTCATCGGCATTGGATGGCAGGTTATCGCTGGTCCAGTAGTGGTACTTGTTGGCGGCCGGCGGATTGACGATACCCGCTATGTGCCCCGAACCGCCAAGGATGAAATTCACCTCGCCGGGCAGCGCCTTGGCTCCCGCGTAAGTGGATTTCCACGGTGCGATGTGGTCCTCCATCGCGGAGACGAAGCAAGCCGGCGTGTTGATCTTCTTTAGGTCAATGGCTTGCCCGCCCAGTTCGATATCGCCTGGCTTCACCAGCAAATTCTTGATGTACATGTTGCGCAGGTAGAAGGTGTGCATCTTGGCCGGCATGCGCGTGGAATCGGAATTCCAGTACAGCAAATCGAAGGGGAAAGGGTCCTTGCCCAGCAGGTAATTGTTGATAACAAAGGACCAGATCAGATCGTTGGCGCGCATCATGTTGAAGGTGGCGGCCATCTCGGAACCTTCCAAATAACCGCCGCGCTCCTGCATTTTTTTCTCGATCTTCTTGAGAGAGGTCTCGTCAGTGAAAACGCCGAGTTCTCCGGGCTCTTGAAAATCGATCATGGCGGTAAAGAAGGTGGCACTCTTGACCCGTGCGTCCTTCTTCGCGCCCAGGTAAGCGAGAGCACATGCCAGCAAAGTACCTCCCAGGCAATAACCGATCACATTCGATTGGCGCTCGCCGGTCGCTTTCTCCATGGCGTCCAGCGCGGCCAGGGGGCCTTCCAGCATGTAGTCATCGAAACTCTTGCTGGCATGCCGTGAATCCGGATTTACCCAGGAAATCACGAAGACGGTGTGGCCTTGCGCCACCGCGTAGCGTATGAAGGAATTCTTCTCGCGCAGATCCAGGATGTAGTACTTGTTGATCCACGGCGGGATGATGAGCAGCGGTGTTTTGTGGACTTTTTCCGTGCTGGGCGTGTATTGCAGCAGTTGGATCAAGTCGTTTTGGTACACCACCTTGCCGGGCGTCGTGGCGACGTTCTCGCCCATCTTGAAGGCTTTGGTGTCCGTCATGCTGATGGCCAACTGTCCGCCGCCGCGTTCCACGTCCTGCAGCAGATGATTCAAGCCGTCGAGCAGATTCTGGCCCTTGCTCTCCAAAGTGGCCTTGAGAACCTCGGGGTTGGTGAGCGCGAAATTGGTGGGCGCCAAGGCGTCGACAAACTGCCTTGTGAAGAAGCGCACCTTGCGCGCCGTTTGGTTATCCAGGCCTTCCACTTCGGCCACCGTGCGCTGAATGTTCTCCGACACGGTGAGATAGGACTGCTTGATGTAATCGAAGAGAAAGTTGTTACCCCACATTTCGCTCTTGAAACGCGGATCGGTCTTGGAATCGCCTGCCTTACCGCCTTGGCCGAAGAATTTTTGCATGGCATCGGCCCAGACGTTCATCTGCTCTTGCCACAAACGCATATGCGCCTCGGCGAGCTTCTCGGGGTTCGCCCACATCTTGTTGGCGAGTTCCACGAAGGCGGGCATGACGCCCACGTCATCGCTCATGGCGGGAGCTTTCCCATCCTTTAGCCGCTTCAGGTAATCGCTGGCGATACTCTGGCTGCGCTGGGCGATCTCGGCCAGGGATTTAGCGAGTGCTTCGGGGTCGGGCGCGGCGTTCTTGGGGCTGGTAGGTGTGCTCATGCTTTGCCTCTTTGTTAATGCTTACGGCGAAACCGGTAAACCGCACCGGCACCCTTCTCGCGGAGCAGCTTGCCTTCATGCCAGAGATAGTTGAGATGCGCGATGGCCTCGCCCATGGCGAAGAACGTCTGGTGCGTATCCAGGGTGCGGCGAAATAAAATGGGTAGCAGCTCGCTGGCGGTGGTCCACTCCCGGCACTTCTCCATCACATCGTGCAAGCGGTCACGGTGGTGCGAATGCAATTGCTCGATGCGCGCGTGAATACCAACGAAGGGCAAGCCGTGGGAAGGCAAGGCCAGCGTATCCGGCGGCAAGGGGTTGAACAAATCGATGGAATCCAGGAACAGCCTCACGGGATCGGACTCGGGTTCTTGCGCCCACACACTCACGTTAGTGCTGATTTTGGGCAGCAGCATGTCGCCCGCGATGAGCAGGCCCAGGGATTCGCAATACAACGCCGCGTGCTCCGGGGAATGCCCGAATCCGAAGATTGGGCGCCACTTGTGTTCCCCTACGAGGAAAGCGTCATCGCCGTGGATGCGGCGGTATTGCACAGGCGGGTCATAAACGCCGCGCCGGTAGGAATTGCCGCGCTGGTTCATGCGCTGCTGCTCGGTAATCTCAAGACCATGAGCGGCGAACAACTCCAGCGTGCGCTCGGTGCCGTGCCCCGAGGTTTCGGCATAGAGCGCGTGGCCGGCGAGAAACTCCCCTTGCGGCATCCACAGAGCGACGCCAAACCGGCGCGTGAGCCAGCCGGCCAGCCCAAAATGATCGGGATGGCAGTGGGTGCAGATGACGCGCTTAATGCGTGCCCCGTGGCGCGCGAAAATCTTATCCCAGGCTTCCTGTGTTACCGGCAGGTTAAGACCGGTATCGACCAGCGTCCAACCATCGCCGTCCTCCAGCATCCACAAGTTGATGTGATCCAATGCAAAGGGCAGCGGCATGCGAAGCCACAAACAGCCAGGGCGAATCTGAAGGGTTTCCCCCAAAGAGGGCGCGGCGGGGAAAGGAAACTCCAAGGCGGGGGCGGTGGATACCGCCTTGGCCAGTGCGGGGGTCATGATGTGTAAAACGCTCGGAAGTAAGGCATGATGTTACCTGAAGCCGCTTCGCGCGGATTACCCCCGTATCTGCCCGCGCCGATTGCGTCCCGCTCCCTCGGCGCGCCCGGCCAATCATCACTGGTGAATTGGGCAGTTTGACATCAGATGTCTGAGTACGTAGCATCACGCATCATGCGAACTACCATCGATATCGACGACCCGATCCTAAAGGAGCTCAAACGGCTACAGCGCAGAGAGGGTAAGTCCTTGGGCAGGCTGGTTTCGGATTTACTCGCGCAGTCGCTGGCGAAGAGCCCGGAGAGAAAGCCGCCGGAATTTCGATGGGTGGCGAAACCGATGGAGGCTCGTGTCGATCTTGCCGACAAGAATGCCTTGCTCGATGCCATGGACGGGAAGTAGAGATGAGTTTTGCGGTTGACGTCAACATTTTGCTCTATGCGACCGATGCCGGTAGTCCCAAGTACGAGCGCGCGGGGGCTTTCATCAAGGAATGCGCGCTTGGGCGCGAAGTTTTTTGCCTGGCCTGGGTCACCGTTATGAGCTATCTGAGAATAGCTACTCATCCAGCGATTTTCAACCGGCCGCTTACCCACCAGGAAGCCGAAAAGAATGTCGAGATGCTTATCGCGCTTCCGCACTTCCGCCTCATCGGGGAAGAGGAGGGGTTTTGGGAAACCTATCGCGATGTAACGCGAGACGTTCCGGCGAAAGGAAATTTAGTCCCGGATGCGCATCTTGCCGCGTTGCTTGCCCAACATGGCATCGTGACACTCTATACGCACGACAGGGATTTTAGAAAGTTCCCCTTCTTGGATGTGCGTGACCCGCTTGAGGAATAGTCCCTGCGCGCCATGGTACGTGCCCTGTACGGCCTCCTTTTACTGAAGGGCCTGCGATGAATTCGAGAGTTTCCGCTTTCCCCATCTTCGATTTCGCCCTCGGCGAAACCCTCGATATGCTGCGCGATACGGTGAGTCATTTCGCCGCGGCCGAAATCGCCCCCCGCGCCGCGCAGATCGATCATTCCAACGAGTTCCCCGCGGACTTGTGGCGCAAACTGGGAGATCTCGGTGTTTTAGGAATGACGGCCGAGGAGGAATACGGCGGCACCCAGATGGGTTACCTCGCCCACATTATCGCGATGGAGGAGATCAGCCGCGCGAGCGCGTCCGTGGGGCTGTCCTATGGCGCGCATTCGAATTTGTGCGTGAACCAGATTCGCCGCAATGGCAGCGAAGCGCAGAAGCGCAAATACTTGCCTAAGCTCATTAGCGGCGAACACGTGGGTGCGCTCGCCATGAGCGAACCTGGCGCGGGATCAGACGTTGTCAGCATGCGATTACGCGCGGATATCAAAGGCGATCGCTACGTGTTGAACGGTACCAAGATGTGGATCACCAACGGCCCCGATGCCGATACGCTGGTGGTCTACGCCAAAACCGATGGCGGCGCGGGTGCGCGCGGCATCACCGCATTTCTCGTCGAAAAGGGCTGCAAGGGATTTTCCACCGCGCAGAAATTGGACAAGCTCGGCATGCGCGGCTCGAACACTTGCGAGCTGGTCTTCCAGGATTGCGAAGTGCCGGTGGAAAATATTCTGGGCGCCGAGGGCGAGGGCGCGAAAGTGCTCATGTCCGGTCTCGATTTCGAGCGTGCCGTCCTGTCTGGCGGGCCGCTTGGCATCATGCAGGCTTGCATGGACGTGGTGATGCCCTACGTGCACGAGCGCAAGCAATTCGGACAGTCCATCGGCCAGTTCCAACTCATGCAAGGCAAGCTGGCCGACATGTACACCACCATGAACGCCTCACGTGCCTACGTCTATGCCGTGGGCCGTGCATGCGATCGCGCTTCCACACGCGAACAGGTGCGCGCATTGCGCAAGGATGCGGCCGGTGCGATTCTCTATTCCGCCGAAAAGGCCACGTGGATGGCCGGAGAAGCCATTCAAGCCCTGGGCGGTAATGGCTACGTCAACGAATACCCCACGGGCCGCCTGTGGAGAGACGCCAAGCTCTACGAGATTGGCGCGGGAACTTCCGAGATACGAAGGTGGTTAATCGGGCGGGAGTTGTTCGACGAAACGGCGTGACGCGAGTTGCGCACCCATGAAACTCAACGCCGATTTCAACCAGCGCGCCGCCGTACACGGCGCGCAGATTCCCTGGCAACCCTCGCCGATACCCGGAGTCGAGCGCCGCATGCTCGACCGTATTGGAGATGAAGTCGCGCGCGCCACCAGCATCGTGCGCTATGCGCCGAAGAGCCACTTCTCTCCTCACATCCACGAAGGCGGCGAAGAGTTCCTGGTGCTGGAAGGCGTCTTCCAAGACGAGCAAGGCGACTATCCGGCGGGCACCTATGTGCGCAATCCCCCGCAGTCGAGCCACACGCCCGGCTCCGAGCCGGGCTGCGTAATTTTCGTCAAGCTCTGGCAGTTCGATCTCGCGGACCGCACGCATATCACGATCGATACGAACCCGCTGCCATTCCAGACGCACCGAGATGGCGTGAAGATCCTGCCGCTCTTTCAAGACCGGCATGAAGACGTGCGGCTGGAACATTGGGAACCTGGCGCGCGGATTTTCATCGCGGCTCCTGGCGGTATCGAGTTATTGGTCCTATCGGGGGATTTTCAGAATAGCGGCGAGACTTTCGCGCCGCTATCCTGGTTAAGACTCCCTCGTGGCGCCACGTTACAAGCGACCGCTGGACCGGGTGGGTGCAAGGTCTGGGTGAAGTCCGGGCACTTAGCGAAACCGCAGGCCGCAACCAAAGCTTGAGCGTATACTTTTTCGACCTCATGTCTCGGATCTCGCCATGGGCGATTTGAGCACACCGAAAATGCTTTCACTGCGTTGGATGGAAATCGAGCGCGATGCAACGCTACGCGACTTGCCCTACAAGGTCGAACTTAATCTCTGGGGGAAGATCGAGATGTCACCCGCGAGTTTTTGGCATGGCAGACTACAAGGTTACATCGCTGCGCAGCTAGGAGAGCAACTGCCCAATGGTGCTGTCCTCACCGAGATTCCTGTGCTGACCGATATCGGGGTACGCTTGCCGGATGTGGCGTGGGGCACAAAGGAATATCTCGGCGCCAATGGAGACGCTTCTCCGGCGCCTCGCGCACCGGAGATTTGCATCGAGGTCGTCTCGCCTTCCAATACGGACGACGAAATAAAGGAAAAGATTCGCGCGTATCTGGCTGCTGGAGCGCAAGAGGTCTGGATCGTACCCGAAGAGGGAAACCCTCGGTATTTCGATTCCTCCGGCGAGAAGGGGGCGTCCAAGTATCCCGTGCTGCTGGCATTACCGAAGCGGCCCGGCAAGAGTTGACCGGACGCTGCGGACTTCGGTCCCGGGGGATCGCAATACCTTGAAGCAATACCAAGACATTCTCAACGTGCGTCCTGACCAAGCCTTCGCATACATCCACGGTTCGTAGGGTGGGTTAGGCGCGGTAGTTTGCGCCGTAACCCACCGCTGTTGCGTAGCCTCCACGATGGTGGGTTACGCTGCTGCGCATCTAACCCACCCTACGATTTTCCATGCCGATTTTCCGGTACGGCTTGAGAGAGCGAAGCGTATACTTTTCTCAAGCTGACCGAGAGCGCTACCCATGCCCGACCAACGCAAGCTCGCCACCATCCTTGCCGCCGACGCCATGGGTTACTCGCGCCTGATGGGCGACGATGACAAGGCCACGGTGCAAACGCTCACCGAATACCGGCAGGTCTTCTCCGAGCGTATCGCCCATCACCAGGGACGCGTGGTGGATACCGCGGGCGATAGCGTGCTGGCGGTGTTCGATAGTCCGGTCGAAGCGGTGGAGTGTTCCACGGAAATCCAGAAGGAACTCGCCAAACGCAACCGCCATTTGGTGGAACAGCGGCGCATGCAGTTTCGCATCGGGCTGAATGTGGGCGACGTGATCACGCGAGAGGACGGCACCGTCTACGGCGATGGCGTGAACATCGCGGCGCGGCTGCAATCCATCGCCCAGCCCGGCGGTATCTGCATTTCCGCCAATGTCCATGAGCAGGTAGAAAGCCGCCTGCCTTTTCAGTACGTCTCCATGGGCGATCAACAGGTGAAGAACATCGCCAAGCCGGTCAAGGCCTACAAGATTCTGGAGGGCAACGGCACAGGACCGCATGCAACGGCGCCCAAGACAGAGGGATTACGTACGCGCTGGGCGGTCTTGACCGGGCTACTGGTGGTAGTAATTGCTACTGCCGCATTGGGCGCTTGGTGGTGGCTAGACCGGGCCACTCAACCCTCCGGTGCTGTCTCCGCCACGCATCCGGCCTCCGACAAACCTTCCATCGCGGTGCTGCCGTTCACCAACCTGAGTGGCGACCCAAAGCAAGACTACCTGAGCGACGGCATCACCGAGGACATCATCACCGCATTGTCCCGGTTCACCAAGATGTCCGTGGTCGCGCGCAACTCGACCTTCGCCTACAAAGGCAAGTCACCCGATGTGCGCCAAGTCGGCAAGGACCTGGGTGTACGTTACGTCCTGGAGGGAAGCGTGAGGCGCACCCCGGACCGTGCGCGAATCACCGCCCAATTAATCGATGCACGCGACGGCAAGCATGTGTGGGCCGAGAACTACGACCGGGAGCTAAAGGACTTACTCAACGTGCAAGACGAAGTCACCCAACAGATCGTGGGCCGCCTGGATGTGGAGCTGGACCGGGCGCAACTGGAACAGGCTAAACGTACCTCGCCCAAGGACTTCAAGGCCTACGACCTAGTGTTGCAGTCACGTAAGCTCATCTACGACCACTCTGAGGCCAATCATCGCGAATCACGCGACCTCCTGGAGCGGGCGGTGGCGCTCGATGACCAGTTAGCTCAAGCCTATATCGAACTCGCCTGGATTTACCTGGACGAATACCGGTTCAAGTGGAATGCGCGCCCGAATCCGCTAGACCGGGGGCACAAGGCGGCAATGCGAGGAGTGGAGTTAGAACCCAATAACGGTTTCGCGCATTGGCGGCTGGCGAAAATTCTGTTCTTCAGGAAAGAGTTCGAGCAGTTCGAAATCGAGAAGCAACGCGCCCTTGCTCTGAACCCCAATCACGCGGAGACGTTGGGAGATGTGGCAGTACACCTGGCTGTACTTGATCGAGTCGATGAGGCTTTTGACTATGCCCAGAAAGCAATCAAATTAGATCCACAACTTACTTGGGTCTACTTTCCAGTTGCTGAGTACTATTATCGAAAACAGCGATATCACGAAGCGCTCACAGCGGCGCATCAGATTAACATTCCGGATTTCTATTGGACGCGGTTCTGGCGGGCAGTCAGTTATGCACAACTAGGGGATCTTGAATCAGCCCGCAAGGAGGCTGGCGAAGTTCTTCGACTCAAGCCAGATTTTATTTACCGTGTGGAGGCAACTGTGTGGAACAGCACGGAAAGCTTCATGACCCATGTCTCCGATGGCGCAAGAAAAGCGGGCATTCCCGTTAACCCCGGCGACAAACCATTTGCCGCGGCACGCTAGGCCGCACAGTGGTCATTAGGCGGCCAAACGAATGGAAAACTGGACGAAACACACCCTTGATCTCTCGCCCACCCACTCCTGGAAGGCGAAGCCGGGTCACAACATCGTGGTGATAGACCGAGGCGCGGTACGGTTTCAAGTGCCGCAAAACTGGATCGTCAAGCCGGACGACGACAGTATCAAGATTCTGGACCGGGAGCCGCCGGACGATGATTGCCGGATCGCGGCTTCACATCAAACTGCCTTCATGGAATTCGCCACGGTTCCACTTGCCACGATGGTCGAACTGGCGACCCGCAACGACGAGCGTCCCGTTCATACCTGGCTCGATGTTCACGAGTTCTCGCGGCTCGGTCTTCAGGCCGCGTGGCGCGAGATGCGGTTCGTCGATGAGGCGGAGAAACGCGAAGCGATCGCCAAGCTATGCATCGGCAGACGCGGCGGCGTGCACGGGTTGATCACGATGGAATTCTGGGAGTCAGACTCGGAATTGTTTCGGCCAGTATGGGATACGGTACTGGAGACCCTCGAAATCGGCGAGCCGGTTGCAGATCCGCTAATCGGGCCGCCCGTCCATTAAACACCGCGGATTGCGGCCTTCGTGGTTAACCATCGCTTTGAGCTCAATCGGTCCGCGGAGCGCGCGCCAAAGGTGGCTAGGTTAATCCAGGATCCCTTTACTAGTCGAAAATCTCGCGTAGAGGGATAGACCAGCCCGGCACGACGTCTCCACCATCAAGAGTAAGCGTAGGGTGGGCAAAGCGCAGCGTGCCCACGCGGAATAGGGGACGGAAAACGTCGGATTCTTGGCTCGTTCGGATCATAGCGCCGGTGCGGCAGGTGCGTAATGTAAAGTCCGCGCAGATGGAAACCGGGACCGCGTGGGCACGCTGCGCTTTGCCCACCCTACAAGCGCTACCGGCAATTTACCGCCGCAGTCCCGAAAGCAACCCGCTCAGCGCCTCGGCGAGTTTTTGTACTGCCGCGGGTTCGGGGATAGGTAGCTTCAGGTAGCTTTGCCCGGTGCGCGCATCGGTTTCAATCCAAGATGCGCCGCCCTTGGCATCCTTTGAGGCGCCCGCGGCGGCCAACGATTCGACGAATTTCAATCCAACATTGATAAGTGGCGCCCATGGGTCGTTCGGTGGCGCCGCTTCCGGCTCCGTGAAGGTCGCGGCCTCTGCGGACGGCATAACCTCGGGCGCGGTGTCCGCCGGCGCTTCAGGCGGGGATGAGGTTTCCGCGGTTTCCGCCACGCCCATCGAGCCGGTCACTTCGTCCACGGTCTTCATGAAGCGCGAGAGTCTCGTCCCTTCCATTGAGATATCGCTTTCGCCGCCATCAAGCACGCCTTCGAAGAGCGACTTCTTGAAAGCCAGCACAGAGAGCATGCCTTCCTCAATGGTGCCTTGCGCGACGAAATTCACCACTTGCACGCCCCGGCTTTGACCCAGGCGGTGCACACGCCCGATACGTTGTTCGAGCACGGCGGGATTCCACGGCATGTCCATATTGACCACTGTGGCGGCGGCGTGTTGTAGATTCAGGCCAACGCCGCCCGCGTCGGTGGCAAGAAACACGCGGCATTCGGGATCCTGGTGGAAGCGGTCCACCAACTCGCCGCGCTTTTCGCTGGGTACTCCGCCATGAAAAAGGACGTAGCCCCAGCCGTTGGCTTCCAGGCGCCGGATGATCAACTCATGGCTGCGCAACCATTGGCTGAAGACCACCACCTTGGCACCGGGTTGCTCGAATATCTCGGTGAGCAACATCGCCAGTTCATCGGCCTTGAATCCGTGATCCGATTCCCCGTCAAGCAGGTAGGTGCTGTTGCACGACATGCGCATGTTCTGGAGCGCGCAAGTCAGACGGCGCTGGTCGGCTTCGGACAAGTAGCCTGTTCTTCGCCAGCGGCTGACGATGCGAGCCACGATATCCCGGTTCTCGTCGTGATGCCTGAGTTGCTGCTCGGTCATGGGCACGAACAAAGTGTTGTCCACGCGCTCGGGCAACTGCGCCAGCACCTCGCTCTTGCGGCGGCGGATCAATATGGGCTCCAGGGTCGCGCCGATGCGGTCCAATTCGCGATAACCGGTGACACGGCCAGCATCGTCCCGGCTCTGGTGCCGGTCCAGTAGCCGCCACGCGGGCCCGATCCGGTGCCGGTCCACGAACTGCACGATGGAAATCAACTCCTCCAGCCGGTTCTCCAGCGGCGTGCCGGTGAGCACCACGGCGTAGGGACTGGCAATGCGCTTCAGAGCGCGCGCGGCGATGGTGTTCCAGTTCTTGATGCGCTGCGCTTCGTCCGCGATGACCACGTCCGGCGCCCAATCGCCAATCAGATCCAGGTCGCGCGCCAGCGTGTCATAAGTCGTGATCTTGCAAAAGGAGTGTTCTTTGTACAAGCGTTCTCGCGCCGCGCGCAATCCGCCAATCACCATCGCGTCGCGCTCCGCGAAACGCGCGATCTCGCGCTGCCATTGGTGCTTGAGCGAGGTGGGACACACCACCAGCACCCTCTCGGCGCCGAAGTGGCGGGCGAAAAGCTCCGCGGCGGCGATGGCTTGGATGGTCTTGCCCAAGCCCATCTCGTCGCCGATCAAGGCGCGGCCCGCACGGGCGGCGAATAGCGCGCCCGCGGCTTGGTAAGGATAGAGCTGCACCTTGAGCAATTGCGCGAGCGCCGGGCTGTCCGATCCTTGCGGATAGGCGTGGCCGAGCACTTCTACCCGGTGTTGAGCGTCCCGTACCTCGGCGATAAAAGCCAGGGCGTCGTCGTAAGCGCGTACTTCGTGTCCGGCCTTGCGTGCCGCCGCCTGAAAGTCACTCAGTTCAGAAAACCGCTCGGGCGCCAATGTCCATTCGTCTTCTTGCACAAACAGCGCTTCGGCCCGACGCCGAAGCGCTGGCGGGCATTCGCTTCCGGTGCGCAGCCGCACGCTGCGCGCTCCGGCGTAGTGTAGATAGATCTCGCTGTAAACCGGCTTGAATCCGGCCTTCAAGGCGGACTTGCCTCTGCTCCTGGATTCGAGCCGCGCGAGCGTGAATTCGATGTGTTTGCAGGTTCCCAGGTCGTTGGTGGCGAAGTCGGGACAAGAGCAAAAGTTCGCGCCCGGCTTCGTTCCCCGGATGGCGACGCGGTAGCGGCTTTTGCTTTGCGGGTTGGTGACGGCGAATTCGGAGAACACCGGTTCTGCCCCAACGTTTTCCAGCAGAAAGGATTGCTCGCGGCCGAACTGCCGTCGCAGTTGCGCTTGCCAATCTTCCGTGCTCATGCCGGCGGGCCGGCGCTGGCGGGAGAGCTTAGGAGGGGCTGGTGCCTTACGGCGGTGTCCGGGCGCGGCGCCCGAGGATTTTGGCATGGATGAAATCCTTCAACTTAGAAACCTACAAACGGCGATCAACCACTAAAGGCGCGTCTGCGATAACGCGACTCTACCAGCCTTATGGTTCAACGGCGGCCAGACGCCATAGCGAGATCACTTCGGCTGCCCGTGCGGCGTGCAGTGGATCGCCGGCATCGGAGGCCTTTGGGTGACGTGGCTTGGCGTCGAGCCGGCCCAGAACCTTCAGTCCGCCACCCTCGAACGCAGCCAACAACTGCGCGCGCGAGCGCAGATCCAGGTGCTCGGCAAGATCGGACATGATGAGCCATCCTTCGCCGCCCGCCACGAGGTGTGCCGCCAAGCCGCCGAGAAATCCAAGCAGCATACGGCTGTCCTCGTCGTACACAGCGGACTCGATGGGAGAGCCCGGGCGCGCTGGCAGCCAGGGTGGATTACACACCGCCAGGGATGCCTTGCCCTCGGGGAAAAGATTGGCGAGCACGACTTGCGCTTGTCCAGCCAGGCCAAGGCGGGCGAGGTTTTCACGGGCGCACGCCAAGGCGCGCGGGTCTCGGTCCGCGGCCACGACTTGTTCGACGTGGCGGCGGGCCAACACGGCAGCGAGCACACCGGTGCCAGTGCCGATGTCGAAGGCCACATACTTGGCCTGCCCCGTAACGGGCAATGGGGCGCTAGCGGCCAGATGTACGTATTCCCCTCGTATTGGAGAGAACACGCCGTAATAGGGATGAATGCGGTTGTTTGGCCCCTCGCCCAGCTCGGGAATCTCTATGCCTTTCTTGCGCCACTCGTGCGCGCCGATGATTCCCAGCAGTTCACGTAGCGACGCCATCGAGGGCCCTGCGTCCGCGGGCCCCCAGGCTTCGGCGCAGGCTTGCCGTGCATCGGGCGCACGGCGCAATGGAATGCCACGGTCCGCATCGAAGGGAATTAACAGCATGCCCAATATGCGCGCCCGCTGCGACTGGGCTTGGCGGTACTGGTGGAAAACGTTGGGCGGGGATGCCGCATGATTAGATTCTTTTGCGGCCTTTCTTAACTTGCGCGCGGGCGGTTGCGCGCAACGCCGCGTCATGGCCTGAAGCATCTGCATGGCGTTTTGGAAATCCCCGCGCCATAGCAATGCCGTGCCTTCACAGGCTGCCCGGTAGGCGGCATCCGCCGTGGTGGTATCGTCAGCCAGGGTAACCCGCTTGGGCGGGGGCGCGCCACGTTCCGAATGCCAGCGCGCCGTGCACGGTTGACCGGCCTCGGTCCAATGGAGGAAGGGCGGCACTGTGCCAGGGGATGGTGTACTGGCAAGGGAGGGAGAATTCGGCATTAACTGGACAATGTGTGAAGGAACGCGCCGGAAGGATGATGATCCTCACCGCGGGTTGGACTAGCGCGAGATTCGATGCATTCTATAGACTCTCGCCCGCTTTCCGTTAAAGTGTGCGTCGTCATGTCACTCCCTCTCTCCCAACCGGGCAGGCACTCGCTCGAACTTACCAATGAAGAGCGCGCCGCGGCCATCGCACGAGCGTTGCTCGACGGGTTCGACAAGCACTACCGGCTCTTCAGGCAGATTTGCAAGGACGCCAAGATCCGCTTCGAGCAGGGGGACTGGGTAGCGGTGCGAGCGGCGCATGCCGACCGGATCGCTTTTTACGACGAACGGGTGCGCGAGGCGACGGAGCGGCTGCAGCGCGATTTCGATGCCGGTGCGCTCCCCGAGTCCGCGTGGCAGGAGATCAAGCTGCGCTATGTGGGCTTGCTCACGAACCACAAGCAACCCGAACTAGCGGAGACTTTCTACAACTCCGTGAGTTGCCGCCTGCTGCACCGTACTTACTATCACAACGACAATTTGTTCGTGCGGCCCGCGGTGTCAACGGAATACCTGGAGTCCGATCCGCCAGCATTCCGTAGCTACTACCCGAGCAAGGTGGGATTGCGGCAAAGTTTCCGGCAGATCCTGGTGGACTTCGGTCTCGCGGTTCCTTTCTCCGATCTGCAACGAGACTTGGGCAACGTATTGAAAGTCGTTCGCGCGCACTTTCCGCGGCCTTTGCGCATCGAGGCGAATCACCAGGTGCAGGTGCTAAGTTCGCTCTTCCACCGAAACAAGCGCACCTACGCCATCGGCAAGATCATCAATGGCAACGTGGAGGTACCCTTCGCTATCCCGATCGTGCATTCGGACGGTGGCCCGGGGCTGGTCATGGACGCCATTCTTCTCGATCCGCGCGAGATCGCGCCGCTCTTTGCCTTCAGCCGCGCTTATTTCATGGTGGACATGGAAGTGCCCTCGGCCTACGTGGATTTCCTTGCGAGCATGATGCCGGGCAAGCCCAAGGCGGAGTTGTATACGGCGCTCGGGCTACAGAAGCACGGCAAAACACTTTTCTACCGAGATTTCTTGCATCACCTCAAGCATTCCACCGATGACTTCACCATCGCGCCGGGCATCAAGGGTTTGGTGATGATTGTGTTCACGCTGCCCTCCTACCCCTACGTGTTCAAGGTGATCCGCGATCACATTTCACCCGCGAAGAATATCGACCACCAGACCGTCAAGGACAAGTACGCGTTGGTGAAACGCCACGACCGTATCGGGCGCATGGCCGATACCTTGGAGTACGCCGACGTGGCCTTCCCGAAGGCGCGCTTCTCGGAGCAACTCGTGCGCGAACTCAAGCGCGACGTGCCCTCCTTGGTGGAGGAGTATGGCGAGTGGTTCGTGGTCAAGCATCTGTACATCGAACGGCGCATGACGCCGCTCAATATCTACCTTGACCAAGCGGCCAGCGCGCAGATCATGGATGTAATCCGAGACTACGGCAACGCCATCAAGGAGCTTGCTTCGGTGAATATTTTCCCCGGCGACATGTTGTTCAAGAACTTTGGGGTGACCCGCGGCGGGCGCGTGGTGTTCTACGACTACGACGAGATCGCGCACATGACGGAGATCAACTTCAGGGAAGTGCCCGCCGCGCGTACGCTGGAGGACGAAATGGCCGCCGAACCGTGGTATCCCGTGGGCCAGAACGACGTATTTCCGGAAGAGTTCACGCCCTTCCTGCTGTCGGGCGGAAAGATCCGAGAGTCGTTTCTGAAATATCATGCGGACTTGCTCACAGCGGCTTATTGGAACAGCGTCAAAGCCCGTTGCGAGCAGGGACAAGTCGAGGATGTTTTCCCCTACCAACAAGCGAAACGCTTCGCGTCTCGCTTCAATTGAACTGAAATAGTTGAAAAGCGCCATGAGCAGACTACACACGCCCCTTTGCGATCTTCTTGGAATTCGCCTCCCCATCATTCAGGCCCCCATGGCGAGTGCGGCTTCGCCCGCGCTGGTGAAGGCGGTGTCCGCCGCGGGTGCGCTGGGTTCCTTCGGTTGCGCTTATTCGCAACCAGAGGCGATGTTGAAAGAGGCGGCCGAAGTCAGGGCATATACGAAGAATCCCTTTCAGCTTAATTTTTTTGTGGCACCGCAACCCGCGCCTGTTGCGGAGACCGGCCAACGTAGCGCCATCGACGCGGTGGCGCGCTATTACACGGAGTTGGGGCTGCCTGCACCCGAAGCGGTGCGGCCCCCGTTCGCTCCGGATCTGGAGGCGCAGCTGGCTGCCGCGAAGGAAATCCGGCCCGCGATCATTAGCGTTCATCTCGCCGATTTGCCAGCGCGCACTATTCGAGAGTTTCAAGCCCTGGGCGTAAAGGTGGGTGCGAGCGCAACTTGCATTGCCGAAGCCAAACACCTGGAGAGCTTGGGGGTGGATTACATCGTGGCGCAGGGCGGCGATGCGGGCGGGCATCGCGGAACCTACATGAAGGATCCCTACGACGCCATGACCGGAACGCTGTCGCTTACGCGCATGTTGGTGCGCGCGGTGTCCACGCCCATCGTCGCGGCAGGCGGCATCATGGATGGCGCGGGCATCGCGGCGGCGCTGGCCTTGGGCGCGCAAGGTGCGCAGTTGGGCACGGCCTTCATTCCGTGTCCCGAGGGCGGCGCGCCCGAAGTGCACAAGCGCAGCTTGCTCGAGCAGAAAGACGACAACTCAACGATCACGGAGAAATTTACTGGCAAGCCGGCGAGGGGGATCGCCAACCGCTATATTCGCGAAGCCAGATCGAACCCGCAGCTGCCGTTCCCCATCCAGCATGGGCTTACCGGGAAGATGCGCGCCACCTCGGGCAAGACAGGCAACCCGGATTTCGCCGCCATGTGGTGCGGGCAAGCAGCATCGCTGTCCCGAGCCATGCCGGCGGCGCAGTTGGTGGCGGTGTTGGAAGCGGAGACCTTGGAAGCGCTCGACCGCTTGGCGAGCTTACGCGGCTAGAAAACGTAACCGAATCCCGCTTGAATCACTGGCCAGAAGCGAAAGTCCTTGAGTTCGGATTCCAGTTGGGCTCCTTCGGCCCGTGCGTCACTTTGTAATTGGGCGCACTGCGCCGTGGTGCCGCAGGTGAGATCGAGTCGGACCTTTGGGGATTGCTGGTAGAGGACCCCAAGATCTATCGAGTAGGAAAATCCTTTCTTGCTTACGTTACCGAAGCCAACACCGAGGAAGGGGGCGAACTTGTTAAACTCGATCTTCCCGGAGAAGGAGCCGACTTCCGCCGCGTTGTAGGTCACGCCGTTGAACTCGAAGGTGCCGCCGGTAGGCCGCGCCAGCACGGAGAAATTCGTCCCGTTGTAGAAGGCACCAAGACTCACGCGGAAAGCATGGCCGCCTGGGTGCCAGTCCACGGTAATCCCGCCGCTGCGCAATTGCAGTTCGGCCTCGTAATTCACGTTACTCTCAGTGAGGGTTTCGTCCACGCTGTAGCCGTTCAGGCCCGCGCGAATGGCCCATTGCTCGGAGAGCCCACCACCCACCTCTAGCCCCAAGCCAAGAGTGCCGAAGCGGCCCAGCAGCGCCAAGCCGCCTTGGTCCGCGTGCGTCGCGGTGATCGTTCCCAGCAGCAACATCCCCAGAAGTACGTTTCGCATGCTTTCTCCTTCGGTTGGTGGCGACTCGGCTCGCCAGTGAGGCTAAACTACGACGGGTCAAGCGGGCGCTTAAGAGCCGCCGGAGCAGTTGAGGCCAAAATACTCACGCATTAGAGGAACATCATGAAAGATCCCATCGTAATCGTATCCGCCGTGCGTACCCCCATGGGGGCCTTCCAAGGCGAATTGAAAGACTTTGCCGCATCGGAGCTGGGAGCGCAAGCCATTCGGGCCGCCATCGACCGGGGTGGCATCGAATCCGCGGACGTGCAGGAAGTCCTCATGGGTTGCGTGTTGCCAGCCGGCCAGGGACAAGCTCCCGCGCGGCAGGCGGCTTTGGGCGGAGGGCTGCCTCTATCCGTGGGATGCACCACCGTGAACAAGATGTGCGGCTCGGGAATGAAGGCCGCCATGCTCGCCCACGATCTACTGGCCGCTGGTACCAACGACATCATGATCGCTGGCGGCATGGAGAGCATGACGAATGCGCCCTATCTGCTACCGAAAGCACGCGCGGGGTTCCGCATGGGACACCAGCAGGTGCTCGATCACATGTTCCTCGACGGATTGGAAGATGCCTATGACAAGGGGCGCTTGATGGGCAGCTTCGCGGAGGATTGCGCGGGCAAATTCGGATTTACCCGCGCCGAACAGGACGCCTTCGCCATCGCATCGCTTGAGCGTGCGCAAAAGGCCAATAATGAAGGCTGGTTCGCGTGGGAGACTGTGCCGGTATCGCTTAAATCGGGAAAGGGCGACCGCTTCATGGACAAGGACGAGCAACCCTTCAAAGCAAACTTCGAGAAAATTCCGCAACTCAAACCCGCTTTCCGAAAAGACGGAACGGTAACCGCCGCCAACTCCAGTTCCATTTCCGACGGCGCCGCGGCGCTTGTGATGATGCGCCGCTCAACAGTGGAGAAGCATGGTCTTACACCGCTCGCGACCGTGATCGGGCATTCGACACACGCGCAGGAGCCGGGGTGGTTT
Source organism: Burkholderiales bacterium (assembly GCA_046160525.1). Lineage (GTDB taxonomy): Bacteria > Pseudomonadota > Gammaproteobacteria > Burkholderiales > SHXO01 > SHXO01. Next base: position 31,535 of record JBJXGQ010000392.1, read on the forward strand.
ACCACCGCGCCTGTGGGTGCCATCCAGAAGCTGTTCCAAAAGACCGGGTGGAATGCCAAGGACGTGGACCTCTTTGAGATCAACGAAGCCTTCGCCGTGGTGACCATGGCCGCGATGAAAGAGCACAAGCTGCCTCATGAGAAGGTCAACGTCCACGGCGGTGCCTGCGCCCTGGGACATCCCATCGGCGCATCGGGCGCGCGAATACTGGTGACTCTCATCGGCGCGTTGCGCAAGAATGGATTGAAGCGGGGTGTCGCCAGCCTATGCATCGGCGGAGGCGAAGCCACGGCCATGGCTGTCGAGCTAGGCTGAGCGTCATGTCGCGCAACCGAAAGCATCGCAAAACTTTCGCTTCCTCGCCTGCGCCCGGTCCGGCGCTGCTAATGAAAGCCCAGGAGGCGTTGCGTGCCGGCCACTTCAAGGAGGCCATCGAGCATTACAAGGAATTACTCAAGCAGGTGCGCAATCCCATCTGGCTGAATGCGTTGGCGGAGGCCTACGCTGGACGCGCGAACCAACTGGCCGCGAAGGATATGGTCAAGGAGGCTGTGGCGCTATGGCGCACGCGGGCCGATTCGTGCGGGGTGCCGCTCTTGCAGGGCCCTTATCTGAAGTGGCTTATGCAAGCCGGCGAATGGGAGCAGATGTTCGGTTTGCTGTCCCGGCCCGAAGCGCTGCCGCCCGGTGTGCAAGCCCAGATCGAAACCCAACTGGCGGGCGTGGCTCTGCTTGCGCCGGAAGACATCCTTCGGCGGCTGCCGCCCGATAGCCTGCTGCTGCGCCACCGAAGCGCTGCTTGTGCAGCGCTTGCCGCTTACGCGCAAGGTGACGATCCCGCGATGAATGCGCAGTTGCAGAGCATTCCCTTTCGTTCCCCCTACCGGGATCTGCGCGCCATTCTCAAGGCGTTCGCCTTGCTCCCCAGCGATAGGGAACAAGCCGCGGCGGCGGCGCAACGCATTCCCGCGGGCGGGCCTTTCGAGGCGCTGGCCGCGGCGCTGCGCGTGTGCGTGCTACCGGGCGAAGAATGGCTGGCGCCCTTGGGCAAGCTCGAAAAGGAGGCGCGCGCGCTGGTGCTGGACGTGAAAGGTTGCCCGCCGGAGCAGCGCCCCGTCGTGAGCGAATTGTCGCTTTTGCGCGATGAGCCGGCGGCGCTTTACGACTGGGTAGTTCGGCACCGCCAAGCGTTTCCCGCCGCGGTTAGCGCACAGATTTGTCTGCGCCTGCTGCCGCATGCACCGGAGCGAATCAAAGCCTACCGCGCGGCCTTCTCGCCGTTACCGGTTGCGGGGCAAGAGCGCATTCTCGCCTTGGCCGCCGAATTGAAGGGCAACCCCGGTCAGGCGGAACAGCACTGGCAGCGCATGGTCGAGTCGGTCATGGTGGAGCCGGGTCAACGCATGCGCGCGGCCCTGGTGCTGAGTCATCTCGCCGATAGCCACCAGCACGGCGGGGCACCTGGCGCGCTGTGCGCACACGGCATCGCCTGGCTGGCGCAAAGTCTCGATCTCGATGGCGAGGACCGCGGCACCCACCTGAGACTTATTCGCGCACTGCGCCTCCATGGCACCGCGCCGAAGAAGTTGCGCAAGCGGCTCGATGCCGCGGTAGCTAAATTTCCCAAGGATGCGGAAATCTTGTTGGAGGCCATGCAGAACGCGTCGGAGTCTGGCGCCTACAAGAGGGCAGTGGGGCTCGCCAAACGTGTCTTGGAGTTCGACCCCATCAACTCGAAGGTGCGAAGCGCCCTGGGCCAAGCTCATCTGTCGCACGCCAGAAAACTCATGGCGGCGGGCAATTTGAATGGCGCCCGCCAGGAATTGGAGGAAGCTGCGCAGTGGTTGCACGGCCCCGAAGAGCGCGGCGCGACAAACCTTCTGCAGGTTCTCGCGGCCGGGCAGATCGATGAGGCGCCCTTGCGTGCGGCGGTGGCCGCTCTAGGCGGGGGTTTGCCAGGTACTTTCCATTTGCTTCTGGAGGCCTTGCGTACCAAGCGCGATGCGAAGATGCTGTTGCAGCGCGCGGGCGCCGATCTTCGCGCCACGCCGCCGGCGCCGCAAGTCGTGGCATTTGCCCGCGCTCTGAACGCCTCTCCCGATACGGACAAAATCTTGCGCGCCGCGCTTTTGCCCTTGGAACCCATGCTTCAACGAGCGGCGGCCTTGCAGTTCGCGGAGCCCGATCACTTGCTCGTCTGCGAGGCGTTGCACCGCCGCCAGGAGCGGGACTTGGCTCGTCGTTACGCCGAGGCAGCGTTGAAACGCTGGCCGGGGCGGCCGGTGTTTGTGTACCTCAGAGCGGAGGCGATCTTCGGAGGAGACGTAGGGCCAGTCTCGCGCAAGGAACTCGCCGCCTTGGAAGACGCCTGGGATAAAGCCAAATCCCAAGGCGATATACGCACCGCTGCGCGGCTGGATGAGTTACTGTCCTTGCTTGCGAACGATTTCGGGATGCCTGGACCGTCATCGGGTCTGCCCCAGTTCCCGGATCTAGGGCCTACCAGCCCGCTGGCCGCGATCGAAGCGCTGTTGGCGCTTGGGGGAGAGGATGTCTTCCTCGAAATGGCGCGCAAGCAGTTCGGCAACCGAACGTTCGATGACCTGCGCCGCGACATCGGAGGCAACAAGAAACAGTTCGTGCGTGCGTTGGTGGACCTATTCGTTAACTTGGAAGCCGGTGGCGAGGGCGCCCCCGGCAAATTCCCGCCCGCGCCCGCGTCCCCTTCAAAGCGACGCCCCGCGCTGCCTGGGCAGAAGGATTTTTTCGATGAGTGACCCCTACCGCGTGCTGGGTGTTTCGCATGACGCCGGTGACGAATCCATCCGCGATGCGTATCTTGCCGCCATTCGCGCCTGCCCGCCGGAGCGCGATCCGCAACGCTTCGAGCAAGTGCGCAAGGCCTACGAGGCAATCTCCACGCAGCGCGACCGCGTGGCACACGCGTTGTTCGATACCAGCATTCCACCGGCGCAGGAAGTCGTTTCGATTCTTAGCGCCCACTGGCAACCGGGCCGGCCTGGCTTGCAACGGCTGCGCAAGATACTTGGCGCCAAATGAAATCGCTCGGCCCGGAGGAGAAAGAACGCTTGATGGAGGAGTTTCGTTGCTACCTGGAGCAATGCAATGGCGAGACGGACGAAGACGAGGAGATGGAAGAGCTGGTGGATCTGCGCACCTTGTTGGGGGAGATGGCGGCCCTGAAGAACGAGGTGCGTCTGGAATCGCGGCAGTTCAAGAACACGCTGGAAGAGTTACGCGGTTTCGGCGAAGCGCTGCGCGAGCACAACGAAAGACTGGTGCGAGATCTTGAGCGCTTACGCGAGCAAGCGGCCGAAGCGCAACGCCAGGTTGAGCGCCCGCTGTTGCTTGGCCTCCTCGACCTGCGCGATCGTTTGCAGGCCGGTGCGGACGCGCCGGCAGCCGTGCGCACTCCCGGGCTTGCCCGCTTCCTGGCGCCCGGACAAACGCGCCTTGCGCGCAGCTTGATGGAAGGAACGCAGCTCACCCTGCAACGGCTCGATGATTTGTTGGTAAGCCACCAAGTGCGAGCTATCGAAACCCTTGGGCAAGCGCTCGACCCGCAAACCATGTGCGCGGTGGCCACCGAATCCGTGAGCAGCGCACCCGGGGGAACCGTATTGCGCGAGGCAAGGCGCGGCTTCACTCACGCGGGAGAGTTACTGCGCGCCGCCGAAGTCATCGTCAACAAGAGAACATCATGAACGACATCATCGTGGGGATCGATTTGGGCACCACTAATTCCGAAGTGGCCGTGGTGCGCGAGGGGCGCGTGGAAGTCATTCCCGTGTTCGGAGACGCTCGCATCATGCCTTCCATGGCGGGGATCGCCGACGATGGCGCATTGTTGGTGGGCCAGGCGGCCAAGAACCAGTACGTACTCCATCCAGAGCGCACGGTGCGCTCCATCAAGCGCCGCATGGGCGAGGCTACGCGCGTCGCGATGGGTGACAAGGAATATTCGCCGCAGGAAATCTCCGCCATGATCCTGCGCCGCTTGAAAAGCGCGGCCGAAGTGCATCTGGGCCAAGCGGTGGCCAAGGCAGTCATCACCGTGCCCGCCTTCTTTTCCGATGTGCAGCGCCAGGCCACTCGCGAGGCCGGCGAGATCGCGGGCCTTGAGGTCGTGCGCATCATCAACGAACCCACCGCCGCCGCGCTCGTCTACGAGAGCCGCCACCTGGGCGCGCGCAAGGCCTTGGTGTACGACTTGGGCGGGGGCACCTTCGATGTTTCCGTGGTCAACATCGAAGGCGATGTGGTGGAGGTGCTGGCGAGCCACGGCAACAATCGCCTGGGGGGCGACGATTTCGACCGCAAGATCGTCCAATTCGCGCTGGACCATCTCAAGCAGTCCCATGGTGCCGATGCCAGCCAGTCTCCCACCGCCATGGCGCGATTGCAGCGCGCGGCGGAAGCGGCGAAGATCGCGCTCTCGGATGCGCCCTACGCCAGCCTCGCGGAGGAATATTTGATGGAGCACAAGGGCGTGCCGCTGCATCTCAATGTGGAAATCTCGCGCCAGGATTACGAAGCCATGATTGCCCCGTACATCGACGAAACCCTGGACGCGGTGCACACGGCGTTGAGCGGCGCGAAGCTCACGGTCAAGGATATCCAAGAGATTCTCCTGGTGGGCGGTGCCACGCGCACGCCGATGGTGAGCCGGCGCATCGAAGAACAACTGGGCCTGCAACCGCACGGCGAAGTGGACCCCGACCTATGCGTGGCCATGGGCGCGGCGATCCAGGGCGCGCTCATCGCCGGCACGCGCACGCGCACCGTGTTGATCGACGTCACGCCTTACACCTTTGGCACCGGCGCGCTCAGCGATTTGGATGGCGAACTCTACCCCCATTGCTTCGTTCCGCTCATCCGCAAGAACACGCCGATTCCGGTCTCCAAGAGCGAAGTATTCGCGACCGTCGTGGATGGCCAAGACAAGGTGGAAGTGACGGTCTACCAGGGCGAGGACCGGGACGCTCTCAACAACATCGAGATCGGACGCTTCCTGGTGGAGGGCTTGCGCGATGCGCCGGCCGGCAATCCCATCGTGCTCAAGTTTTCCCTCGATCTGAACGGCATTCTCAACGTGACCGCGCGCGAGAAGGAATCGGGTCTGGAGCATTCCATCACCATCCAAAATGCGGTGGCACGCCTCGATCAGAAAAAGCTCGACGAGGCGCGCGAGCGGGTGGAGGCATTATTTGGCGAAACCGGCGCCAGCGCACGGATCTCGCAGACGGCAACGGACAGCGCACGCCGCCTGCGAGTGGAAGCCCAAGCGCTGGTGGAGAAGGCGCAACGCCTGCTGGCTAAGGCGGGCGCCGAGGACGCGGAGGACTTGGTGAACGCCATCGAAGCGGTGAAGGACACCTTGGTTGGTGACGAAGCAGCGTTGCACACGGCGATGGACGGATTGGCCGACCTGCTGTACTACATGGAATCATGAGCATCGCGGGCGTGGAGCGCTGTCCGGGATG
>JBJXGQ010000393.1:0-17259 GCA_046160525.1 Burkholderiales bacterium
GAGGCATTGCTGCTGTATGCGACGTTGCTCGATTCTCACCCCGATCACGCCAATGCTTGGAATAACACCGGGCTGGCCATGCTTGATCTGCAGAGAAAACAAGAAGCGCGGCGTTGCTTCGAACAAACTCTCAAGCTAGCACCGAACCATGATCTGGCTTCGTTGAACTTGGGAGCCGTGCAAAAGGAATTCGGCGCCTTGCACGAAGCCATCGCCACGTACCGTGCAGCCATCGTGCATCATCCTCTGTATTCGGATTTGCACCTTAATCTGGGCGCGGCGCTCAACGGCCTCGGGCGCACCGGGGAGGCCGTGGAATCCTTGAGGAAGGCCATTCAGATCAAGCCAGATAATGCCACGGCCTACTCGAGCTTGATCTTTACCTTGGACTACGACACGGGTTGCGATACGCGCGCACAACAGCAGATACGGCGAGATTGGTATGACCGGTGCGTCGTGCCATTGGGAATAAAGCCCCTGGACGTCTACACCAAGCCCGATGCTGGTAAACGCCTTCGGGTGGGTTACGTATCGGCGGATCTGCGCAGGACTTCGGCCGCAATGTGTTTCGCTCCCCTTTTATTGCACTTTGACCGGCAGGGATTCGAAGTCTTCTGCTATTCGAACAGCGTGACAGAGGATGAAGTGACGGCGCGCATACGCGCCAGCGTCACAACCTATCGCAGCATTGCGGGATTGACGGATGAAGAAGCAGCCCAAGCCATCGCCGCGGACAAAGTAGACATCCTGGTTGATTTGTCGGGGCACTCGCGCGGGCACCGCTTGAATGTCTTCGCCTACCGTCCCGCGCCCCTTCAGATCACCGCCTGGGGCTACGCCAACGGTACGGGCATGCCGGAAATGGATTACATGCTCGCCGATGCAGTCTATCTTCCGGAGCAAGACCTCAAGTGGTTCGCGGAAAGAAGAGTGGACGTGCCTGCCGTCATCCCCTACTGTGCGTTCGATGCCTTGCCACCGGTTTGTGCACCACCGTGCGCATCGCAGGGGGAGATCACCTTCGGCAGTTTCTCGCGCTTCCAGAAGGTAACCACGGCCTCGATCAAGCTATGGGCACGGATTCTGGCAGCCGTGCCGAATTCGCGCTTGCTGCTCAAGAGCTCCGAGGAGGTGGATGGAGAAGTCCGGGCCCAAACCGAAGCGGAGTTTCGCCGCTTGGGCGTGGATCCGCGGCGCATCCAGGTGCTTGCGCGCTCGTCTTGGTCGCGGCACATGGAAAGTTTTGGGGAGATCGACATTCAGCTCGACCCCATTCCCCATGGAGGCGGGGTGTCTTTGCTCGACGGTATCGTCATGGGTGTGCCATGCGTGGTATTACATGGCGTCACCCCCGCCGGACGGCTTGGCTCAAGCCTGCTGCAAGCTTTGGGCTTTGGATGGGAGTCCATCGCCAAGGATGAAGACGAGTATGTGGCGTTGGCAGTGAAGTACGCGTCGAATCTGGAGAAAAGCATTGCGGCCCGTGCAGGGCTTCGAGAACGGCTACTGGGGTCGGTTGTTGGCGATCCCCAGAAATATGCCCGTGCGGTGGAAAATACCTACAGAGAGGTGTGGCGGCGCCAGTGCGAAATTCTGGAGAAGAAGCGAGATAGGTGGATCGAGCAGGCGAAGGCGGCCTTGCACGCCAACAAAACGGAGGTGGCTATTCCCCTATTGGAACGGATCGCCAATGCGGATGAAGAAGACACGCAAGCTTTCGAGTTGGCCGGTGCCGCGGCATACCAATTGCGCAATTACAGTTTGGCGCATGAGTTGTTGGAGAAGGCCGTGCTGCGCCCCGGTGCTTCGCCAGATGCGTACATCAACCTGGGCATCGTACGGACAGTGCTGCGCCAGTATGACCAGGCCATCGAGACTTTGCGTGCAGTCATAGGAAAACATCCTACCCACGTGGAGGCCTATTACAACCTTGGGTGCGTTCTGCTGGGACAGCGTTGCTATAAGGAGGCCGTAGAAACGCTCCAAAGGGCGCGGGATCTTGCTCCGAAAAGCGGCAAAATTCTCAATAACCTGGGGGTGGCCTACGAAAGCCAAGACAATCTTTCGCAGGCTTGGGAGTGTTTTGAACGTGCCAGCATCTCGGAACCAAACTATGCCTTGTCGCATGCGAATCTAGGCCGCCTGGCCTTGGGGCGCAGCGAAGACTTAAAAGCCATTGAATATTTCAAGCGGGCCTTGGATCTTGACGGACACCTTTATTGGGTGCGCTCGGAGTTGGCGGCACTTTATGAACGCCTGGGAATGCACGCTGGGCTCCCGGCTCTAGCCGAGGTTCGATTTACGAAGGTGGCCAAGATGCCGCCACGGAGCCCAGCGCCCGAGGACAGCGGCCAAACCATGGCTCGCATCGCGCGCTTGGAGTGGACGCACATGCGCGAGGAGAGGCAGCCCAAGCAGGCTATCGAGGAGGCATTGCTCAAGCAGGCGGGGCGGCTGATGGAACTCGACCACCCTGGCAAGATCAACGTGCTGCGCGAGATCATCGAGATCGATCCGGATTGCTTGCCCGCGTACACGCAATTGGGTATTGCCCATCACCACGACGAACGCTGCGATCTAGCGGGAAATGCCTGGGCCAGAGGATTGCGGAGAAGAGATGCTCTCGCCAAACAGGCAGGTTTGGAAAATCTACCCCATCGCGTGTTGGACGCCTCTTGGTACATGGCGGTGGGGCACATGCAAATGCTGGACATCTATTTGAAATCCACCGCAATGGGCCACCAACCCGCGCGCGATCTTTGGCTATTGCGGTTGGGTTCCCGAAAGATTCCCAATCCCCACTATCTGCAATATTGGCGGCCGTGGTTACGCGAGGCCCCCATGGATAACTATGGAGACAACTGGGACAGCACCGCAAACGCCGTTGGTGTAACGCGCGAGCAACTGGCACTCGTCACGGATCATTTTTTTGCCGTAAGAGAATCGAGCGAGCGTGAGTTCTGGCATATGGAATACGCCTGCAAGGTACAGCGGGAGTGGGAGTCCCGCAATGGCGATAACCTCATTACACTGTCCGCGGAAGATCGCGATTTTGGGATGGATGTATTAGGCAAGTTGGGTGTGCCCGAGGGTGCCTGGTACGTATGCCTGCACGTGCGAGAGCCGGGGTTCTGGTGGCAGTGGGATAGACATCATCCGAGTATTCGCAATGCGCGCATCGAAACCTACCACCAAGCAATCGGCGCCATCGTCGAGCGCGGCGGGACAGTCATTCGCATGGGTGACAAATCCATGCGACCGCTGGAAGCAAAACCGGGCGTGATCGACTACGCTCACTCCGAGCACAAAAGCGAGCGAATGGATGTATTCCTCGCGGGAAGTTGCCGCCTTTTCATCGGAGTGAATTCCGGATTGAGCTTGCTGCCGCCCACCTTCGGTGTGCCTTGTCTTCTGACTAATTTCACGCCCATCTCCATCCCGTTTCCCTATGGCAAGGACCGTATGCTGCCAAAGCTATTTCGCTCCAAACGCGATGGCCGCCTGCTGTGCTTCGATGCGATGTTCAAACACGGCGTGGCGCATTCGCAGTTCGCCAAGAACGTGCCTTCCTGGGCGGAGGTGGTGGACAATGATCCGCGGGACATCGCGCAGGCCGCGGTGGAAATGCTGGAAGAGTCTCAGGGCGCCTTGAGTTCCCGAGACAAGGAGCGCTTTGCCGAATTGCGCAACCGGTACGATGAAATCCTGAGGCGTAACGGCGTATTCCTTGGTTCTCCCCTGGGAGGGCGTTTCCTCGAACGCCACGAGCAGCTTTTGCATCCCTGGCGCACTGAGCGCAAGCGCGCCTGACGCGTTCTAGGTTGCTTGCAATGGCTCGCCGCTGGATGCCTTTAAGCGGTCACGAAGATAGTCCTCGGATTCGAACACTAGGGTAATTTCCGCGCTCACGCGGGTTTGGGAACCGCGGTTGACCGCGCCTCCGTGCAAGACGCGCTCATTGAATACCAACATGTTCCCGGGCGGTGTATTCACCAAGACTGGGGTGGCTTCGTCGTCAAACTGTGGCTTGGGTTGGCCATTGACCCAGCGTGTGCTGTATTTCCAATCCCGGCGGTGGGAATCCGGTACGAGTAGCAAGCCATTGCGTCCAGGTTCGCAGTAGATGGGAATCCATACCTTGAGAGTGTAGGCGTCGCGAGAAAAGGCTTTTCCGCTCATTTGCATCATGTCGTGAAACCAGTGATCGGCATGCAAGGAACCCACATCGCTCGCTGCATTGGGGCGCACAAGGCGCCAGTAAACTTCATCGAGCCCGGCAATGTGTGTGTTGCCATGAAATCCCTCGGCCAGACCGAAGCACCCGAAATTGGAGCGAAGATCTTCAAACAAGGTTGTTTGCTTGAGCGCCTGCACCGCCGCGTCGCCGAGGATCCTGTATTCCTTGGGCCAAAGTGTTTGGTGGTCGAGATCTTCGGACAATTCATGATAAGCCGCAATGCCCAGGGAGAGAGCATGGGCCGCCAGATGGGGATGGCATTGCTTGATTCTCGCGAGCCACTGCTCTTGAATCAATTTCCGAAACAGGGCCAGATCACCAGGGGTCAGGCAAAGTTGAGTGCTGAAACCGGGAGAGCTCAGCACATCGCCAAGGATTGAAGGGGGAGGGGGCGTGGCCACCTCAAACGCCTCCGGCCGTACGCTTGCTGAGACTTAAGTATTGCTGGCCGCGGCCAAAAGCGTGGCGAAACAACGGATAGGCGTGCGCGATGCGTTCGGGGCGAAAATCGCGCGCTTCAAATAGCGCATGGCATTCGGCGAGTGCGCGTGATACTTCGGGTAGATCGCGCACGTTACCGATAAGCGCGGACAGCAGGGCGAGAATAGTCTGGCAATCGGTATTGCGAGAGGGAAGCAAGCCTGCCAGTTGCCCGCATATTCCTCCTAATTCCGAGTTGCTTTGTCCCACGCGCGGTGCGTAGAGATGCTGGTAATGCAAGAGGTTGTGCCACTTGCTCCAGAAATCCTCCAGTAGTGGCCGGTTGAATTCCCGTGGGTCCTGGGGGAGCTCCTTGTACCAAACGTAATTGCTAAGAAACTGAGGCGAACTCTGAGAGAAGAAATAGTCCTTGCCAAAGTAGGCCAATGCATCGGGAATTGAGAAATACGTCTGTGCATGAAATACAGGCGGGGCTAGCAAGTTATCGAGTACCCAATCTTCCACGGAGCGGCTCATTCCTGCCAGGGTTTTAAGATGGGTCTCGAAGGCAGCGCTCAATCGCTCGGCTCTTGCGCGAATCGGAGCCTCGGATGGATCGATCTGTAATGCGATCAACCGCCGAATAGTCTCGAACATGATGGAGACCGCGTCATAGCACGTAATCACCAGATGTCCTCCGGGACGTACCCGAGCGTCCAAGAGCGGGAGAAAGTCGTATAGATTATCCAAACCTGGGAGGATGCCTTCACACAGTACGATGTCGTACTGGTCGCGGGATTCAAAATGCTCCAGGGAGACCGGCAACAGTTCCAAACCTTCGCTGGTAGCGCCTAGCAACGATTGTTTAGTCTGTTCATGGCCCGTGGGGTTGGGCTCCAATAAGGTATAGCGTTTGGGCGCAAAGCTGGCCGTCACCAACGCGTTATCGCCGCTGCCTGGACCGATTTCCAGCACACTGGCTGCGCGGAACGCTTGAGGCGGAAGTCCGAGCTGCCGATAGAGCATCTCGCGCCGGAAGAAATGCTTGCGCCGGTTGCTCAGGTCTTGGCGAACGGGAGAGATGCCATGACTCTCGTAGAAATGAGTGTAGTTGTTCATGGGTGCGTGGGATCGAATGCGGCTCATAGAATGGTCAACGATTGTTATCGGTCGTGGGCGTCTGGACCTTAGCTCAGCCCTAAGCTCCTTTTTGGGGAAAAACTCGCGCCAGATCTCAAGTCCTTCGCAAGCTGGCCGTTATATTTCCTGCGTCCACCGCCCCCGCCTGCGTTTCCCCATTTCCATTCTAGTTTTCAAATAGTTAGGCTAAAGTTTTGAGCCTACACGCCGAAAATATTCGCAAGGTTGTACGAAGCGACAGATGTACTGCCTCTAGTTCACTACATGAAACAGGAGAGTTGCGATGTCTCAGGTAATTAACACCAATATTGCCTCGCTGAATGCCCAGCGTAATTTGATGACCTCCCAGGGGGCGCTGCAAACGGCGTTGCAACGATTGTCGTCCGGTTTGCGCCTCAACAGCGCGAAAGACGACGCCGCTGGTCTGGGAATTTCGGACCGGATGACCTCTGTGATTAGAGGTATGGACCAAGCGCGCCGCAATGCCAACGATGGTATCTCGCTGGCGCAAACGGCCGAAGGCGCGTTACAGCAAAGTAACGAAATGCTCCAGCGCATACGTGAATTGGCCGTGCAGTCCGCGAACGCTACCAACAGCGCGAGCGACCGCAAAGCGCTGAACGACGAGGTGAACCAGCTGGTTCAGGAAATCACAAGGGTGGCGACCACCACGACCTTCAACGGGTTGAAGATCCTGGACGGCAGCTATCAAGCCCAGCAATTTCAGGTGGGCGCTTTCGCCAACGAGACGATCGGCGTTTCGTTGCAAGGCGCAACCGCCAACGATCTTAAGAACAACAGTGTCGTGCTGGAATCGGGCACCGACAACGATGGCCTGGGAACCGCCACAGCCGCGGCTTCCACGGCCGCCACGGGCAACGGTGTGGGAGCGCAAACCCTGACGATTGCCGGAGGTGCGGGCTCGTCCACTGTCAGCGTCAACGCGAATGACCAAGCTTCCGCAGTCGCGGCTTCAGTGAATGCAGTCGTGGGTTCCACTGGGGTTCAGGCAAAGGCCAGCACCAGTGCGACACTGGCGTCGGTATCCGTCGATGGAACCATTAGCTTCACGGTGAATGCAGGGGGAACGGCTACATCGATCTCGGCCCAGGTCACTACGACGGATCTGACCGCCTTGGCGACAGCCATCAACGATGCGTCGGGCAAAACCGGGGTCACCGCGACCATCTCCAACGATAAGACGTCCCTTACCCTGAAGAACACAGAAGGGAAGGATATTGCTATCACGGGTTACCTGAATTCTGGCGGTGGTACGGCCACCATCGACGGGTCCGCGGCAGCCTCTACGCCGGAAACTTTGACCAGCGGAGGTAACAACAGCACACGCATTGCTGGTTCCGTTACGTTGTTCTCCGATCAAGGATTCACCGCGGTATCAAGCTCCGGCCAGGACGTTAATGTTACCGGTACGACCGTCACGGCTTCGACCGCAACCAAGCTATCCGCTGTGGATGTAACGTCGGTGGCCAACGCCAACTCGGCCATTGAAGTGGTGGACGCGGCGCTGTCTCAGGTTAACCGCATCCGGGGTGCCTTGGGCGCGATTCAGAACCGCTTCACGAACACCATCGCAAACTTGCAGACGACCTCGGAGAATTTGTCCGCCGCACGTAGCCGAATTCGCGACGCTGACTTTGCTTCCGAGACCGCGGCATTGACGCGGGCTCAAATTCTGCAGCAGGCGGGTGTGGCGATGCTGGCGCAGGCCAATGCCGTACCGAATAACGTTCTAACGCTGTTAAGGTAACAAGGGCTCTAAAAGCTGGCGGCGGGGATATGAAGCATATCCCCGCCGCCGCACGGCCCCATCCGATGTGAACCCCTGACCGCCGGTGCCTTCGTGGATTGGCTGAATGAGGTGGTGTTATGTTGACCCAGATTAATGCTCCAGTCGCAAGTTCGGTTTCTAGTAGCACGGCAGTGCCACGTCCCGCGCGTGGTGACGGCCAGCAGGTCGCAACGGTTCAGAAAGTGCAAGAAGAGGTAACGAGCAACCCTGTACCGCAGGGGCATCACGCTCAGGTAACCGAGGCTGTGGATGCCATCAATGCTCATCTTCAGCGCGTTTCCCGCAACTTACAGTTTTCCGTGGATCAAGACAGCGGCCGCGTGGTCGTGAAAGTCGTGGACGGAGAAACGGACACGGTCATCCGGCAAATGCCTTCCGAGGAAGCGCTGGCCATCAGCCATGCCCTGGACAAGTTGCAAGGCCTCATCATCGAACACAAGGCATAAATCCGGACAAAGCCGCAAAAGACCTAAAGGTCTCGCCCATGGGACCGTTGTGTGCGGAAGGCGGGTGAAGAGTGGCCGCCTATGCTTTTTCAGGAACGATGAAATAGACCAGAGGCCTTTGTCATGGCGATAGCTGCCCCAGGGGTGGGTTCGAACCTCGATGTGAATGGTATCGTCACTCAGTTGATGAGTGTCGAGCAACGGCCGCTTACTCAATTGACAAGCAAGGAGGCCGGATTTCAGGCCCAATTGTCAGGCTATGGCACACTCAAGAGTGCGTTATCGAGCATGCGCTCGGCGTTGTCCGCTCTTTCCAATCCATTGAATTTCTCCGCGGTTGCGGCCAAGTCCGGCGACACCTCGATTCTCACCGCCAGTGCTCTAAAGAGTGCTGCCGTGGGAAGCTACACGGTCAATGTGACGCAACTGGCACAGCCGCAAACCTTGCTCGCCACGGGCCAGAGCAGCGTCAGCGCTCTGATTGGCGCGGCGGCGGCGACCACGCTGACCATCGATTTCGGCACGATATCGGGTGGAACGCTTAGCAACGGGAGCTACACGGCGGCCACCTTTACAGCCGACTCCACTATTGGCACCAAGCAGATCACCATAGCGAGTGGAAGCAACACGCTGCAAGGCATCCGCGATGCGATCAATGCCGCCAATGTGGGTATCAAGGCGAGCATCGTGAACGATGGCGGTGCCTCACCTTACCGCCTAGTCCTTCAGTCCGCTAGTACCGGGGCCAACCAAAGCATGCGCATCAGCGCCAGCGGGGATGCCGCGGTGTCGAGTCTGTTGTCCTACAACCCCGCCGCGACTCAAAATCTTACGCAGTCCATCGTAGCGCAGGATGCCGCGCTTACCATCAATGGCGTAGGCATCGCAAGCCGGTCCAATGCGGTGGCTGGTGCTATTGAAGGTGTGACTCTGAACTTGGCGAAAGTGGGAAGCACTACGCTTAGCGTGGAGCGCGATACGGCAGCAGTCAAATCCGCCGTTCAGTCATTCGTCAAGACTTACAACGATTTCCGGGCCACCCTGGGCAATTTATCTGGCTACGATCCCGTCTCAAGGACGGGCGGCCCTCTCCTCGGGGACGCGACGTTGCGCTCGGTGGAAAGCCGCCTTCGGCAGATGCTGACGGGAACCCTTTCCGGTATTTCGAACAGTTCTTATGGTGTTTTGTCCCAGGCCGGGTTGAGCTTTCAAAGGAACGGTTCGCTCTCCTTGGATAGCGGCAAACTGTCCGACGCTTTAGCCAAGGACGCCAATGCCGTTACCGCCTTGTTTGCCTCGGCAGGTACTGTAACCGATAGCTTGGTGCAGGTTGGAAAATTTGGTGCCGATACAGTCCCGGGCCAGTACGCGGTTTCGGTTTCCCAACTGGCGACGCAAGGTTCGCTGGTGGGGTCCGCCGCTGCGGGACTCACCATCACCACCGGATCCAATGACCAGCTTAGCGTTACCGTCGATGGCGTCTCGGCCACGGTCACTCTTACGGCGGGAACTTATACGGCGGCGGATCTTGCCTCCCACATTGCCGCGAAAATTAACGGGGCATCAGCCGTTTCCGCCGCTGGAGCGAGCGTGAAGATTACGCAGTCGGCTGGGATACTCACATTGACCTCCGCATCCTATGGCTCCACCTCGGCCGTATCCATAACGGGCAATGGAGCCGCTGGAGTCTTGGGCGGGAGTCCCACCGCGACGGCGGGGTTGGATGTTGCCGGAACCATAGGCGGAATCACCGCCACCGGCAAAGGACAGACGCTTGCCGCCAGCACCAGTTCCGCGGCACGTGGATTGGAACTCACCATTGCCGGCGGGGCGACAGGCGATCGCGGTGTTGTGAGTTTTTCCAGGGGCTACGCCTACCGGTTAGGAGAATTGCTCGATGACATGGTGGCCGGCGATGGCATCATTGCCGGGCGAACGGAAGGAATCTCCAAGAGTATTTCCCAAATCGACAAGCAACGAGAGGTGCTCTCGCAACGCTTGGCCGCCACCGAGGCACGCTACCGGGCGCAGTTCAGCGCCCTGGACGGCCTCATTGGCAGCATGCGTTCCACGAGCGATTTCTTGACACAGCAACTCGCCAGCTTGCCGGGAAGTGCCCGCTAGCATTTATCAAAGGAGGACGATGTGTCGGTATCTGTAGCACGAGCAGTCGCGGCTTACGCTCGCATGGAAGTGGAAACTGGGATTGAATCCGCCCGGCCGGAGCAACTGATCGTCATGCTTTACGACGGCGCGTTGAAATCCATTTACAAAGCTAAGGCGGACATGCTGCGCAATGACCCCGCGGCCAAGGGAGCGGCGATCTCCAAGGCGATCACAATCATCGAGGATGGTTTGCGCGGGGCGCTGGATTTGAAGGCGGGGGATATCGCCGCCAACCTTGACTCCCTCTACGAGTACATGAGCAATAAGTTGCTGGTCGCCAATCTAAAGAACGATCAAGCCGCGCTGGATGAGGTGGCCAAGCTCCTGGGCGAACTCAAGGGCGCGTGGGAAAAGCTGGCGCAAGACCAGGTGGCGGCGGTCAATAGCGGGCAGGGCGGGTAACGCAGGATGCGATCCTAGCCTATGTCCGACCAGGATGTCTCGCTTGAGGTCAATGACAGCTACCAGCGCGCGCTCGACTTAACCGAGCAAATGCTGGACGCCGCGCAAAAGGCCGACTGGGACCGCTTGGTCCAGGTGGAACGCGTGCGCGGGCGCTTGCTGGATCACTTGCGAGATAATGACCAAGCCACCCTTCCCACCCATGAGGTGGCCCTGAAGCGGCGTGACATCATTCAATCCATCTTGGCGCGTGACGAGCAGATCAAGACCCTCACCCACGATTGGATGCACGAGTTGCGGGATATCCTCAGTAGTGCCACGGCTCAGCGCCTGTTAAACCGGACCTACAACCCCTGACCTGCGTTTCTCCCATCATCCCCATCATTCCTGGGTTGACGGCGCCGCGCCCTCGTAGCAAACTCCTCCCCCAGAATGTCGAAGTGGTAAGAGGGGACCAGGGTGGAGGGAGTTGGATTAAGCTGGCAAGCCGTCGCGATAGCGGTGGGTTTCGTGGCCGTAGTGCAAGGTGTGGCGCTCGTCCTGTGGAGATGGTCTTCCGCGCGGTCTCGCGTACCTGCCAGGCAGCCCCAAAACTTTGCCATCACGTCTACGCTTACTCAGGAAATCGACGATTTAAAGGAGCGTGTGGCAGCCCTGAAGGCCGAGGTGCAGGGGCTCAAGGCCACCAAACCAGCCGTGTCGCCCTACAACCAGGCGCTACACATGGCCAAGCAGGGTTATCCAGTGGGCGAAGTGGCTTCCCAATGCGGAATCTCCAAGGGCGAAGCCGAACTGATCGTCGCGTTGTACCGAAAATCCAAAACCAACGGCGTCGAATAGCCCGCGCCCAGAGCGGGTTTAGGCGTTAGCCCATGGCCGATGCCTTTACTGCCGTCACGCGCCTATTACTCGAAGGCGCCCTAGTCCGCGATTCCCAGGAAGGCGCGGAAAACCCGAAATGGACGCCTGGCACCCAGTTGAAGGCCGAGGTTCGCGCCGTCCTGGAGCCCAATCGCGCCTTGCTGCAAATCGGCCAACACGTCGTGGATGCCCGGCTACCGGTTCCGGTGAAGATGGGAGAGCGCTTGGCGTTGCGTGTGGCGGAGCCTTTTCCCAAGTTGGTGTTCATCCTTGAGCCCGAAGAGGCCACGACAGCACAACGCACCCAGGTCAGCATGAGTTCGGCGGCGCGGGTCATTGCCGAAGTCATTCGCACCGCGGAGCCCGGGCAGCCCAAACCCTTGCAGCTCACCCAGCCGTTGCCGCTACCCCAAGGTGCGGCGCCACGCCCGGAGGAAATTGCCCGTAGCCTGAAGCAGGCCGTGGAACGCAGCGGGCTGTTTTATGAAAAACATCAAGCGCGGTGGGTGTCCGGGGAATACCCCCTCGCGGAACTTGTACGCGAGCCCCAGGCCAAGACATACCGCCCGGCTGTCCCAGCTCCGTTCCCGGCGGAAATGCCGCGTGATCCTGGGCTGTCCAGCGAGGACGTGTTACCAGCAGCCGAAAAGCTGGCCGCCAGCCTGAAGGAGGGCTCCCTCTCCCGTACGCCTCCAGAAATGCCCTTGCGGGCGCAGTTGGATCTGATTGAGGGCCGCCCGGTCATGGTGGCCATCCCAGGTTGGGAGCCGAGGGAAGTACATTGGGAGTTGCCCCAGAAAGAGCAAGGCGGGGCAGAGCAGGAAGACGACACCTGGAGTACGCAGCTGCAACTGGACTTCCCCAGGCTGGGCAAGATGACCGCACGGATCCACCTTGTCAATGACAAGCTGGCTCTTGCCTTGACCGCCGAATCTGGGCAAACCAAGGCCGAATTGTCGGCGCGGCAGGAGGCTCTTATAGAGGCTTTCAAGAGCGCGGGTCTGAGTCTGTCTGCCTTGGCGGTGAGCCATCGCGATGAGTGACAAGCGCCGCCACGCGGTCGCACTGGCGTACCGTAAGGATGACCAGGCACCCAAGGTGGTGGCAAAGGGGCGCGGATTCATCGCGGAGGAGATCATTGCGCGCGCCAAGGAGGCGGATATTTTTGTCCACGAATCCGCCGAACTGGTCTCCATGCTCATGCAAGTAGAGTTGGACCAGCATATCCCGCCGCAGCTCTACCGTGCCATCGCGGAATTGTTAGCCTGGTTGTATCGCATCGAGGCAGGCGAGAACCTGCCCGCGCCTTTCCCCCAACCCTAACTTTGCAATGCTTGCAAGAGTTCGCTCTCCAGGCGAATGACCTCTCGCGTATTTTTCAGGGCTTCGCCTGCCACCACGAAGGTATCCTCCGCGCGTTCGCCCATGGTGTTGATCTTAGCGTTGCGCAGATCAACTTCGTAGCGCACCAGGACCCGCGCGATACTGGACAATAATCCAGGGCGGTCGCCGGCGGTTACGGAGAGGTAGTAAGCATTACCGCGCTCATCGGGGCGTAGCGACACTTCCGGAGACACCGGAAAGCTCTTCAAGCGCCGGCTGATGCGGCCCTTCACCGGCGGGGGTAGGGGCGCATCGCGTTCCAGCTGCGCGCACAACTCGTGTTCGATGTAATTGAGCAGATCACGGTAGTTGGCCGCGTTGGGCTCCGGGCTCATCACCTGGAAAGTGTCCAAGGCGTAGCCGTGCAAGGTGGTGTAAATGCGCGCCTCGATGATGGAGAACTGCACGCGCTCGAAGAACGCGCAAATTTGAGCAAACAGATTCTTGCGGTCGGGCGTATAGATCAGCACCTGGATTCCTTCGCCCGCGGGGCTCACGCGCGCTTTCACCACCGGTACGGGGGTGTTGACGCGGTAGTTGAGCACGCGGGTGTGCCAGGCCACCTCGCGCGCATCGTGGCGCAAAAAGTAAGCGGTATCGAATTGCGCCCATAGCTTCTCGTGGGCATCCTCGGGTACGGCGTAGAGGCGCAACTTTTCCAGCGCAAGTTTTTGCCGCGACTGCAAGCGCTCGCCGCTTGGATCGCGGTCGCCTCCGAGAAAACGGCGGGCGGACCAGAATAGATCCTCCAGCAACTTGCCTTTCCAGGCGTTCCACACTTTGGGACTGGTTCCCCGAATATCCGCCACCGTCAGCAGGTAGAGTGCGATCAAATGGCGCTCATCGCGCACCAGCGTGGCGAAATTGGCGATGACCTCGGGATCGGCAAGATCCTTTTTCTGTGCTGTCGAGGACATCACAAGATGCTGCTCCACGAGCCAAACCACTAACTCGGTGTCCGCTTTTTCCATGCCGTGGCCGCGGCAAAAGCGTGCGGCATCGGCGCGGCCCAGAGCGGAGTGGTCACCCCCGCGGCCCTTGGCGATATCGTGAAAGAGGCCGGCAAGGTAGAGCAATTCAGGCTTGGCGAATTCGCTCATCAGCCGGCTGCACAAGGGGTATTCGTGAGCCATTTCCGGCACGGCAAAGCGGCGCAGATTGCGCACGACCATGAGGATGTGTTCATCGACGGCATAGACGTGATACAGGTCGTGTTGCATCTGGCCCACGACACGCCCGAAGGCTGGAAGGTAACGCCCGAGCACACCGTAGCGGTTCATGCGCCGCAACGCGTGCGTGAGCCCGCTGCCATGCTGAAACAGCCCGAGAAAAGCGCGCTGGTTGGCCGGATCTCGCCGAAAGCGGTGATCGATCAAGCGCGTTCCCCGCCAAAGGGCGCGTAACGTGCCGGCCGCCAGGCCCTTCAATTCCGGATGTTGTTGCAGCAGGCTGAAGCACTCCAGAAGGGCGCTGGGTTGCCGCTCGAATACATTTTCGTCCACGGCCTTCAAGTACTCGTGCTCGGCCACGAAGCGTTCGTTGATGGGCGTGGTGGGAGCACCGGCCGATGCATCGATGCGCGTACGCAGGTTATGCAGCAAGACATCGTTCAATGCCGTTACTTCACGCGCGGTGCGAAAGTAACGCTGCATCATGCGTTCGCTACCCAGGCGCTGCGGCGTATCTTCCAGGGCCAACTGCTTGGCGAGCGGGGCTTGCAGATCGAATAACAACCGGTCCTCGCGCCTGCCCGCCTGGTAGTGCAAACGGATGCGAAGATGTTGCAGTACCGCCTCGTGGTGGCTGATGCGTTTGGCCTCGCTCGCCGTGAGTAATTGGTGCTGGGCCAAGTCATGCCAGCTTGCACCCAGGCAAGCCGCGCTGCTCACCCACAATATGGTGTTAAGGTCCCTCAAGCCGCCGAGGCCTTCCTTGACGTTGGGTTCCAAATTGGAAGCCGTATCGTTGAAACGGTTGTGGCGCTGTTGCTGTTCCAGCAGCTTTGCTTCAAGAAAGCGTTTCGGGTCGAGATTTTGGGACACTTTCTCGGAAAACTCCCGAAACAATGCACGGCTGCCCGCCACCCAACGGGCTTCGAGCACGGTTGTCTGGATGGTGATGTCGCGCGCGGCTTCGTCGAGGCACTCGGCAATGCTGCGGATGCTGTGGCCGATCTCCAGCCCAATGTCCCAGATGGGTGCCACAAGCGCACCGGCTTGCTCGCGCAGCCCTTGGTCTTGCTCGGGAACCAGAATCAACACATCCACATCGGAATGCGGAAAAAGGGTGCGCCGGGCGTATCCACCCACTGCTACCAAGGCGAGAGGCCCGAAATCCCCCGCGTCGCGCCACACGCATCGCAGCACGCGGTCCACCAAAGCCGCGTGCTTGCGCAGGAGTGGTCCCGGACGGCCGGTGCTCAAGAAACTGGCCTTGAGCGCCACTCGCTCGCGGGAGACCACCTCCCGGTAATGCGCGACCGGAACTGGACTCAATGGGATGGGTACTACACCACGGGGCTGGAAACGACGGCCTGCTGAAGGGCAGGCGGGGGCGGGGTTCCGGCCGATTGCGTGAGAATCTCGAAGCCTTCCTGTGTGACCAACACCGTGTGCTCCCATTGCGCGGACAAAGAGTGGTCCTTGGTGACCACGGTCCAGCCATCGCCCAGAACCTTGATCCCGGCTTTGCCCGCATTGATCATGGGCTCCACCGTAAAGGTCATGCCGGCTTGCAGCTTGACGCCTGTGTTGGGTCGCCCATAGTGCAGCACCTGGGGTTCTTCATGGAATTTGCTGCCGATGCCGTGGCCGCAGAATTCCCGCACCACGCTGTACCCGCGCTGTTCGGCGTAGCGCTGGATGGCGTAGCCGATATCGCCAAGATGGGCACCCGCGCGCACGGCGCGAATGCCCAGCCACATGCACTCGTAGGTCACTTCGCACAGCCGTCTGGCCTGGATAGAGGGTTCGCCCACGTAAAACATGCGGCTGGTGTCGCCATGGAAGCCGTCCTTGATGACCGTGATGTCCACGTTCACGATATCTCCGTTCTTGAGCTTCTTTTGCCCCGGCACGCCGTGACAAACGACGTGATTGACGGAGGTGCAGATGGAGCGCGGGAAGGGATGGTAACCAGGCGGGGCATAGTTGAGCGGCGCGGGAATCGTCCCTTGCACCCGCACCATGTACTCGTGGCATAGGGCATCGACTTCGTCGGTCGTCATCCCCGCCTTGATTTGCGGGCCGATGAAATCCAATACTTCCGATGCGAGGCGGCCGGCGACGCGCATCTTCCCGATCTCATCGGGGGTTTTCAGGATGACTGCCATAGGGGAGGGGAGAGATTCCGTGACATGGGATTCTACTGGACCAGACTAACGCATTGCTTGGGGACGCCGCAGCGTATAGAGTGCCCGAAAAAAGGGGACGAGGCGCATGAAGATCACTGGCTGCTTGTCTAGAGCCAGTTCATCATCTGATAACATCGCCGCTCATTTCGATTGCGGGACCCAGCGATGCACGATCTCATCATCCAGAACGCACAACTCTACGACGGATTAGGTTCGGCTCCGGCGCTTGCTAGCCTTGCGGTAAAAGAAGGACGCATTGCCGCCATCGGCGAGAACCTGGGCGCGGCGAAGAAGACGGTCGATGCGCAAGGCCTGGCCTTGATGCCGGGCATCATCGACAGCCACACTCACTACGACGCGCAAGTGACTTGGGATCCCCTGGCGTCTCCCTCTCCGGCGCTGGGTGTGACCACCGTCATCTTTGGCAATTGCGGATTCAGCTTAGCGCCGTGCCGCCCGGCCGATCGCGACATGAATTTGCGCAATCTCACCTACGTGGAAGGCATGTCGCTCGATACTCTGCGCGCGGGAGTGGACTGGCAGTTCGAAAGCTTTCCGCAGTATCTCGATTTCATTCAGCGCAACGGTGTGGGGCCCAATGTGGCGGCTTTCATCGGGCACTCTTCGGTGCGCACCTGGGTGATGGGTGCCGACGCCTCCAAGCGCGCGGCCACCCAGGAGGAGATCGGTGCCATGCGCCGCATCGTTATCGAAGGCCTGGAAGCCGGTGCCGTGGGCCTGTCCAGCACCACGTCCTACCAGCACAACGGCGAGAACGGGATTCCCATGCCGTCGCGGCTGGCCAAGGACGAAGAGTTTCACGCCTTGGCGAGCACGCTGGGGGAAACCGGGCGCGGCATGTACATGATGACCAAGTCTTCCGACACCCGTCCGCCTTGGCTGCAGGCCCTTGCGGCGTCGGCCAAACGCCCGTTTCTGGTGGCGGCGGTGTTGCACAACCCCTTGGTGCCGGACGCCGTCTTCGACGACATGCGCGGCGTGGCCGAAGGGCGCGCGCGCGGTCTCGATATGTATGGCGCGG
>JBJXGQ010000394.1:0-3229 GCA_046160525.1 Burkholderiales bacterium
TGCGAAATCGGCGCCAGGCAAGGCGCGAGTGCGGGACAGTGGCAGGCCCCACGGCCCGCACTCGTAACACAGCATGGCGTCGATTCTCGTCAGGTTTTCGGCAAGTTATTTATGGGACAGGACACTAGGGAAACTCTGAATAAGTGAGCAACAAATGTTGATGGGGGTGCTGAACAGATGAATCGGTCTGTTGCATCCGGTTTTGGCCAACTATCGAGGCTCGTTTACGCTCGATTCGCACTGTTTCCCTGTTCATCAGTTGTACCTCCGCCGTGTGCGCAGCAACGTTCGTCGCACCATGAACAGCTTGGCCAGCGCACAGGTGACGAACAACCGGTTGGCATTCTTGGCGATACCGCGATAGCACACCTGGGCGAAACCGAAGATGCGCTTGATCACCAAAAACGCATGCTCGACTTTTGCGCGCACTTTAAACTTGTTGCGATTCTTCGCCCGCTGTACCGCGCTCAGCGCCTTGTTGCGGCGCGCCGAGGCTTGCGTGAAGTCGCGTGCCCCGGGCGCAACGTGGCGGATGACCTCGATTTGCCCAACGTAGGCACTGTCGCGCGATACCCGCCTCTCAGCCCCGTGCAGCAGATGCCCCAGTGCCTGACTGTCGTGCACGTTGGCAGGCGTAGCCACCACGGAGTGGATGAGCTTGAGCTTGGCTCGCCACCCCCACATGCGCTTTCATGCCGAAGTACCACTGGTTGCCTTTCTTGGTCTGGCGCATCTCTTGGTCACGACCTCCCGATTGATTCTTGGTCGAGGACGGCGCGTTGATGATGGTGGCGTCCACAATGGTGCCGCTGGAAGCCCTCAAACCCTACTCTTGCAAATGCCGCCCTACTTGCCTCGAAACAACTGCCGCCCCAAATGGTGTTGCTCCAGGAAGTGGCGAAACTTGCATACCGTGGTCTCGTCAGGCGCCGGTTCGTGCCCCAGGTCAATGCCCACGAAGCCGCGCATCGCACTCGAGACGTACAACGCCTCTTCTACCGCCGGATCCGACAGGTTGAACCAGTGCTGCAAAAAGCAGATCCGCGGCATCCTCTCCAGCCCCACCGGTCGACGCCCGTTGTCACGCTTCGGATACACCCGCTCGATCAGCGCACACAACTCACCCCACGGCACCACCCGTTCCATCTCGGCCAGAAACGCCGCACGCCGGGTGGTCTTGGCGTATTTGTCGAACCCCACTGTGGACAGCGTCTTCTGTTTCGTCGTTGTCAACCTCCGTCAAGTTTCGCTCATGCTATGACAAAGTATTAGCGAAAAGGATCGGGACTTAATCAGAGATTTCTTAGTCAGACTGCTTGGAATCTTGTCCTCCAAAACGCCCACCGGCGGCAAATGCCGCCGGTGCGATTCCTCGATACCGGCCTTCCTGCGCTAGTGCACGACGTCGTAGCGGATCACGCGGTCGTGGATTACAGAAGTGGGTTGCCCGAATGCGGCGTGGTAGTTGGCGAGCTTGAGGAAACAGCCTAAGGTAGTGCCATTAAGCTCCTCATAGAGTGTCGGCCCACTGTGATTCAGCTTCTGCGCGCCGTTAACCCAAGCCTTGAAGAAGCCATCGCTGCCCGAGGACCACTTTACGTGATAGACGAAGTCGTACCACTGATTTTTTACAATGGGGCCAGCCAGCGCGCCGTATTGGTTTGGGTAGTCCCCAGTGAAGCCCAACTTCCCACCGTAGCCTCGGAAAAAGAGATTATTATTTCCAAGGTCGATGTGGAAGTTTGCCTGCCCCCCCTCACTGCCAGAGTGGTTGTGGAAATTGAATACGGTGTACCACCCCGGCGGCGAGGAAACAAAGTCATCGGGGAACAGAACCGAGTGCTCCCAAATCTGCTCGACGCCTGGCTGGCACCCGGTTGATGGTTCGGGTAATGCGAGATCGTTGCGCTCGCCATCGCTACCGCTATTCTCCACGTTGATGTCGCCGGGCTCGGTGTGCAGGTGCACACCTGTCGTCCCATCGCGACCGACATTCACGATAGTCGCACGCGTAGTGCCCTCTTTCTGCTCTACCCACCAGACACCATCATCAGACGGGCCCGTACCCGGCGCAGTCCGAAGCGGACTCGATCCGAAAGTAGCGAAGAAATTGCGGGCCGAAGGATCTGGGAGGACTGGGGGGCCGCTCCCCGCATCTTCTCCCCCACCGCAGGCGGAAACCGTCACAAGGATCGATACATCCAACACAATGTTTCGAAATGAGCTCATGTTTGAAATCACGCGTTTGCGAAGTATTCTCCCATAGTGTGTAAATGAGGACGGCGGCGGGACCTTTCGCTCGGCGCCGGGGGGAAAGGGGACGCCGACCATGGAAGAGCAGAGCACGAATAACGGTACTGCGTCAAGGGGTTGTGCTACCAAACGATAGAGATGCATGCGCGCCGGCGCGCTTGGGCTACCGCAATGGGTAAGGTAAGCCCGAGCGGTTGCGCCCGCCATGGGCACGATCGCGGTAGGTCGGCCACCAATGCGGGAAATGGGGAAATTATCGGAAAGCCGAGTGTTTCCAGTATTCTAGCGTCGGACGGCGGAACTGGAGACGATACTTGCCGCACCTTGACTTTAACGAGCTCTCGATTCATGAGTTCGAACTGACGCGGCGCACTCTTGGGAAATTGCGCCGCTACCGTCAACATGGCTAGTTTGGGGGCTCAAGGACACTTGGCACCATGAGTACGAGACCTCGAGTTGCGTCGATGTGTTGGAGATTGAGTTGGTGTACGGGTTTTGCAGGCCGACGTCCCTATGTAAAAGCGGGACTCGCAAATTACAAGGCGGCGCAGCTGGTGATGGTCAAGGCGAGCACAAGCGGGGAAAAAACGAAACTGGCATATGCAGCCGGTGAGCGCGAGCGCAAGAAGTCCTGACTTCTGGTGTTAGGGGACCTCAACGACTCGGGACCGCTATTCCGGCGCCTAACGGTTGCCGGCGGACACCTGGATAGTAGGGCAGCGCGCGTGACCAGCATGCAGCGCGACGAGAAACCGCGCCGTAGAGAATCAAGACTGTGAGCGTATGGGATGCGCCGGCGTGCGATACGACCGCGCCATCCCTGCCGGAGTCGGCCCGAACTCTCCCTTGCTACTGCACGACGTCGTATCGGATTACGCGGTCGTGGATTACAGAAGTGGGTAGCCCGAATGCGGCGTGGTAGTTGGCGAGCTTGAGGAAGCAGCCAGCGATTGTGCCATTCAGATTCTGATAGAGC
>JBJXGQ010000395.1:0-5347 GCA_046160525.1 Burkholderiales bacterium
ATCGTGAAGTTTCGGCCGGAAGGCCTTTTGACCAAGAGGAGGAGTTAGCCGTGAGCAACGATGAGTCCAAGAAAGAGTTGCAGTCGCAATCGCGCCGGGAGTTCATCCAGCGCAGTTCCCTGCTGGCAGGCATGACGGCCCTGGGCGGGGGAAGTTTCTTGTACAACCCGGCGCATGCCGCCGACGCCATCAAAGTCGGTATCGCCACGGATCTGACCGGCCCTATCAGTTGGGGTGGCATCCCCAATTCCCAAGTAGCCAAGATGGTGATCGACGAGCTCAACGCCGCCGGGGGCTTGCTGGGCCGTCCGCTGCAAATGGTGTTGGAGGACACGGCCACCAACGAGCAGCTCGCCGTCACCAAGGTGCGCAAGCTGGTTACGCAGGATAAAGTCGCCGTCGTCTTCGGCGGCATCACAAGCTCCATGCGCAATGCCATCAAGGACACCATCGTCAACCGCGGCAAGACGCTCTACATCTACCCGCAGCTCTATGAAGGATTGGAGTGCACGAAGTACCTCTATTGCACCGGTCCCTCGCCCGCGCAGCAATGCGACACCTTCATCCCCTGGCTCATCAAGAACGGCGGCAAGAAGTTCTACCTGCCCTCCGCCGACTACGTGTGGCCGCACACGCTCAACAAGTACGCGCGCAAGGTGATCGAGAAGCACGGCGGCGAAGTGGTGGGCGAGGAATACTTCCCCGTGGATCACAACGAATACAGCGCCACGGTGAACAAGATCATGTCGAGCGGCGTGAACAACGTGTTCAACACCACCATTCCCCCTGGCGTAGCGGCCTTCTTCAAGCAGCTCTACGAGGCGGGCTTCCAGAAACGCGGCGGGCGCCTGTCCTGCGTGTACTACGACGAGAACGCGCTCAACATCACGCCTGCCCACGAGATCGAAGGTTTGGCCAGTTGCCTGGATTACTTCAAGGAAGTCAACGATCCCTTCGGCAACAAGGTGCAGGAGAATTACACTAAGCTCTTCGGCACGAAGAATCCGCTCACCGCTGGAAGTGCCGCCACCGGTATGTGGCGCGGCATCAACTTGTGGGCCGCCGCGGTGAAGAAGGCCAACAGCGTGAAGCGCGAAGACGTTGCCGCCGCGCTGGAAACGACGAAGCTTGCCGATGGGTTGGGTGGCGGATGCGAGATCGTACCGGGCAAGTGGCACACGAAGATGAATATGTACATCGCCGTGGCCAAGAGCGGCAAGTACCAGATCGTCGAGAAGAGCAACGGGCCGGTGGATCCGCGAGAGTGCTAAGAACTTAAGTTCGGCTTGCCGTGTTCATGGCCCCCACCCTAGCCCTCCCCCGCACGCTACGCCCGCGGGGGAGGGAATTATTCAGAGGCTAAGGGATGAGGAATAGTCCGGTGACCAGCAAACCCGTTCAAGCCCGCCTGGCGATTCCCATCATCGAAGGCGTATTACTGGCGCTTGCGGCGCTGCTGCCGCTCGTCCTCGACGAGTTCTGGATTTTGTTTACCACCCGCGTTTTCATCCTGGGTTTGATCGCGCTGTCCTTCGACTTGGTGTGGGGCTACGCGGGCATCATGAGTTTCGGCCAGGCGCTGTTCTTCGGCATGGCGGGCTACAGCGCGGCGCTGATCGCCACCAAATTGGGCATCACATCGGTATTCGTCATCGTCCCCGCCGCCGCCATGGTGGGATTGATCGTATCGTTCCTCATGGCCGTGCTGGTGATTCTGGGCAAACGCCAGCCCAGCATGGTGTTCATCGCATTGGGTACGCTGACGGGAAGCTACGTCGTGGAACGCCTCGCGCGCGGTTGGTCCTACGTCGGGGGGCAGAACGGCATTCCCAGCCTGCCCCGGCTCACGGCGGGTAGCTTCGAGATCAGCGAGGGACCGGTCTTTTACTACATGGCCCTTGTCATCCTCGCGTTGGTGTACATCGCGTTACGGATGCTGACGCGCTCGCAATTCGGGTTGGTGCTGGCGGGCATTCGCCAACAAGAAGACCGCATCGCGTTTTTCGGTTACCGGACGCAAAACTACAAAGGCATCGTTTTTTGCCTGAGTGGTGCGATCGCGGGCCTGGCGGGCGGGCTCTACGGCTTCCATGAGGGTTACGTCGGACCTGGACAACTCGGTCCGGTGCTATCGACCCAGGTCGTGCTCTACACCTTGTTCGGCGGCGCCGGGACCTTGATTGGCTCCGTCGTGGGTGTCGGGCTGATCGATTTGCTGAGCTTCCATCTCTCCCACGTCTGGGATACCGGCTGGCCCATCATATTGGGACTACTGCTGCTCATCGTGGTGATGTTCAGACCCACGGGGCTGATCGGATTCATCGTAAGCGATCGCGAAAGGGTCGGTTTCTTCGGGCGCCCAACCAAGGATGTCTCCCGCCTTGCCGTTGGAGCGAACCAAGCAGGCCAGCCATGAGCCTACTTGAGTGCCGAGGTGTCACGAAAGTCTATGGCGCGCTGACGGCGCTGGACAACGCATACCTAGAGGTCAAACCCAAGGAATTCCACGGCTTGATAGGTCCAAATGGTTCGGGCAAGACCACGCTCTTGAAATGCATTGCCGGCGCTGAAGTTGCAACCTCGGGTACGGTCACGCTATTGGGCGCGGACATCACCGATCGCACTCCCACGGAACGCGCATACGCCGGATTGAGCATGAAGTTCCAGATCACGGCGGTGCTGCCCCAGCTATGCGTCTACGACAACGTGTTGCTGGCACTGCAATCGCGAGCATCCTGGATGAGTTTGATGTTGTCGCGTTCGCGCCACGCATTGCACGAAGAAGTGATGAACACGCTGGAGCGCTTCAAATTGGCGGACAGGCCCAGCGAAATGGCGGGATATCTCTCCCATGGGCAACAGCAATGGCTGGAGATCGCGATGGCATTGGCCCGCGAACCCAAACTTCTTCTGCTGGACGAACCCACGGCCGGCATGAGCCCGCAGGAGCGCCGCATGACGGGCGAACTGCTGGCACCCATCAAGAGCACATGCTCGATGCTGATCGTGGAGCACGACCTGGATTTCATCAAGGACATCTGCGATTCCCTCACGGTGCTCGACCAGGGACAGGTGGTTTCCACCGGGCGCACCCAGGACGTGCAAGAGGACCCGCGCGTGAAGGAGGCGTACCTGAGCCATGTCTGACACGTTGCTTGAGGCTTCCGGGTTGTGCACTTACTACGGCACCAGCCAGGCTTTGTTCGACGTATCCCTGTCGGTGCCCAAGCGCGGCGGTGTCGCGATCCTCGGGCGCAACGGCGCGGGCAAAACGACGTTGCTCAAATCGCTTTCGGGCGATCTTCATCCCACACGCGGGAGCGTGAGCTTCGATGGCGTGGAGGTCATTTCGCGCCCTACGGAACAGCGCGTGCGGCACGGCCTGGGGCATGTTCCGCAAGAGCAAGCAGTGTTCGGCGGGCTCACCGTTCGGGAGAATCTCTTGGTGGGTGCCATGGCCGGTCCGCGCAAAGAGTCGCACATCGACGAGGTGGTACAACTGTTTCCGAAACTGGGCGAGCGCATGTCCCAGCAGGCCGGCACCTTGAGCGGCGGCGAGCGTAAGATGCTGGCGATTAGCCGCGCGCTTCTGGGCCGTCCCAAACTACTGATGCTGGACGAACCCACGGAAGGCGTGTGGCATGAAGTCGTCGAGGAAATCGCCCTGCGGCTGGAGGCGTTGGTGAAGGACATCGCGGTGTTGATCGTCGAGCAGCACGTTCAATTGGCCCTGCGAATATCGCAGTACTGTTACGTCATGGATCGCGGGCGTGTGGCCCTGGAAGGGCCTTCCAGCCAAGTGCGCAACGATCCGAATCTCATGCGCCTGCTGGCGCCCTAGTTTTTCCATCTCAAAGGAGGAGACCATGGCCGTACCCCCCATCACCCCCGAGCAGGTCCTCGACGCAGCGGATGTCGTTGGACTTTCGCTCACCTCTTCGGATGTCGATTCCTACATTGGCCTGATGAAAGGCTTCATCGATGCCTATAACGTAGTCGATGCCATGCCGGACAATTTGCCGCCGGTGAAATATCCGCGCACGCCTGGGCGCTTTCCCACGGCGGAGGAAAACCCGCGCAACGCGTGGTACGTGAAGACATCCATCAAGGGTGCCAGCAGCGGAAAACTCGCCGGCAAGAAAATCGCGGCCAAGGACAACATCATGGTGGCGGGCGTGCCCATGATGAATGGCTGTTCGATCCTCGAAGGCTACGTGCCCGAGATCGACGCCACCGTGATCTCGCGCATTCTGGATGCGGGTGGCGAGATCGCAGGCAAAGCCCATTGCGAGAATTACTGCATCTCCGGCGGCAGCCATACAGGCGCCAAGGGACCCGTGCACAACCCCCACAAGATGGGTTTTTCCGCCGGTGGTTCCTCCTCGGGCAGTGGCGTCTTGGTGTCGCTGGGAGAAGTGGACATGGCACTCGGCGGAGACCAAGGCGGCTCCATTCGCATGCCCTCGGCTTGGTGCGGCATCGTCGGGATGAAACCCACCCATGGACTCGTACCCTACACCGGCATCATGCCCATCGAGATCTACGTCGATCACACGGGCCCCATGACCAAGAACGTCAAGGACAACGCGCTCATGCTGGAGGTGATCGCCGGTGCGGACGGTTACGACCCGCGCCAGTTCTCTCCCAAGACTCACGCCTACACGCAAGGCTTGGATGCGGGCGCCAAAGGCATGCGCGTCGGCGTGATCAAGGAAGGGTTCGGGCGGCCTGAGTCCGAAGCGGCTTCCGACGCTAAAGTGCGCAAGGCCATCGAGATGTTCAAGAAGCTGGGGGCGACGGTGGAAGAAGTCTCGATCCCCGAGCACCTGGTCGCCCCCGCCGTATGGACACCCATCGGAACGGAAGGAATCGCGCAAACGATGATGTTCGGCGATGGCTATGGCCTGAGCCGCCAGGATCTTTACGTGACCAGCATGATGGATAAGCTGCATGGCTGGGAGTTGCGCGCCAACGAGCTTTCCGAAACCACCAAGATACTTACGGTGCTGGGCGTTCACATCAAGAAGCATTTCGGTAGCCGCTACTACGGCAAGGCAATAAACATCTCGCGCCGTATCGCCGCGGCCTACGATGCGGCCTTGAACAAGTACGACGTGCTGGTGCTGCCCACCATGCCCATGAAACCCACGCCACTGCCCCCCGCGAATGCGCCGCGCGAACTCTACGTGCAGCGTGCATTGGAGATGATCGGCAACACCGCCCCCTTCGACATTACCCACCATCCCGCCATGACCGTGCCTTGCGGCATGGTCGACGGATTGCCCATCGGGTTGATGATTGTGGGCAAGCACTTCGACGAACCCAGCATCTACCGCGCGGGCTATGC
>JBJXGQ010000396.1:0-12124 GCA_046160525.1 Burkholderiales bacterium
CGCCGCGAGTTTCTGGTTCGGTCCGGCACCCTCGCCGGGGGCGCTTTCCTCGCCGTGAACGTCCCACCTAGTTTGTTGGGAGGTGAAGCGCAAGCGGCCATGGCCACGCCTTCTTTCCAACCTTCCATCTGGTTCAGCATGACCCCCGATGGCATCACCACCATGCACATCATCAAGGCCGAGATGGGGCAGCACATCGGCACCGCCTTCGCGCAAATCATCGCGGAAGAGTTGGAAGTGTCCTGGGACAAGGTGCGCCTGGACATGCCGCTGGAGAGTGCCGAGAACTTCGGCGTTTATGGCTTGGCCTACACCGTCAACAGCGGTAGCGTGACCACGGAGTTCGACCGCTTGCTGCGCGCCGGTGCGTTGGGCCGCATCGCGCTCACGGAAGCGGGTTGCAAGGTGCTGGGTGCGAAACTCTCCGATTGTTATGCGCAAAGCGGCCGCGTTATAGACAAGGTATCGGGCCGCTCCATAGGCTATGGCGAGATCCTTCAGAAGGTGAAGATCGACCGCAAGTTTTCCTACCCCGAGGATTTCAAGAAGGTCACGCTCAAGGACCGCAGCCAATACAAAATCATCGGCCAATCCCTACCCGCACTGGACATTCCCGCCAAGACCAACGGCCAAGCCAAGTACGGCATGGACGTGTTCCTGCCAGGCATGGCTTATGGGGCATTGGCCATTCCGCGTTCCCGCTACGGCGCGAAGGTGCTGAGCGTGGACGATAGCGAAGCCAAGAAAATTCCGGGGTACTTGAAGTCCGTGAAGATCGACGATTCCATGGGCAAGTGCACGGGCTGGGTGGTGGCGCTGGCGGAAACTTTTCCCGCTGCCGTGAAGGCCTCGAAAGCCTTGAAGATCACGTCCGACCCAGGGCCTTACGGGAAGTTGAGCCTCTCCGACATCATGGAAGAGTTCTCCAGCCAGCTCGACAAGCCCGAGAACAGCGCGGCGTGGGTGCTGGAAGGCGACGTGGAAAAGGCCGCCGCGCAAGCCGACAAGACGGTGCAGGCGGAGTACTCCAGCGACATGGTATGCCACGCCTTCATGGAACCCATCAATTGCGTCGTTCAGCGCGCGTCGGACGATTCATGGCATGTGCACATCGGCACGCAGAGCACCTCGTTCGCGCGCATGACCCTCAATGCGTACCTCTCGAAAATACTGAACAAGAAAGCCGAGGACATCAAGGTCTACGTGCACCAGTACTTGGTGGGCGGCGGATTTGGCGGCAAGCAGGATTACGACGACATCCTGGCCGCCGCGCACTGCGTGAAGGAATTGGGGCGGCCGGTGAAGTTCATCCAAACCCGTGAATCGCAATTCGCCACGTCGTTCCCTCGCACCCCGACATTGCACCGCTTCAAGGCTGGAATCAAGGGCGGGCAGTTGACCGCCATGAATCACGACATCGTGTGCGGCTGGATGGGCGCGCGTTTCTCCGTGGGCAAAAAGTACGGCACCGATTGGTTGCAGCAAGATTCCGTGGACGGCAAGAAAGAGGACATCGACCAATGGTCTATCGGCGGCAGCGATCACTGGTACCACGTGCCCAATCACAGGGTGCGCGCATGGAACAGCGACCGCACCACTTGGGCCGTGCAAGCCAGTGCGCTTCGCACCGTGTCCAACAGCTACAACATGTTCGTCGTGGAATCCTTCATGGACGAATGCGCGTACGCGGCGGGTCGCGATCCGCTGGAGTTCCGCCTTGCCATGCTGAACGGCAAAGGCGGTAACCGTGGTATTCCCAACGCGGGTTATCCGCCCGGCACGGGGTCCGACTACTACATGGACCGCCTGTGGATCTCGCTACCGTGGCCCAACGAAGGTACATGGCCCGTGTACGAATCGGGCACCGTGGGTGGCGCACTGCGTTTGGCGAATTGCTTAAGAGTGGCCGCTGGCAAGGCGGGGTATGGCTCCAAGAAGTTGCCCGCGAATACCGCCATGGGATTGGCGGTGTCATCGGCTGAGGAGCGGCAAAGCCCCACCTGGGTGGCTTGCTGCGCGGAGGTTACGGTGAATCCGGCTAATGGCCAGTACCGCATCAACAAGATCACCGTTGCCATGGACATGGGGCTGGCCGTCAACCCTGGAAACATCAAGGCGCAAATCATGGGCTCGGCCCTTTGGGGCGCAAGCCAGGTCATGTCCGAACGCCTCACTTACAAGAGCGGCGCCATCGAGCAGACCAACTTCCACGACTACCGGCCCATTCGCCAGGCCGATGTGCCCGAGTTCGACATCGAACTCATCGAGTCCGGGCGTCATCCCATGGGGGTGGGAGAGCCTGCCTCCACGGTGGTGGCGCCGGCCGTGGCCAACGCCATCTTCAAGGCCACGGGAGTTCGTTTGCGCCATATGCCCATCACGGCCGAGGCCGTGCTGGAAGGGTTGCGTAACAAGAAAGCGTAATGCACCCCCGTAGTACACCTTTTTAAATCGCCCTCCCGCGTGAGCGGGAGGGCGAGGTGTTTGCGGCGCGAACAAACCCTTCGCTCGCCCTTTAATCCCATACGCCATGTCACTTGATGTGTTGTCGTTCTCCGGCTCGGAGCTGATCGAACACTTCTGCGCGAAGACGTTGTCTCCCGTGGAAGTAACGCGCGCGGCACTTGACCGAATTGCCAAGCTCCAACCCATCTACAACGCTTTTGCATTGGTGGGAGAGCAGGAAGCCCTGCGCGATGCGCGTGCATCGGAGGCACGCTGGATGCGCGGGGAACCGTTGGGCTTGGTGGATGGCTTGCCAACCACCGTGAAGGATCTCCTGCTTGCCAAGGGATGGCCGACAAGGCGTGGTTCGTTGACCGTTAATCCCATCCAGCCATGGGAAGAGGACAGCGCGTCCGTGGCGCGCATGCGCGAGCAAGGCGCCGTCATTCTGGGCAAGACCACGACACCGGAGTTTGGTTGGAAAGGCGTGACGGATAGCCCGCTCACGGGCCTCACCGTCAACCCGTGGAATACTGCGGTGACACCCGGCGGGAGTAGCGGCGGAGCGGCCGTAGCCTGTGCATTAGGCATGGGTGTCATGCATATCGCGACAGACGGCGGTGGCTCCATTCGCATACCCGCCGGCTTCTGCGGAATGTTCGGATTCAAGCCCACCTTCGGCCTGGTGCCCGTGCATCCGCATCCGCCGCCCTTGACGCTGTGGCACCAAGGGCCCATCGCGCGCACCGTGCACGATGCGGCGCGCATGCTCAACGTGATCTCGCAACCCGACACGCGGGATTTCTACGCCGCGCCGGCCCTCAACATCGATTTCCTCAAGGGGCTGGACGATGGCATTGCCGGTCTTCGCATCGCCTACAGCCGCACGCTGGGTTACGCCAAGGTAGACGCGGAAGTGGCGCGCTTGGTGGACGAAGCGATTACGGTGTTGGCTCGCTTGGGCGCCCATGTCGAAGATGCAGATCTCGCATTGAACGATCCCATCGAGATCATGCAACCCCTATGGTCCGTGGCGCTCGCCATGGCCGTGGAACCCATGACCAAGGAACAGCGAGCGAAGGTCGATCCGCCCCTCCTCGAACTCGCGGAACCCGGTTTTCGCCTAAGCGCGTTGGAATATCGCGCCCTGGAAAAGCGGCGCGAAGGGCTCGCGCGAACCATGAGCGATTTGCACCGGCGCTTCGATCTCCTGATTACACCGCAGCTTGCCACCACCGCCTTCGCGGTCAATCACGAAGTGCCCCCAGGCAATGGCATGAAGCGCTGGTGGGAGTGGTCGCCCTTTACCTATCCCTTCAACCTCACCCAGCAGCCCGCCGCCACCGTGCCCTGCGGATTCGCCTCCAATGGGCTACCGGTGGCGATGCAAATCGTGGGCGCCAAGTTCGCGGACGCAAAGGTGCTGCGCGCGGCCAGGGCCTTTGAACGAGAGCATCCTTTCAAAAAGCCGGACTTGCCAAACTA
This sequence comes from Burkholderiales bacterium, assembly GCA_046160525.1. Taxonomy (GTDB): domain Bacteria; phylum Pseudomonadota; class Gammaproteobacteria; order Burkholderiales; family SHXO01; genus SHXO01. The sequence continues at coordinate 3,931 of JBJXGQ010000396.1, forward strand.
GGTTCACCCATTCCGGCCAAAATCGCGCCAGCCGGACCGCGATAAGGCGGTCAAGACCGCAGCCGTTATTGTCGATGACAAGAACGGCATGAAACGGCATCTAATCTTGATTTCCATCGTGGTCCCCGCCTTCGTCGTTTTGGCGGGCGGATGGGTCATTTCGCAGCGCATTCAAAGGGATGCCCGTGACCTCAGGCTATGCCGGACGGCTCAGCAACTGGCTGCAGAATACGCCGGTTTTCGCGATTACGCGGGCAGGGTTCCTGACGATGTGATCTTGGCAAAGCTAATGGACCAGGAAGTGTTTTTACCGCGCGCGCGCAAGCAGCGGGTTTTGGTCGATGCACTAAGACGGGAGGCATCTGACCAGTTTCCCACGGCATCCGAATTTGCCAAGCCGGACGCGGCGCTTCGTTCGGCCCAGCTCGCTAAGCAAATGCAAGGTTGGGAAAGCGAATTACAGAGCCACTATCGCTGTCCCGTGCCTTTGGTGCCGGAGAAATATTTCGACCAGTACATCGTGACCAAGCCGCGCGTGTCCTTCGAGGCTCCGGCGTGGGACTCGGTGTTTGTAGCCGCGTTGAAGCGCAACACAGCAGTCGCTGCCCAATATCATGAGTATGTGCGGCACGATACCAAGGTGCTGTGCCGGTCGCGCGACGGCCTTGCGAAGGCTCTGGTGATTCGCGAATACTTGGGCAATCGTTGCGTGAAGAAAAAGGGTGTGGCTTCCTTGAAGTGCGACACGCCTATGCGCCGCCTGGAGCAACAGGTCAACGAACTGACCGCGGTGGTCTCGCTCAACGAAGCGAAATTCAAGGAGAAGTGGGGCAAATGGCAGATATCCACTCCAATCGAATGCGCGCGCCGCACGTGAGGTGGACAGTGCGATTGCGAATGGGCGTGGCTGCCATCGCCATGGTTATTGCGCTGCCTGCCGTCCATGCCGGGGAGCATGAGCGCTCATGTGCGCTCCCTGGCGCGACCGAGGCCCTTGCCTTGGGTATGGAGTTGCAAAAAGACGGCAATTCGGACGACGCCCTCAAGACCTACCAAGCCTGCCTCTCGCTCGAACCAGCGTGCGTGGATTGCATGTATGAGATGGGCTGGGCTTACTGGAAGTTGGGCGAGTGGAAAGAGGTCATCAAAATCTGGGAGCAGGCACTTCACCTGGAACCCGGTCACGCGGAAATCCCGCAGTACCTGCCTTCGGCCAAACACAACCTCGCCGCTGTCGAAAAGAAACTCTATACACAAGATCTGCAGCGCAATACCGATTTGCTAACAACGTCCGAGCCTGCCGAAGCGCCCGTGCAGATGACTTTTGTCGGGCGCTGGCAGAGCTATAACCGCTCAGCGGCTCATCCGCTGGACCGCTTCGATTCGGACATCGATTCGCCGAAGTCAGTCAACTTCAGTCCCGATGGCGCCGTGGTGTTCGTCAATTCCCTTGAAGGTGCCAAGACCGTGGTGTTCGATAGCACTGGAACGGAAAAGAAGGCGCGCATCGATCACCGTTTCACGCTGGATGACGCTGCGTTGTTCAAACGCAAAGCGCCCTTCGATTACAAATTCCCCGCGGAAAACAAGCACCCCAACGTCTTCAGCGGGAAACCCGTCGAGGGCGAATTCACCCATGGTGGCCGCTACTACTGGGCGCCTTATTACCGCCGCTCCTACGACGACCTGAGCCGTATGCCTTCCGCCATGGCGGTCATCGACACTTCCACATTGAAGATCGCGCGCGTGATGGCCACTGGCCCCATCGCCAAATACGTGCGTGCCTCACCCGATGGCAAGTGGCTTGCCGTTTCTCACTGGGGCGACAATACGGTGGGAATATTCGATATTTCTAGCGATGACGCTGCGTCCTTCAAGGAAGCCGAACTGCTCACCGTGCAAAAGCGCGTTCAGCCGGCGCAAATGACGGGCGACCGTGATCGCAACTGCAGCTTTTGCGTGCGCGGCCTAGCCTTTACCAAGGACAGCCGCTACCTCATGGTGGGGCGCATGCGCGGCGGCGGTATCGCGGTGTTCGATCTGAGCACGCGCCCGCGGCGCTACCTGGGCACCGTCGACGGATTAGCCCCGGGTCCGCGGGATTTGCATACCGATTCGGCGGGCGAATATCTCTACATCAGTTGCAATGCAACGGGCTTTGTCTGGAAAGTTCCGGTGGCGAAGTTGATCGAAACCGCTCTAAGCGCCAATGGCCGGAGGGTCAAGGCCGATACCGAGGCAATTGGCGCGATATCGGGTTTTGCGGGCCTGGGTGTACGCTCCATCAAGCTCGCGCCCAACGGCGAATACGTCTTCGCCGCGGTCAATCTAACGAGCGAGATCGTGGCTTTGCGCACCAGCGACATGAGCATCGTGTCCCGCATCACGGTGGATTCCTACCCCGTGGGCCTGGATCTGAGCCCCGACGGTACCCAGATGTGGGTCACCGCACAAGGCCGCAAATCCCTCGGCGGAAATTCGGTGGGTGCTTTTCAGGTGCGCTACAAGAAAGACGAAGTGATCTTGAAGACCAAGGATGCGGCGGCGGCTTTGACGCAATAACCCGCATCAACGGGTATTGGCGCGGAACTCGTCGAAGTACTTCTGCATTTCTGGCCGGCGCGATCTCATGTCCGCTTCAATGGCGCGGGTCGTGTCCTCCATGTGGCGGAATACCGATCCGAGCAGGGGAATCGCCAGCATCTTCCAATATTGCAGCCCTGGGCAGTAGCGGCTATCGGGGCTGCATGCGATGAATTGCCAAGCCTTCGTGTAGCGGCTGGCGAACTCGGTATCCTCCTTGGGGATGCGGCTCAAGGCCTGCTTTTGCAGCGCGTGCAATTCATCCTGGGTTTCCTGCACTGCGTAGTCGAAGCGGTCGGTGAAGGTGTAGTAGAACAGCACCATCTCGCCGATATACCAATCCATGAGCCGGCGCTGTTTCTCTCCGTCCTCTGTCTCGAAGTGACTGGCGATCACGTCGGCTTGCTCGCCGCTGAAATCCTTGGCGGTGTACTCGGTCCACGTTTTCTTGAGCCAAGTCTCCTCCAGAAACTGGCTGGCCAACACCCGGTCGCCTCCTTTTATGAGATCGGCCTTGGCTGCCTTCCACTGCGGCCGGTCTTCCCACCACTTCGGGCCGAGATTCTCCTCCTTGCCCCATTGCGCCAGCAACTTGTGGGCGGCGCGCACGGCCTGCTGCTTGATCATCAAGTGGCCGCCCTTGAGGATGAGCGTGTTGTCGTGGCTGTTGACCACACGCTCCACCGCCTCGCGCGCGTTGCGCTGTTGTTCCTCTTCGTCCGTTTCGGCGAACGCCGCCGAAACGCACACCAGACCAATGATGACCGCCCAAAGCAGGCGGGAGATAAGTACATTCATACCAGGTAATTCTCCTTGGCGCGCCCACCATGGGCGCGTCGCGTCTCGGATAATACCGTAGACAACTATCTCCAAAGGGTGCCCGGAGATACCTGTTGCCGCACGTCTAGTCATTGCGAGTTAATTAGTTCCTAGCGAGGCAATTATTGCGAACCGATTACCTTCACTCCTGGCAAAGACTTCATCTTTCGATCGAACGTTGCCGTAAACTCCGCTCCAACCGCCTTGCACTTGGCGGCGATTAGGCAGTCCGCGAAGTCCGCCGAGCCAGCGCGGAATTCGATTAACGCGCTTGCCACGGCGTCCCGGTTCTCGAATACGTAGGCAGGTTGGGCCAGCGTCGCCTCAATGGCATACGCAATCTCCTCCGTGGTACTCCGGTAAACCGAGCGCAGAGCCCACGCGGATTCCGCGAGCACAATATCGCAAGCAAAATAGCTCCAACTTGGCCCCCGTAGGCGGCTAGCATCTTGGCTGCTTGTTCGAATTGCTTCTTATCGTCTCGCAGCCAAAGCCGAAGCAAGACGTTGGTATCAAGCGCGATCATCCGCGCGGCTTGCGATGCTTCTGGATCATTGCGCGAGCGATGCCCGCGCCGATCTCCTCCAAGGACTTCGATTTACGGCCCGGCTTATGAAGAATCCCCGCGATGCTCAGCGGATGGCTTTCGATCACCTGCATTTCCGCGCGGCCATTGGCTAGCACCTTGAAGCCTAGCTTGCTTCCGGGCGTGATCTTGAGTGCGTCGCGCAATTCCTTGGGCAGCGTGACTTGTCCTTTGCTGGTAACCGTGGCGAGAGACATGGGAACTCCAGTCGTCTTAAGTAAGCCGGATTATCTCATGTAAGGGATTTTTAATAAGGTAAGGCGCGCGCCAGCGCTTCTACGATAGCGCGGATCGCGCCCATGATCGATCTCGCCCTTTTGTCTTGGTGACTCATGACTTTCCGGGAGGCGATAATCGCCAAGGAAGAGTTACGCCCCAAACAGCGCTGCGGGGCCGCTGTTTGGGTTTGTCTGCCAATGGACGCCAAGTCAGGTAATGCTCAGCGATCGAATTCCCAGTAGCTCACCCCTTTACATGCCGAATTGCTGGATAAGCCGGATCGGCGCTTCCCGGAATCGTTGTCTGCACGCCTTTCGCGCTGAATGTCATCAACGAATGCCCGTCGTCGAGGCTGATGCTCTTTACCTCGCAGATGAGCACGTTGTAGCCAGAGGGTGCTCCCGGAGCGCCCATGGCGCCCGTTGCAATGGTTATCGATGCAAAGGATAAACTGATCGCCGTTTTCGTTAATCTTGCATTCAGAATCGATTTGCTGAAGATTTCATTCATGGGTTTGCCTCTTACCGGGGGTTGTCATGGTCCAGGCACCTTCGGTGGACGGCGAAAGCCCGGCTTGCACGATAAAGGTTTCTGCTCGCGACACCGGGCCCTCCCTTGGCTACCTGCATGTCAAGGAGCGTATGGGGGACGATTAGAGGCCGATTACGAATATTCCCAACCCCAGGGTTATGTGGCTAGGAGGGTACGATGCAGCGTCTCGCTTTCGGCGGAAGGTGCGATGCCTAGGGATACGGACAGGATCTGGCGCAACCGCCTAAAGGTGCTTACCCCCTCGCTAACTTGTCCCATCTTAAGCCGGCAGCGCATGAGCCCCTGGTAGAAAACTTCCGCGATGGGACCGGCATCCAGAGCGCCGCTGTAAAGCCGCGGCGCTTGATCCCAGAGTTGCTGGTCTTCGAGTTCTTGGCCCAAGGTTTCCACGGACTTTAGGAATTTCCGGCGCAGTCGTTCGCGTGCGGACACACTCCAGGGCATGTCTGCCTCCTCCGGGAGGAAGTCGCCGCGGTAGAGGTCAAGGATTTGGGCAGATTGCTCCGTTATCACACCTGAGCTAAAGGACTGCTCGAAAGCTTCGGCGTCGATCCATACTTGATCGAGGTTCAAGGAAACCGTTCCTTCCGCAACAATGAGCGCCTGCGCCGAGCCAAGCAACTTGCGCAGGCGTTTCAGCGCGCCCTTGAACGACTCATAAGCGAGATCCCCTTCTTCTTGCGGCCATAGCGCATCGATAATTTTGCGCTCGGGTACCCGCGAAACGCCGAAAGCGATGAGCGCTTTGAGTAGGGTTAGAGGTTTTTTCGGAGTCTGTCACGAATAATTCCGTCTCTTGATTCCTAAACTATTACCATGGTAATGTAAAGCCATGCCACTCGCTCAATCCAAGCTCACTGCCCAAGGGCAAATTTCCGTTCCTGCGGAGGTACGCAAGAAACTTGGCGTCGGCCCAGGTTCCATTCTGGAATGGGATGAAAGTAACGATCAAGTTGTTGTCCGCCGCGCCGGGCGGCATACCTCCACCGAAGTGCATGAGGTCTTGTTTGCGGAAGGCAAGCGAAAGGCACCCCTCGGCGTGAAGGAAGGCATTAGAAAGCACATACGCGAGAAGCATGCGCGCCGTTGATACCAACCTGTTGGCGCGATTGTTGGCGCGAGACGATGCGGCCCAAGTAGATGCCGCGGAGAGCTTCGTCGAGAGCGGCGCCTGGGTTTCCCATCTCGTACTCGCCGAAACATTTTGGGTGCTCGATTCGGTGTACGCGCGAACGCCGGCACAAATCGCAAAGGCACTCGACCTGTTACTGAATCATAAGAACTTAACGCTACAGGACGCGGACGTGGTCGCTTCGGCGCTAGCTCATTTTCGTGCGCGTCCTTCCCTAGGATTCTCGGACTGCCTGGTGCTCGAAATCGCGCGTAAAGCTGGGCATTTGCCACTCGGAACCTTCGATAAGAACCTCGCCAAATTAGACGGCGCGCGCGGTCTGTAGCGCAAAACGCGGCCGCTAAACTTCAATTGAGCTGTACCACGATCATGGCCAGTTCATCCGCAACGCAAAGCCCCGGATCGAAGGTTCTTTCAGCGCGCCGGTACCAGTAGCGCGCATTGTCCAGATCGCCTTCGAGACGGTGTACCAGGGCGTGGAGCCAGTAGGCGAGGGGGTCTTCCAGGTTCTGGACGATTTCGTGTGCGGCTTGCCAGTCTCCACGGTGTAAATGAGCGATGGCCGCTTCGTGATTGGGCATTTGGGTGGCGCGGGGGAAAGCGGCTATTTTGCTCCATTGAGCACTCTTGTCACCTGGCTCGATGCGTTGACCACGCCGGCGTGGGCGAACACCTCGACGTTGCGTTCGATGTCATCGCGTTCGTAGAGATAGTTCACCATGAAGCCAAAGGATTGGCGCATGCCTCGGGCGGACACGTCGCCCAGCCAATTGAGCCGCTCCACGCGGGCGCCGTTACCCAGATGAAAACGCGCTACTGGATCGAAGGGCCGGCCTTGCTCCTTGGCCTGCGTGAGATAGCGCGTTGCCATGCGGGTGAGCGGTGCGCGCAGAATTTTTCGGAGGTTCTCGTTTGCTGCCCATTGGCCCGAGGTTAGATACTCGGCAATGGGAACCTTGGCCGCGCCCATGGCAGCGGAAAGTTTGTGGAGCAGGCTTGGGCCGAGGGCCGCTTCAAGCTGTACTGGATTTTCCTCTACCCATTTGGATAGTTGCGGAATGGGAGACAGCGTGGAGAAGATTTTCAAGCGCGGAAATTCGCCGCGCAAATCGTCGATGACGCGCTTTAGCAGAAAATTTCCGAAGTGGACGCCACGCAAGCCGGGTTGCGTATTGGAAATCGAATAGAAAATTGCGGCACTTGCCCTGTCTGGATCGGAAACGCGGCGATTCTCGTCGAGCAATCGTTGCACGCTACCGGATAACTCTTGCGTCAGCGCGACTTCGACGAAGATCAACGGTTCTTTCGGCATGCGCGGATGAAAGAAAGCGTAGCAGCGCCGGTCGGAGTCCAACCGGTGGCGTAGGTCGTTCCACGAACTGATGGCGTGTACCGCTTCGTACTGAATGAGTTTCTCCAGCAAGGCCGCCGGCGAATCCCAGGTGATGCGGTGCAGCTCAAGAAAACCCACGTCGAACCAAGCGGAAAGGCGCGCCTCCATTTCCCGGTCGAGGGCGGCCAATCCCGGATCGTCGCCAACGAAGCGCAATAGATCCTCGCGCATGTCCACCAGGAACTTCACCCCTTGAGGCAGCGCGTTGAATTGGGTAAGAATGCGCACGCGCTTGGAGCGCATCACCGTCCGGAGTGCTGCTTCGGCGTCCCATTGCATATGGGTGCCCACCATGGTCTGGTAGACCGAGTGCGCGATCTCCACTTCCTTGGGTTCGGGACCGAACTCCAAGGCCAGGATACGTAAAAATTCGTGCCGCCCGGTTTCGTCCAAGGCCAAGTAGGTTTCGCCCAGGCGCGCAGCCCGAATCCGCGCCGAAACTTCACCGCCCAGGCGCTGGGCGCAGTCCCGGAACTGGTTGCGAATTTCGTTCTTGGTGGCCTCATCCAATGCGCGGCGGGGAGCCACGACCGGATGTTCTTGGGCTTTGCGCCGGCGGGGTGCTCGAAGGGGACTCAGCATGATCCAATATCGTGCAACGGCGCCGGATCTGGAGCACCAAAAAAAAGCCCCGCATGCGCGGGGCTTTTTTTAATGTGGAAGGCAGCGAGAAGATTGGGCGTTTTCCTTCACGCTTCACGTTTCACTTTTCACGCCTCTCTCCTCACTCCTCCCCCTCACTCAAAAATCTACATCTGCTTCCAATCCCCCGACTGCTCGAAGGCATAGCCCGCGCGGTAGATGCTGGGTTCGTCGAAGTGCTTGCCCACAATCATCAACCCGATGGGCAATCCGTCGACCATGCCGCAAGGCACGGTCATGGCGGGATGGTGGGTAATGTCGAAGGGGG
>JBJXGQ010000397.1:0-3310 GCA_046160525.1 Burkholderiales bacterium
GAATGTCCCAGCGCACATGATCGCCCGCGCATTGAGCGGTCAAGGTCGCGCGGCGTGCTGGGGGTATGTCATTGGGAACGGACTGCGCCACGAGATACACGCGGGTGAACAGTTGCTTGAGCAACCCGCGGGCGAAAAGGGCCACGTGCGCATGGCTGGCGGCGGGCACCGAGAACTGGAAAACGCCGGCATCGTTGGTATACACACGCTGGAAGCGAAACTTGTCCGAAGCGCTTTCGCTCAGCGAAATTTCGAGGAGGGCGTCCGCTACGCTTTTACCCTCTCGGTCCAAGACGCTTCCGCGAACGGTGACCCAATCCTGGGGGGGTTGCGCGGCGGAAACCAACCAGTTCAGGGCGCCGTGAAAGAACGGGCCAATGGTTTGCGAGGGGGTGGAGGAGTTCATTTTCAGAATCTCACCACAGAGGCACAGAGACACAGAGAAAATACGCGGCGAACCAATTTCTCCTCGCGAGACCCCCGTGGTTAATAAGGGAGGTCTTGATCTTCTCTGTGTCTCTGTGCCTCTGTGGTGAAAGGGTTGTGTCGTCCACTCTAGATCCCCGCCGGGGTTTCGTCCTTGCCACCCAGCACGATATCGAAACGGTATCCCAAGGCCGTACCTTCCACTGTCAAGCTCAAATCGAAGGCACCGACCAGCCGCGAGCGGGCGAACTCGGGTACGCTGTGATAGATGGGATCGATGGCCAATAGCGGGTCGCCGGGGAAGTACATTTGCGTGATCAAGCGCTGCGCGTAGTCGTTGCCGAAGAGCGAGAAATGAATGTGGGCGGGGCGCCAAGCGTTGGAGTGGTTGCCCCAGGGGTAGGCGCCTGGTTTTATGGTGACGAAGCGGTACCAGCCATGATCGTCCGTGAGGGTTTTTCCGCAACCGCCGAAGTGCGGATCCAAGGGCGCGTCGTGCTGGTCCTTGGGATGGGCATAGCGGCCCGCGGCGTTGCATTGCCAGAGTTCGACGAGAGAATTGCGTACGGGTTTCCCGCCTTCGTCCAACACGCGCCCCGCCACGATGATGCGTTCGCCCAATGGAGCACCCGTGGATTGTTTGGTGAGATCCGCATCGTGCGCCGCGAGTACCGATGACGAATAGGCCGGCACCGGTGGCGCCTCATTCTTTATCGCGATGAGGGGAAGCAAGGGTGCGCGCGCGAGGGTGCTCTTGTAATCCGGGTACAGGTAGGGCGGTTGCGGGCTTTCCACTGGCACTATTTCTCGTATTGCTTGATGAGTGCGCGCGCTTCGGAGAGCAGGCGTTTTCCGTCCGCGCCCTTCTCGGTGGCTTGCTTCACCCAATCGTCGTCCACGTTTTCCGTGGCCTTGAGCCAGCGCTGGTACTCCGCATCGGGCAAGGTGTAGAAGTGATTGCCACGATCCACGGCGAGTTTACGGTGCGGGACCACGGCGGCATCCCAGCCGGTTTCCCCGGCCCAAGCGGAGGTGGCCAAGCCGCTGTTGTTGTCGATCACTTTCTTCAGATCCGCGGGCAAGCTCTCGTACTTGGCGGGATTCATGGCCATGACGAAGATGGTGTTGGCGAACTTGGGCGCGCCGGCGGGAACCTCGACGTGATACTTGGCGATCTCGTGCAATTTGATGGCGGGCGAGCCCTCCCACGGCACCATGGCGCCGTCGATCACGCCCTTGGACAAGGCTTCGGCCACCTGGGGCAGCGGCATCTGCACGGGGGTTGCACCCAGCGCGGCCAGCATTTTGGCGTTGATGCGCGTGGCGGCGCGGATTTTCAGGCCCTTGAGATCCTCCAGCGTCTTGAGTGGCTTGCTGGCGAGGTGGAACACAGTGCCATCGTGTACATGGAGCGCGATGATCTTGGTGCCCCTGAACTCATCCATCGCATTCTTCTGCACGTAGGTCCATAGCGCTTGGCTGCCGGCTTTGGCGGTGTGCGACATGAAGGGTAGCTCGAAGACTTCGGACTTGGTGAAGCGACCCGCGGCGTAGGTGGGCACCGTCCACACGATGTCGGCGACGCCATCGCGTACTTGGTCGAACAGTTGTGGTGGCGTGCCGCCCAACTGCATGGCGGGATAGATCTGGCACTTCAGCCGGTCGTTGGATTCCTTGTTGATCTTGTCGCACCACGGCTGGATCATTCTGAGCTGCGGATTGGAGGTGCTAGGTAGCATGTGATGCACCTTGAGCACGATTTGCTCCGCGTGACCTAGGTTCGTAGCGATCAGCAGCGGGAGCGCTGAAAAGAAAAACCGGATATTCACGAACAACTCCTTCAATCCTAAGAACGGCAATTTAGCCACAGAGAACACAGGGGGCCCAGAGAAAAAGCTTGGATTGCGCGAATTTGCGCGCCATTTTAAGTGAGTGAGTAGCGTAACGATCCATCTGTTTTTCCTCTGTGACCTCGGTGCTCTCTGTGGCCAATTAGAATTCAATTGGCCAGCGTATGCACCAGCCACAACGTAATACCGGGAAACAAGATGAGCAATGCCATGCGCACGGCGTCGGAGATGAGAAACGGTACCACGCCTTTATAGGTCTCGGACATTGGCACGTTCTTGGCGATGCCGTTCATGATGTACACGTTCAAGCCTACAGGCGGGAAGATCATGCCGATTTCCACCACCATCAGGATGAGGATACCGAACCACAAGGCCTTGTCGGTAGGCGGCAGGCCGAAGAAGTCTAGGCCCATCACTACGGGGAAGATCACCGGGATGGTCAGCATGATCATGGATAGTTCGTCCATCACGCAACCTAGCAGGATGTAGAACGCCATGATGGCCGCCATGATGGCCAAGGGCGGGATGCCGGCCTGAGCCACGGAACTGGCAAGCTCCGCGGGCAGTTGCGAGAGGGCGAGGCAGGCGTTCATCATGTCCGCGCCCATGAAGATCATGAAGATCATGCCGCTGGTTTGCGCGGTGGAAAGCAGGCTCTGCTTGAACTTTTCCATGTTCAGGCCGCGCCGGGCCAGCGCCGTGGCGAAGGTGAGGGCGGTGCCGATGGATGCGCCCTCGGTTGGCGTGCAGATGCCGCCATAGATGCCGCCGAACACAGCGAGAAAGATGACGGCGATGGGCCATACCCCCGCTACGCTACGCGCGAATTCTCCGGCGCCGGGTTTCGAGACGTTGGGGGCGTGCTCGGGATATAGGCGAACGTAAATGGCAATCGCCAAGATGTAGCCCGAGGCCGCGATAAGTCCGGGAATGTAGGCCGCCAGAAAAAGCTTGGAGATGTTCTGCTCGGTGAGGATGGCGTAGATCATCAAGGTCACCGAAGGCGGCAGCAGAATGCCCAGGGTGCCCCCGGC
>JBJXGQ010000398.1:0-3160 GCA_046160525.1 Burkholderiales bacterium
TTCATCCATTTGGCTAAACGCGCCCATTCCATCAATTCGTGCAGGGCCTCCGTGGTGGGGGGTACCAAAGCTGGGGTTCGCGGCTGAGCGGCTTCCCCTTCATTCGCGTAGCGCCACTGGAGGGCCAGCGCATTTCCAATAACATCGAGCAGTTCGCGCAATTGGAAGGGCTTGCGCATACATTGCGCGAACAAGGTTTTCTCATCTTGTGCGCGGGCGAGGTCCGCCGTGCTAGCAGAGGCGGCGATGATGAGTGTCGAGGCCACGGAAGGTATGCCGTGAATGGCGGCGGCGGCTTCAAATCCATTTCGCACTGGCATGCGCAGATCCATGAGCACCAGGTCCGGGCGCGCGGCCTGAGTGACTTGAACCGCCTCCTCTCCGTTACCGGCCAGCGTGACTTCGAAGCCGAGGGGACGCAACATCTGAGCAATCAAATTCCTGTTTTCTTCTTGGTCGTCCGCAACGAGGATGGAGCGGCGCGTGCCTTCGTAACCAATGATATCGCGTTCGTTCTTAGCCTCGCTTTGCGGGCCATCCACGATGGGCAGTATCAAGGTGAGATCGAACCGGCTACCGCGACCGGGCCTGCTACTGACATCGATGGTGCCGTGCATTTGGTGTACTAGTGCATGGCTGATGGCCAAGCCCAGTCCCACCCCGGATTCGCGCTTCTTCCCGGGCTCTCCTTGCTCGAAGGGCGCGAAGATTCGCGCCTTGTCGGCCGGGTCGATGCCCACGCCAGTATCTTCCACCGCCATGTGTAACTCAGCGCGGCGCTCCGGTATAAGCCTGCTTGCAACCGTTAGAGTGACGATGCCTTCATCGGTAAACTTGATGGCGTTACCCAGGAGGTTGATCAGGATCTGTCGCAAGCGCCGGTCATCGGCTTCCACCGCCGCGGGTAAATCCGGCGCCAGTTGCAAGACGAAATCCAGTCCCTTGCTTTGCGCCTCCACCCGCATCATTGCCGCGATCTCCTCCAGCATAGGCCGCAGGCGCACGGTCACGGGTTTCAATTCCAGGTGCCCTGCCCGAATGCGCGAGAGGTCGAGCAAATCGTTGATGAGTGCCAGCAAGTGCTGGCCACTGCCGAGTATGGTGCCGATGGCATCCTTGCGTGCGTTACCGGCAACGCGTTCCTCGCGCAGTAGATCGGCATAGCCCAGGATGGCGTGCAAGGGCGTGCGCAATTCATGGCTCATGCTGGCGAGGAATTCGTCCTTCGCTCGGTTGGCGGCTTCGGCTTCGGTGCGCGCGGCCTCCAGAGCCCGGCGTTGCTTATTGAGCTGGCGGATCCACAGAACCGCCGCGAGCAATAGGGTGGAGAAGAACGCGATCGCGGTCCAGATGGCGCGGTAGTCCACCTTGCTTTCGTAACGCAGCGATAGCCATTTTTGCGAGATCTCCCGCTGTTCTTCTTGTCCGATGGTTTGCAGCAGCCGGTCCAGCAGGCTCACCAGCTCCGGCCAGTCCTTACGCACGGCGATGGAGAATCCCTTGGCCTGCAAAGCCTTCTCCAGTGGCGTGGCGAGTTTGAGATTACCGATTTGGCGGTAGCGAATGTTGTAGACGATAGGGAAGATATCGTCCACGAGGCCGGCTTCCAAGCCCGTGGAAACCGCCATCAATGCATCCAGGATGTCGGAGTAGGCGGTGACTTTGACGTTGGGATAGGCGCGCGAGACCAGTTGCTGCGCCGAGTGGCCCGCCACCACCGCAATGCGGTCGTCCTCGAAATCTCCCAACCCCGTCACGAATCCGAAGTTGTCGCGGGTGACGATCACGTTCACGTACTGCAGATAAGGCTTGGTGAAGCTGAGGAAGTCTTCGCGCTCCTTCGTCGGTGTCAGCGCCAGCACGATGTCCAACTCACGCCGCTTGAGTTTTTCCTCCACGGCGCCGAAATCGGGCAACTGCTTGACCTCGAAACGCACGCCCAGGCGCTCTTGAATGAGTTCGAGGTAGTCCGCCACCACGCCGGTGAAGCGGCCACGGTTATCTTGAAATTCATAAGGTGCGTAGTTGATCTCCGCGCCAACGCGGATGACAGGATGCGTGCGTAACCACGCACGGTCTTGCTCCGTGATGAAGTCGGTTTCTATCCCCTCGGCCTCTTGGGAGAGAGCGGGCGGGGCCGCGAGCGCGCACAGCAGCGCCGCGAGCCACCGCCAGTACCGGGTATTCGATCGTCCAGTCACGCCACACCGCCATGGAAAACCAGGAAGTGCGCACATTGTCGCAGAGGACGCAGCAGGGGGCCACAGCGTTAGAATCAACCGATGCTTATGCAAGAACCACCGGACCCACGCAGGTTTTCCCTCAGCGGTACCCAATCTTTACCCGAGACTTTGCGCCCCTTCGTGGATGCTGGCCTGAGCCAATCCAACCGGGGTGCATGCCTGGCGGCCATCGAACGGCTTCTCGACCGGCGTGCGGACGAGGAAGTGCGCTCGCTGTTGGCCTGGCGCGGAACGCCCGCGCTGGCTAGAGCCTTTCGGGAATGCGTCCAGGAGGCCATCGACGGCCCGGTGGATGCTGCTCTGCGAACGCAGATCTTCGCCATTCCCGTGGTGGTCGTGGCGGGTGTGCAGGCGCCGGCCGAGGTAGCCATGGTTCTGCGCGATGTGGATGCGGTGCAAGAGATCTTTCGCGCCACCGGGTGTTTGGGCCCCAGTGCGCACTTCGCGGTTCACCCAGGACTGTGCACCGCGCAGGTGCTCGAAGCCTTGTCTCCGAGTGACCTATACATGCGCTCGCGATTGCGCAACGAGGTCCATCTACCCATGGACCTGCCCGTCGCGCCCCTATCCATTCCCGTGCCGGGGCAATCCGTGCACCTGCGGTTTCTGGCGGGTACCACGGTCGTTGCGCGCGGGGCCCCAAGTTTTTGCGAGACCGCAGGCGAGACTGGGCGCTGGGGCGCCGCGTTCACGCAGGAGATTGCGGGCCAGTTACGACAACCAGGCATTACCTTGCTCCCCCTCGCACGCGCGCCGCAGGGCCTCTACCGGGCCCTGACCAGCGGGCGCTTCTGCCGCGAAGAGATGGCTTTCCAGCTTGCCGTAAGCGATTCCTTGCGGGAGTTTCGCTCCAAGGTGGGAGATCCGCACGCGCGGCTTTATGCCTGCGGCGCGGACTCCGCCGCCGTGGATCTGTC
>JBJXGQ010000399.1:0-6783 GCA_046160525.1 Burkholderiales bacterium
TACCGCCGCCGCCACTCCTGCCAGCGTTCCTTGCCTTCGAATACGGCGATGGAGTTGTGCACCTCGCGATCCGCCATCGGCTCGAAATTGGGCGCAAGGAGTTCATCCAAACGTTCTTTGCTAACACCAAAGGGCGGCCCGCGCGGCGCACCGGCGATGAAGAAAAATCCGGCGAGCAATCCGCCCGGCTTGACGATCTGGGTCATGCGCGCTGCATAACGATCCCACATGCTGGGTGGTAAGGCACAAAGGAAGGCGCGCTCGTAGACCACATCAAAAGGTACCGCGAAATCGAACTCGAAAAAGTCTTTCAGTTGAACGATGCTGGAAAAACGTCCCAGATGTTTCTTCGCTTCCTCGACGGCGGCAGGGCTAAAGTCGATGGCCAGCACATCCAGGCCGTGCTCCGCCATGTAACGGGCTTCGTAAGCCGAGCCGCAGCCGGGAACGAGCACGCGCGTCCCTTCCTTGAGTGCCGGAACAAAATCGAGAAGTGCGCGCGGCACCTTTCCCGCATCCCAAGGCATGACTTTGTTCGCGTAGCGGGTTTCCCAGAAACCGGGTTTGGAACTGTCTTGAGTCATCATCTCCCCTGGGTTAAATTACCTTCCACTGACCATTGCATCATTCATGACACGTTGCTTTCCCTCATCCCCACCCTCCTCCCGGGGGGAGAAGGGCTTTTCCTCCCTCGCCCTCCGGGAGAGGGAACGAGGGTGAGGGAAATGACGGCAATGAACCCGGCCTGTCATGTATTTGGGAATCCTCAACAGTTCGATAAGGGGCTCTTATGCTTATGATCGATATTCACGAGGCAAAAACACATCTTTCGCGCTTGGTTGAGGAAGCCGCAAGAGGGGAGGCATTCATAATTGCGAAGGCGGGCAAGCCCATGGTAAAGGTTATACCCTTGGACGCACAGGATGCCCCATCCGCAAGACGGCTCGGTTTTATGAGCGGAGAGATACAAGTGCCTGACGATTTCGATTCCATGGGCGCGGAAACAATTACGCAGATGTTCGAAGGCCGCGCGAAGTGAGGCTACCCGCTATCCTGGGCGAACATACTATTGCCGTGGAAGGTCTTCCGCCGCTCCATAAAGATCCCTTTGACCGTATTCTGATCGCACAAGCACGCACGGAAGCGGTGACACTGGTAACTTCCGACGCTACCTTGGCCGGTTATGGCGATGGTGTCTTTGTGGTTTGACTAGTTCGAATTACAGACGCGTTATTCCCCGCCTTCCGGCCCGTAGAACACCACCCACACCATCAAGTCGTCGCTAAATTCCTCGAAGCGGTGCACGACGTTGGCGGGGACAAAGAGCATGTCGTTGGAGGCGAAGCGGGTGCGCGTATCGCCGTTGACGAACCAGCCCGAACCGCGTGCGACGAAGTACAACTCGTCTTGCTTGTGCGGCGTTTGCACATCGGCGCCACGCGGCGCGAAGAGCTTCACCAGCATGGAGCCGTGCCGGAATACGCTCGCGGAACGCGGTTTGGCTTCCGGGCTGGGCAACAAGGCGGATGCTTCATCGAGGGTAGCTTTGCGCGCGTGGTGAGGATGCTTGGCAAAATTCTGCTCGTTACTGGCCATGAGATAGTCCTCCAGCTTGGGTATAAAAAGCGACGATATGATAGGCGGTAACGTTGAACCTAGAAAAGCTATTGCACACGAAGGCCACGAAGTAACACGAAGGACAGGCAAAGAAATTCTAACTTATCGCGCTCACCCATTTTATGAGACGCATGCCGCTTCGGTGTTTTTGATTTCCTTCGTGTACCCTTGTGTCCTTCGTGTTTAATCGCCCTTCATGGGTTGGCGGTCATGGCAGCCGAAAATCCACGATAGCGGGGCGGCCAGGCAAGGCGAGTTGCGCATGGGCCGAGGCGCTGCGTGCAATGACGCGCCCGCGCCGGATTACCCAGAGCCTTTGCGCGCGCAGGCGAAGAGCTTCAATGGGATCGCGTGCGTCGAGTACTACCATATCCGCGTAACTTCCCGGCGCGATGCCGTAGCCATCCAATCCGAGAATACGCGCGGGGGTCTGGGTCACAGCGTCAAAGCAAGCGCGCATGGCCTCAAGACCTGTCATCTGCGCCACGTGCAAGCCCATGTGCGCCACCTCGAGCATGTCGCCCGAGCCCAGGCTGTACCAAGGGTCCATCACGCAATCGTGACCGAAGGCCACGGGAATTCCGGCGGCGAGCATCTCCGGCACGCGCGTCATGCCGCGCCGCTTTGGGTAAGTATCGTGGCGTCCCTGAATGGTGATGTTGATGAGCGGATTGGCCACCGCCGACACGCCGGCCTCCTGGATGAGCGGAAGCAATTTGGACACGTAGTAGTTGTCCATGGAGTGCATGGAGGTCAAGTGCGATCCCGTCACACGCCCCTGCAACCCAAGCCGCTGCGTGTGATAGGCCAGGGTTTCGATGTGGCGCGACATGGGGTCGTCGGTTTCGTCGCAATGCATGTCCACCCGAAATCCCCGCTGCGCGGCGATTTCGCATAGTAGGCGCACGGACTCGGCGCCCTCGGCCATGGTGCGCTCGTAGTGGGGGATGCCGCCTATCACTTCCACACCCCTATCCAGGGCGCGATTCAAATTTTTCAGTGCGCCGGGGCTTCGCAATACACCGTCCTGGGGGAAGGCGACGAGTTGCAGATCTAGGTACGGCGCCACTTGGCTTTTCACGTGCAGCAACGCCTCCACCGCCAGCAAGCGTTCGTCGCAAACGTCCACGTGCGAGCGGATGGCGAGTAATCCTTTCGCTACCGCCCAATCGCAATATCGCAATGCGCGTTCAATGAGTGCTTCTTGCGTAAGCAAGGGCTTGAGTTCGCCCCAAAGGGCGATGCCCTCCAACAAGGTGCCGGAGCGGTTCACTCGCGGCAGCCCGTAGGAGAGGGTTGCGTCCATGTGGAAGTGCGCGTCCACGAAGGGCGGCGAAACCAAGTTGCCGTTGGCCGCGATTTCCTCGCGGGCTGTTGCTTTTAACGCTGGCTCCACGGCCTCAATGCGGCCGTTAAGGACGCCGATGTCCACCCCGGTGCGTCCGTCAGGCAAGTTGGCATTGCGCACGATCAGATCCATCAACGTTCTCCTTTGCGGTAGGGCTTCATCAGCGCTTGCGGGTAGGCGGCTTTGCGCGCCACCAATACCAAAGCGAGGATGGAGAGTATGTAAGGCAACATCAAGTACACCTGATAAGGCAGTACCGCGCCGTGCTGCATGCGCAACTGCAAGGCGTCGAAGGCGGCAAACAGCAGCGCGCCTACGAGAGCTTTCCCCGGCCGCCAGGAGGCGAACACGACAAGGGCCACGCAAATCCACCCGCGCCCGTTGATCATCGTGAAGAAAAACGCGTCAAAAGCCGAGAGCGTGAGAAATGCACCGGCCACCCCCATGAGCGCGCTGCCGGCGATGACCGCGCCGGTGCGCAAACCCCGCACGCTAAGCCCCTGTCCTTCCACCGCAGCCGGGTTCTCGCCCACCGCGCGCAGGGCCAGCCCCAAGGGTGTGCGGTACAACGCGTACATCAGGATAGGAACGATGAGCAGCGCCAGCAACGTGAGCGGCGTTTGCGCACCCAGGATCGGTACATCGGCTAACCATGCCACGGGTTGAAAGGGCTTGATGGTGGGAGGCGTGGTCACCTTCGGAAAACTCACCCGGTAGGCGAAATACGAAAGACTGGTGGCGAACATCGTGACCCCCAACCCCGATACGTGCTGCGACAAGGCAAGCCACACCGTGAGCAAAGCGTGCAACGCGCCCAGGAGCGCGCCGGCAACGGCAGCGATGCACACGCCAGTCCACAGAGTAGCGCCGTTATACACGGCCAACCAGCCGCAGAACGCACCGGCCACCATAATGCCTTCGATGCCGAGATTCAACACGCCCGCGCGTTCGCACAGCAGCACGCCCAACGTCCCGAAGATCAGCGGCGTGGCGATGCGCAATACCGCGACCCAGAAGGCGGCGGAGGCCAGGGTGTCGAGAATTTCTAGCGCCATTGAATGCGATACCGGCTGAGCAAGGCCGCAACCAGCATGGAGAGCAGCGCCACGGCGACGATGACATCGGCGATGTACGTGGGCACCGCCAGCGCGCGGCTCATGCCATCGGCGCCCACCAGCACGCCGGCGATAAAGATGGCGGCCAGCACCACGCCCAGGGGATTGAGCAACGCAAGCGTGGCCACCACGATGCCCGAATAACCGTAGCCAGGCGACATGTCCAGCGTCACGTAACCGGTGCGGCCCGCAACCTCGAACACACCCGCCAACCCCGCCAGCGCGCCTGAGAGCGCGGCGGTCCACAAGGTGATGCGGTTCACCGGCATGCCCGCGAAGCGCGCCGCGTCCCGGTTGGCGCCCACGGCGCGCATTTCGAAACCGAAGGTGGTGCGCGCCATGACGAAGGCGAGCCCGGCGGACAAAGCTATAGCGTAGAAGAAGCCGTTGTGCAACCGGTACTTCTCCATTACCTTGGTGAGTTCCAATTCCGGATTCAACGCCACGGATTGCGGCCAGCCCATGGACAGCGGATCTTTCATGGCGCCATCGAGCAGCAGGGAGACAAACAGCAGCGCGATGAAATTGGTGAGCAGTGTAGTCACCACCTCGTCCACGCCGAACCGCGTCTTGAGAATCGCGGGCGCCGCCAACAGCAACGCACCGGCGAGCGCACCGGCGGCAAGCATCGCTGGGAATAGCACGTAGGCCGGTAAATCCCAACCGCTGCCGCCGTGCAGGCCACCCACCATCACCGCTGCGATGGCGCCGGCGTAGAGCTGCCCCTCCGCTCCGATATTGTAGAAATGCGCGCGGAACGCCACCGCCGCCGCCAGGCCCGTGAGAATGAGCGGTGTGGCACGCGTGAGCGTTTCCGTGATGGCCAGGGCACCTCCGAAGGCCCCGGTGAACAACTCCGCGTAGGCTTTCCAAATGGGCGCGCCCGCCCAGGCAAGGAGCGGTGTCACCACGACCAAGGTAAAGGCCATGGCGCCCAAGGGCGAAAGGGCGAGCATGCGGCTCGACGTTGTTGGGCGGGCGATGAGTTGCATATCAGTCCCGCCATGATGCCAGAGCGGGAGGTGGTTCTACACCGCGGATTGCGAGCGCCGGATCGTTGATGGGCCGGGTAACTGGCCGTTTCCGGCCAAGCAATGGCTTGCGATGGATACCGCCGGAAAAGCGAGCCCCCTCGCAGGCAGACTACTTCTTGGACTTGGCGGGAGCGGCCTTTTCAGGCTTCTCCTTCTTCTGCTTCTTCTCCGTGGGGGTAGGTGCTGGTGCCGCCTCCTTCGCGTTCCTTGCCTCGGGCTGCTCTCTGGGTTTGAGGCTAGCTTCGATGGCGGCAATGGCTTTGACGATAGCCTGGTGTTTGGCCTTCAAGTGCTGGTACACCTTGTCTTTCTTGAACTCGTTGGGAGCCATTCCCCGTTTCTCGAGGACGGTTTGACGCGCTTGCAGACGTTCGTCGTACAGCTTCTTCTGATTCTCTCTTGTTTCTCTTGATTGTGACGACATGGGATGTTTCCTCGTAAAAGATGTTCGCACAGTATAGGCACTTCGCGACCCTACACGAATATCTTCCTGGCACGATTACCCTGGGTGGTGTCATGCCGCCCCGGCCATCGCGAGGCCGATGCCGGACATGGTCCATTGAGCTGTGAGTCTGGCTTCGGAGAGGCGTCCTGCATGCATGACGGCAATACGGTCGGCGAGCGCGAATATCTCGTCCAGATCCTCGGAGATGAGCACTATCGCGGCGCCTTCTTTTCGGGCTTCCAGCAGCTGGGCATGAATGAAGGCCACCGCGCCGATATCCAACCCCCAAGTGGGTTGGTTCACCACCAGTAAGCGGGGCTTCTCCGAGAGCACGCGGCCCAGCAACAGTTTTTGGATGTTTCCTCCCGAGAGCGAGCGCATGGGAGCGTCGATGTGAGAAATGCGCACGTCGTAGTGCCCTACCAACGATTGCGCATGTGCATGTGCGGCGGGCCGGCTGATCATGCCCGCACGGCTGAAACGCTTCTCCCCGTAGCGCTCCAGGATGGCGTTCTCCCATACGGACATGTCTCCAATGGAACCTACACCCTGGCGGTCTTCGGGAACACGCCCTACGTTGGCTTGGATCCATGCACGCGGATTGCTGGGCAGTGGCTGGTCTTCGACCGCCACGGTTCCCCGCTCCAGGGGAATCAAGCCGGACAGCACGCCCGCCAAGATGTCTTGCCCGTTGCCGGCCACGCCAGCCACCGCGACGATTTCTCCGGATCGTACTACCAGGGACAGGTCTTGCAGGCCGCTGCGCCCCTGCGCGCGCTCGGTGAAAGCGTTCTTCACGAGCAAGCGAACCGGGCCCGCGTGCGGCCGTTCATCCCTTCTCGGCATTTCCACTTGCCTCCCCACCATGAGGGTGGCGAGATCTTCTTTTGTCACGTCCTTGGCCGGGCACTGGGCCACGAGCTTGCCGCCCCTGAGCACCGCCACGTGGTCCGACACGGCGAGCACTTCGCCGAGCTTGTGACTGATGAAAATAACTGCAAGCCCTTGCGCGACCAACTGCCGTAGCGTGTGAAACAAGGATTCCGCTTCCTGCGGCGTGAGCACGGCGGTGGGTTCGTCGAGGATGAGAATACGCGCGCCCCGGTATAGCGCCTTGAGGATCTCCACGCGTTGCTTTTCTCCCACCGACAAGGTACTGACTTTGGCGGAGGCCTCTACCGCCAGTCCAAAGCGGCGGGCAAGATCATCGAGCTTCGCGCGTGC
>JBJXGQ010000400.1:0-6855 GCA_046160525.1 Burkholderiales bacterium
GCTGGCCGGCGTCACCGCAAGGGACGTGGTGGAAACCATGCGCATGGGCCTCGCCGGATTAGACGTAACGCCCGTGCACAGCGGCAGTGCCAAGTACCAGTTGCCCGTGCGCCTTGGGCTTCCGCCCAGCCGGCAATCGAGCCTTGATGAATTTCTCAAGCTCAACGTGCGCGCCAGCGACGGACACCTGGTCCCTCTGTCCGAGTTGGTGCGGGTGACACCGGCGGAGCGCGACCGAACCATCTATCACAAGGACCTGCTGCCCGTGGTCTACGTGGTGGCGGACATGGCCGGCAAGCTGGATAGCCCGCTCTACGGCATGTTCGCCCTGCGCTCGAAAATCGCCGGCCAGCCCTTGGAGGAAGGCGGCACCCTGGGCGAGTATTTCACCGCGCAACCGCCGGACCCTTACACCCAATATGCCTTCAAGTGGGATGGCGAGTGGCAGATCACCTACGAGACATTCCGCGACATGGGGCTTGCCTACGGAGTGGGGTTAATCCTCATCTACCTATTGGTGGTCGCGCAGTTTCGCTCCTACGTCACCCCGCTCATCATCATGGCACCCATCCCCTTGACGATCATCGGCGTGTTGCCCGGCCACGCGCTGCTGGGCGCGCAGTTCACCGCGACCTCCATGATCGGCATGATCGCGCTGGCGGGCATCATCGTGCGTAATTCCATCCTGCTGGTGGACTTCATCAATCTGCAACTCGCCCAGGGCGTCGATTTACAACGCGCGGTAATCCAGGCAGGAACCCAGCGCGCCAAACCCATCGTGCTCACGGGGCTGGCCGCCATGCTAGGGGCCTTCTTCATCCTGGACGATCCAATCTTCAACGGGCTCGCCATCTCGCTCATCTTTGGGATCTTGGTTTCGACACTGCTCACCTTGGTCGTGATTCCGGTGCTGTATTACGCGGCCAATTATTCGAAGCCGGAGCAATCGTCCACTGTGACTTTAGTCGCTGACCCCTTGTGATTCCGGGGCTAGCCTTCACATGAATGCATCGTTTCCCAATTTGGAGCTCCCATGCCAGAAGTAAGTGAACAATCCAAAGTACACCTCGCATGTCCAAGCTGTATGAGCGAAAACCGCGTCCCCAGCGATCGCCTCGGAGACGATCCGAAGTGCGGGAAGTGCGGAGTGCAGTTACTGGAGGGTAAGCCCGTTTCATTGAACGAACAAAGCTTCGATGCTTTCTTGAAACCGGCGGGCCTGCCCGTGGTGGTGGACTTTTGGGCGCCCTGGTGTGGCCCGTGCCGTGCGATGGCGCCCGCTTTCGAGCAGGCGGCGCAGAAACTCGCCACGAGCGTGCGCTTCGCGAAGCTGAACACGGACGAGGCGCAGCAGGTGGCGGGGAGGTTTGCCATTCGCTCCATCCCCACCTTGGTGTTGTTCCGCGGCGGCCAGGAAGTCAAGCGAACCTCCGGGGCGATGGACACGGGTTCTCTCATTCGATGGATCAATAACTGAAGGAGCTAGCATGAGTTACGGTTTTGGAAAGCAAGTCAATCTCACTTTCGAGGCGGCACTGGAACGAACGACGAGCGCACTTGCGCAACAGGGATTCGGCATACTGAGCGACATCGATGTCGCGGCCACCATGAAGAAGAAGCTCAATCTGGACATGCCACCCTATCGCATCCTGGGCGCTTGCAATCCGCCGTTCGCTCATCGCGCGCTTACCGCCGATCCGCAAATCGGCCTGCTCCTGCCCTGCAACGTGGTGGTTCGCCAAGACGATCAGGGCAAGGTGAAAGTCGAATTCATGGATCCCAACGCGGTATTGGAATTGGTCGATAAACCCGAGGTGACACAACTGGCGGCGGAAGTTCGGCAGCGGCTGGTTCATGCGATGGAAGCAATTTGAGTGGGAATGCACTCACCGAATGAGTTCGCCGCGCGTGGCGGGTGGTGGGTAGTTGCTCAGGTGCCTGTCTTGCTGGGTGCGGTTGCCGTGCCGCTTCGGTGGGGTGCCGTATCCTTCGATGCCGCGAACGCCCTCCAGATCACCGGCGCGGTGCTATTCGGCCTGGGTAGCCTACTCACGCTCGCTGGACTCGTGAAGCTTGGCAGTTCCCTGACGCCTTTCCCTCGCCCTCTCACGAATGCGCAGTTACGGCAATCGGGCGTCTACGGATGGGTTCGGCATCCGGTCTATGGCGGCCTCGTGATCGCGAGCCTGGGATGGTCTCTATCCTGGTTAAGCCTTTCGGGCGTTGCTTTTTCCCTCCTCGTATTCCTCTTCTTCGATCGCAAGAGCGCACTAGAGGAGCAACATTTGCGCGGGCGGTTTTCAGAGTACGCCGCTTACGCGCAACGCGTGCGTAAACTTCTTCCGTGGATCTACTGATTTGCTTTTAATCGCGCAATCTGCAAGTCTTGCACGATCAATTTTCTAATCAGAAAGGAATGGAAGATGACTATCGACTGGGAGCATTTCACGCCCTGGGCTTCGCTGTCCGGGGGCATTTTATTGGGCGTGGCATCGGCCATGTTCATCCTGCTCAACGGGCGCATCCTGGGTATCAGCGGGATTCTGGGCGGATTACTACCCCCCCGGTCTGGTGACGCGAGTTGGAGGGTGGCGCTTTTGTTGGGTTTGGCCGCATCGCCGGCAGTGTTCGCTATTCTCGCTCCGGCTGGCTTCATGCAAGCACCTCGTATCGATGCCGGCTACGGACTGGTCGCACTAGCCGGCCTCCTCGTGGGGACCGGCACCCGGTATGGTGGCGGATGCACGAGCGGTCACGGCGTCTGCGGAATGGCCCGCTTGTCACCGCGTTCGCTGGTCGCAACGCTGGTCTTCATGGTTGCCGGAATGGCCACCGTTTTTGTTCTCCGGCATCTTGTAGTCTAGCCATGCACCGGTTCATCGAATTCATTACCGGCCTGCTTTTTGGATTGGGCCTTATCCTATCGGGCATGACGGATCCGGGAAAGGTGCTCGGGTTTCTCGATGTGTTCGGATTATGGGATCCTTCTCTCGCCCTAGTGATGGGAGGCGCCATTGCCGTTGGAGTGTTCGCCTTCGCGGCGGCGAAGACTAGAACCGCCACCTTCCTCGGCGGCGCGATGCATCTGCCAAATCCCGCCGGCATGGACAAACGGTTAATCGCCGGATCCGTGTTGTTTGGGGCGGGGTGGGGCATGGCCGGATTTTGTCCTGGCCCCGGCATGGTGTCCTTGGCGTCGGGACAGCCGAAGGCTTTGATGTTTGTCGTGGCGATGATGTTGGGCATGATCTTGGTCGAAATCGCGGACCGGCTCATTCACCCACCCCGTGCGCAATCTCGCACAACGTAAACCTGCCTTCGCCGGCTGATGAGCAAAGCATTCGGCCTGCGCCGCTGGCTGCCGTCCCTTCCCATCCTGGACTGGGGACGGCGCTACGACCGCGGCATGCTGGCCAGCGATGGGGTGGCCGCCCTGGTCGTCACCATCATGCTGATCCCTCAGAGCCTGGCTTACGCAATGCTCGCCGGGCTACCGCCTCAAGCAGGGTTGTACGCCAGCGTGGCGCCTCTTGTCTTGTACGCCATTTTTGGCACGAGCAGGGTTTTGGCCATCGGGCCGGTCGCGATCATTTCGCTCATGACGGCCGCCGCGATCGGCGATCATGCAGCCGCCGGCTCACAGACTTACTGGGCGATGGCCATCACGCTTTCCTTCTTGTCCGGCGCCATGCTGTTGCTCATGGGCGTCTTACGGCTGGGGTTTCTCGCTAATTTTCTGAGCCATCCCGTGATGTCCGGATTTATTTCCGCCTCGGGATTGTTGATCGCGGCCAGCCAGATCAAGGTCATCATGGGCGTCAAGGCGGACGGGCAAGACTTCGCCGAAATGATTTTGGCGCTGTTCCAGCGCATTCCCGATACGCACATGCTCACTTTGGCGGTCGGCTTAGTCGTCACTGTATTCTTGCTATGGGTTCGCCAGGGATTGAAACCCGTGCTCTTGGGTTGGGGGCTAAGCACCAAGGCGGCGGAACTTCTCGCCAAGACCGGCCCTGTCGCCGCCATTGCAGTGAGCGCCACGTTGACGTGGATGTTTCAGTGGCAATCCGAAGGCGTAAGAATTGTGGGAACCGTGCCGCAAGGCCTGCCCCCGCTAAGTTTGCCGCTTTGGGATATGGCGTTATGGCGCGAACTGGCGCTACCCGCGCTGTTGATCAGCGTGGTCGCCTTCGTGGAGTCGGTTTCCGTGGGCCAAACCTTGGCGGCCAAACGGCGCCAGCGCATCGACCCAGACCAGGAGTTGGTGGCGTTGGGCGCGGGCAATTTGTCGGCAGCCTTCACCGGTGGTTTTCCAGTCACCGGTGGATTCGCGCGCACGGTGGTCAATTTCGATGCGGGCGCCCGCACCCCGGCGGCCGGCGCGTATACGGCCGTGGGCATCACGCTGGCTTCGCTATTCCTCACACCAGCGCTGTATTACCTGCCCCATGCCGCGCTCGCCGCCACCATTATCGTGGCGGTGTTGTCCTTGGTCGATCTGAGCATTTTCAGGAAGACCTGGGCCTATTCCAAGGCCGATTTCGCCGCGGTTCTCGCGACCTTATTGGTAACTCTCGCGTATGGCGTCGAATGGGGAATCCTGGCCGGCGCCGGGGTATCCGTGGCGTTGTTTTTATTCAGGACCAGCCGGCCGCACATCGCCGAAGTGGGTTTGGTGCCTGGCACGGAACACTTTCGCAACGTGCTCAGGCACGCCGTGAAGACTAGTCCCAAGGTCGTCAGTTTGCGAGTCGACGAAAGTCTTTACTTCGCCAATGCCCGGGCGCTGGAAGACCGGATCAATGACGCGGTGGCCGCCAATCCCAATCTGGCGCACGTGGTGCTGCAATGCTCCGCCATCAATGACATTGACGCGAGCGCCCTGGAAAGCCTAGAGGAGATCGGCAAGCGCTTGCGCGATGCGGACATCGCGCTGCATCTCACGGAAGTAAAAGGCCCCGTCATGGACCGCCTGCAGCACACGCATTTCATCAAGGAATTGAGCGGCAAGGTTTTCCTCACGCACTACCAGGCCATCGCCGAACTGGCCCCGGAAATCGCGGCCGGCGCGAATTTCAGCGGCATCACCGCCGCAACCGCGCGCGCAGTGCCTGAAGCTCTTCCAGCAGATCCAGCGCCAAAGCAGCCCCCGCCCAATTGACGCCAAGATCCTCGTGAACCTGCACGGCAAAACGAACGCGCCTCAAGCTCACCACGCGGAAACGCCAGTGTGCCGGATCGCCGCCGATGGGATCCACGATGCCCTCTTCCACAAGCTCGGACAATTGCGCGGCGGGCAGGCCGCACATGCGGCATAGTTCGGATAACGTGATTTCGGCTTCGTCTTCGAGCAGATCGCCGGTAAAGAATGGCGGGAGTTCATCTGTCATGGCTAGACCCTACACTCCAAGATGAGCACGCGGATTAAATTTCCCCGCGCGTGCGAGTTCGCGATAGGCCGCTTGGACTGCTTCTGTATCCGCGGGCGGCAATGCGATCTGCATCACGACGTAAAGATCGCCCGCTGGCTCGCCCGGAATGCCACGTCCCTTCAGGCGAAGTTTGCGTCCGCCCGAGGACTCTGGCGGTATTTTCAGGTCCACGATTCCCGTTGGTGTGGGGGCGCGCAACGTTGTGCCCAAAGCCGCTTCCCACGGCGCCAGCGGAAGATCCAAGAATACGTCCTTGCCTTCGGCGTGATACAGGGGGTGAGGCGCAAACTCCACCTCCAGATATAGATCCCCGGCGCCTTGCCCGCCGCTCCCGGCGCCGCCCTGCCCCGCCAAACGGATGTGCTGGCCCTGGCGAATGCCCTTGGGGATGCGCACATTCAAGATGCGCTCCTTCATCAGGGGCCTGCCATCGGCGCCCAGTTCCACGTGCTTGAGTGTGACGGCGCGGACGGCACCATGGTAGGCGTCCTCGATGCCGACCAGCACCTTCGCAAATGCATCCTGGGCTGGAAAATCGAACGCTTCGCGGCCACCCCCGCTGCGAGCAAAACCGCGGCCGAATAACGACTCGAAAAAATCGCTGAAATCGGCCGAACCGCCGTGGGGCGCGCCGGGCCCGTGAAACTCGAACCCCTGGTCCCAATCGGGCGGTAGCCGAAAATCCTGCCCCGCCTTCCAGTTGGCACCAAGTTGGTCGTAGGCCGCGCGCTTTTCCGCGTCCTTTAGCACTTCGTAGGCTTCCCCCAACTCCTTGAATTTCGCTTCAGCCTCCTTCTCCTTGCTAACATCGGGATGGAATTTGCGTGCGAGCTTGCGGTAAGCACGCTTGATGTCGTCTTGGCTGGCGTCGCGCGCCACGCCCATGAATTGGTAATAGTCCTTGAATTCCATGGTCTCATTCAATCACTGGTCCAAAACACCGTCACTGATCCATGTCAAATGGGGTATCTAGTGTCATTCTTAAACTGCGGCAATGTGCGAGCTATTTGGGATGTCGAGCCTGCGATCCGCCACGATACAAGTCTCCTTCAAGGAGTTCTCGCGCCACGTGGGACTAACCGGAGCGCACAAGGATGGATGGGGCATCGCCTTTTATGAGGGCAGCGACGTGCGTTTGATGAGGGAGGCCGGCGCGGCAAGTGACAGCGCCTTGGCGCGCTTCGTACAAGAGCATCCTCCGGCGAGCGGTTTGGTCGTGAGCCATATCCGCAAAGCCACGCAGGGAAGCAATAATCTGGCGAATTGCCAGCCCTTCGCGCGCGAGCTCGGAGGGAGGATGCATGTGTTCGCGCATAACGGGCATTTGGATCGCGAAACGCTGGCGCTTCAATTTCCGCGTGGTGTGTACCGGCCCGTTGGCGACGGTGACTCGGAGTACGCCGTTTGCGCATTGCTTGATCGC
>JBJXGQ010000401.1:0-14449 GCA_046160525.1 Burkholderiales bacterium
CTACGAGCGGCAGGACTTCTGGGAAACCACGTCGAACAAGCAACTCAACTTTCTGCAGCACATTGTCAGCATGTTGAAAGTGGACGGCAAAGCCGCTGTGGTGCTGCCGGATAACGTGTTGTTCGAAGGTGGTGCAGGCGAAAAGATCCGTCGCAAGCTGCTTGAGAACTGTGACGTGCATACCGTGCTGCGGCTGCCGACGGGCATCTTTTACGCCCAGGGAGTGAAGGCGAACGTGGTGTTCTTCGACGCCAAGCCCAAGGACGGCCAGATCCACACCAAGGGGGTCTGGTTCTACGACCTGCGCACCAACAAGCATTTCACGCTGAAGACGCGCACGCTCAAGCTGGACGACTTGCAAGATTTCATCACCTGCTACCACCCGGAAAACCGCCACCAGCGCGTTGCCACCGAACGTTTCAAGTTCTTCAGCTACGACGACTTGATGGCCCGCGACAAGGCCAGTCTGGACATTTTCTGGCTCAAGGATGACAGCCTGGACAATCTGGACGACCTGCCGCCGCCGGATGTGCTGCAGCAGGAGATCATTGAACATCTGGAAGCCGCATTGGCTTCATTCCGGGACGTCGCTGTTGGATTGCGAGGCAAGTAACCGACTGTGCCGGCGAATCGCCGGGTGCCTCTCGGCGGGTTGGCGGCCGCGGTCTTTACCGGATATTGGCGAACAGCTGCCGTTTGACAGCCTAAACAGTTTCCGGTGCGTATAGAGGTTCCGCAAAGGCGCATTGCTAATTAAATGATATTGCCTTATTCTTTAATTATATTCCGCCTAATTAAAGCTACTCTTAATTTCAATGCCCGATCCCCGCCGGCTAGGCAGCTATGAAACGACCAGCGTCGCGGGTGAAAGTGTTCGCGCATTTATCCCGCCGCCTTTGCCCCCGGCGCCGCCCCTGGTCATGAGTCTGGCACTCCAAGATTTGATCGAGAAAGCCAACCGGGGGCTCGGGAGGCTTGATGGGATTGCCAGAATCCTCCCTGACCCCTCGCTTTTTCTCTATACCTATGTCCGCAAGGAAGCATTGCTCTCGTCTCAGATCGAAGGCACGCAATCTTCTTTTTCCGACTTGCTGCTGTTCGAGGCCGAGGATACTCCTGGAGTTCCAGTCGATGATGTGGAGGAAGTTTCGCACTATGTTGGCGCGATGAATCATGCGCTGAAGCGAATGCGCGAAGGGTTCCCATTATCGCTTCGGCTAATACGAGAAGCTCATGGAATCTTGCTATGGGGGGGGGCGAGGGAGCAATAAACAACCTGGCGAATTTCGCAACACGCAGAACTGGATTGGAGGCTCGCGTCCAGGAAATGCGCGATTCGTCCCGCCGCCTCCTCACCGCGTGATGGAGTGCATGGGAGCGCTGGAGAAATTCCTGCACGACGATCCGGTCAAGACTCCGGTGTTGGTCAAGGCGGCCTTGGCGCATGTGCAGTTCGAGACCATTCATCCGTTTCTCGATGGCAACGGGCGGGTCGGGCGCCTGCTAATTGCTCTACTCCTGTGCGCGGAGGATGCGCTATCCGAACCCATGCTTTACCTGAGCTTGTATTTCAAGGCCAACCGCGACGCATACTACGATTTGCTGCAGCAAGTGCGAACCGATGGTGACTGGGAAGCCTGGCTGGATTTTTTTCTTCGCGGAGTCATCGAGACCACGGAGCAGGCTACTCGCACCGCGAAACGAATCATGGAATTATTCCGGAGTGACCGCGCGAAGATCGAAGCACTTGGCCGCCCGGCCGCCTCGGCGTTGCGCGTGTACGATGTTTTGCAGAGGCGAGTCGCTCTATCCATTCCCAAGGCGGCGATGCAACTGAGTATCAGCCAGCCAACTGTCACCAAGGCGATCCGCCATCTAGTCATACTTGGCGTGGCCAAGGAAGCTACTGGCCGCAAGCGCAAAAAACTCTATGTGTACGACGCTTATTTGAAGATCCTCGGTGAAGGCGCCGAACCGTTTAAGTAAGCAGGCGCCGCCATAGGATCACACACTCATGACCGGCCTAAAACAGCCCCTCTCAGAAGCAGAGCTTGAAGAACTCGACGATTTTCTGGGCGACGGATCCATTGAGGACACCTCGATGTGCCTTTCCACACTGGAAGGGTTCCTGGCCTCGCTCGCCATCGGCCCGCGCATAGTGCTGCCTTCGCAATGGTTACCGTGGGTGTGGGACATGAAGGAGAGGCGAAGGCAGGCGCAATTCGAGAGCGACGCGCACGCCAACCGAATCATGTTGTTGGCCATGCGGCTATACAACGCGGTTGTCCTTGCCTTCTCAAGTACCCCCGTCTCCTTCGAGCCCATATTTTGGCGGGGTGCGCAATGGGGAGCTGCCGGGTGGTGCGAAGGTTTTCTCCTCGGTTACCAATTCAACGGCAAGGCGTGGAGCCTATTGACGGTTGCGCAACCGAAGTGGTTTACACCCTTCTTTCGCTTGGGCACAGAAGACGGCATCCATCTCACCAAAGATTCCGGCGATGGAGAAAGGTGGATGAACGAGATCGCGCCATCCTTGGTGAACATCGATGCATATTGGAAAAAATTCCGTGAGGGTCGTTCGGGCGGTATGGTTACCGACGATTTTCATCTTGGCGGGCATAGAGAAGCGAAACCAGTCGTGCGGGCAAGTCCGAAGGTTGGCCGCAATGATGCCTGCCCTTGCGGAAGCGGGAGGAAATACAAGAAATGCTGTGCAGTGGGGCAGTTCCCTCCATCGGCACATTGAAATATGGCGAACGGCTGGCCCGCTGCTATCAGCGTTAAATAGCGAATTCTATCTAGGCTAGGCCTGAGCCCGCAAAGTCGTGGGACTATTCGCCCGCTTAAAAACAATTGAGGAAGAGCGATGCCGCCCGCTGTGAGAGCAGCAAGTAGTGCCCCCATGGTGGAGACCCGTGAACCGCTCGCGGTGCGCATGGCGCACGCGATAGCGCGTACCTCGTTCGCGGATTTGCCTGGGGAAGTGATTGCGAAGGCCAAGCTATGCTTGTTCGATCTCATCGGCTGCGCCTTCGAATCGCGCGAATTGCCCTGGAGCCGGCAAGCGGTGGCGTTGGCGGAACATCTGGAAAACGGCGCCACGGTCATCGGATCATCTCGTCCCGCTCCCGCTGGGGACGCCGCATTCGCTAACGCCGTGATGGGGCATGGTTTGGTGCGAGAGGACATGCATTCGGGCAGCATCAGCCATCTGGGGATCGTCGTGCTGCCTACCCTGCTCGCGTTGGCGCAGACGCGCCGTGTGAGCGGGCGTGATTTCATTGCCGCCGCGGTCGCGGGTTACGAAGTAGGCGCGCGGACAGGGCGTGCCGTGATGAACGCGGAACTTGCGCGCATTCACCGCCCAACGGGAATCACGGGGCCCCTCGCTGGTGCCGCGGCCGGTGCGCGCTTGCTTGGACTGGATGCGGACCAAACGACCAGCGCGCTTGCTTTGGCCGCCAACACCACGGCCGGCTTCAACCAGTGGGCGCACACGGGCGGCTCGGAGATGTATTTTCATCCCGGCTTCGCCGCGCGCAATGCCGTCGCCGCGGTGCGGCTGGCGCAATCGGGCGCCTTTGCTTCGCCTAGCGCGCTGGACGGCGAGGCCGGATTGTTCGCCTCGCTGGGTAAGCGCTGGGCAGCCTCGCAAGTGGAGTTGTTTCGCGGCACTCCGGAGATACTTTCCGTGTATCACAAGGCCGTGCCAGTTTGTAATTTCGCGCAGACGCCAACCCAGGCCGCGCTCGGGATCGCGGATAACAAGAAAATTCCGGCGGAGCAAATCGCGTCCATCGCGATTCGGGTGCCGCGTGCGGGAGCAATGTATCCAGGTTGTGATTTCAACGGGCCTTTCGATCATGTGCTGCAAGCGAAGATGAGTATCCAATTCAATGTGGCGGCGGCCTTGATTCGGGGTGGCGTGAGCGAGGAGAACTTCACGCTGCTTGGCGATGGACGCTTGCACCGCCTCATTGGAATCACGAAGCTGGAAGTGGACGAGAAAATGACCGCTGGCTACCCCGGCAAGCAAGGGGGCGAGGTGGAAGTGCGCACCCTGGATGGGCAGGCGCACCGAGTACGCCTAGAAGATGTCGTCCACGCGCAAGCGGTACAAGTTCGAGAACGGTTCCTCGCCTCCGCCACGCAAGTGATGGGCACCGCGCGCGCTCGCGAGATCGAAGACTGCATCGGCACCTTGGACGCAAGCGAAGACGCTGGACGGCTGGGTTCGCTCTTGCGCGCTTAGAAGAACGGCGGCGATGGAAAATTTTCTGCAAGCCCTGGCGGCTGGGCTTCTAACGGGCGCCATATACGGCCTCATGTGCGTGGGATTGAGCGTGGTCTTTGGCGTTATGCGCGTGATCAATTTCGCCCATGGCGATTTCATGATGCTGGGCATGTATGTGGCCTTTTACGCCTTCGGCACCGCATCCGGCGTGTTCGGCGCGGCGGCGGGCCCCTTTCTCGCGGCGCTGCTGGCCGGGCCGGTCATCTTTCTCGTGGGTATGTTGGTGCACGTGACCCTCGTGAGCAAGGTGACGGGCATGCGTGGTAGCGCGCTGGCATCCGAAGGGCATTATGCGCAACTCATATTGACCCTTGGCGTGGCGCTCATTCTGCAAAACGGCGGGCTTTACGTCTTTGGCTCTGCGCCGGTTTCCATTCCGACACCGCTTGCCTCCACCGCCTGGACGGTGGGGCCGCTCCATGGCGATTTGGTGGAGGTGTTTCTCAATCAGGCGCAAACCATCTCCGCCGTGATCGCGGTGATCGTGGTGCTTGCGTTCGTGGTGCTCATGAACCGCTCCCGGTTAGGAAAATCGCTGCGCGCCGCCGCCGATAATCCGCAAGCCGCGCTCTACATGGGCATCGATGTCGTGCGCGCGCACCGCTTGGCCTTCGGATTTGGCGTGGGGATTACCGCCATCGGCGGCGGGTTGCTCGCATCGTCCACTTCGTTCCAACCTTACGTCGGTCTCGAATACGTGATCGTGATGTACGCGGGCGTTGTCCTTGGTGGTTTGGGTAGCGTGGGCGGCGCGTTCCTCGGCGGATTGACCATCGGGCTGGTGCAGCAGCTCTCGACACTTTTTCTCCCCAACCAGCTTCAGAACACCGCGATCTTCGTAGTGTTCCTGGTAATCGTGCTCCTTCGGCCGCAGGGCTTGTTTGGCAGCGTGGCGCGGCGAACATGAGCATGACCGGTTCCACCGCGCGCAAGCACGCCACGATGATTGCCGCCTTCGGCATCACCTACGCCGTGATCATCGCCCTGGTGCATCACTCCTATTACCAGCTCGTGCTCGCGGTGGTGCCCATCTGGGCCGTCATGGGGCTGTCGTGGAATCTGTTGAGCGGATACAGCGGGCTGGTCTCCTTTGGCCACGCTGCGTTTTTCGGGCTGGGAGCATATTTCGTTGCCTTGACGCAGATTCATTGGGGCCTGTCGCCTTGGCTGGGAATACCGGTGGCGGCGGTGGTGGGCGGAGTCGCGGGTTTGGTGGTGGGCATTCCCACCTTTCGTTTGCGCGGGCACTATTTCGCGCTTGCGATGCTGGCCTATCCCTTGGCATTCCTCTACGTCTTCGAATGGCTGGGATACCAAGAGGTGGCGCTTCCCATGCGGCGCGAGGCGCCCGTGATGTACATGCAGTTCGAAGATCACCGTGTATACGGTTGGCTTGCCTTGGGTCTTATGCTGGGCGCCATGGCACTGACGAGCTGGGTGGAGCGTTCGCGTTTTGGCTTGTCGTTGATTGCGATCAAGGAAGACGAAGCCGCCGCGGAGGCTGCCGGCATCAGGACGATCTCATGGAAGTTGAAGGCCATCGTGCTGAGCGGAGCGCTGGCGGGGGCTGCGGGCGGATTGTATGCGGTGGTACTTCTCGTCGTGACCCCGCCCGCCGTGTTTGGGATGTTGGTCTCCGCGCAAGCTCTGATCGTGACCATGTTCGGCGGCGTGGGCACGTTGTGGGGGCCTGCCATCGGCGCGGTGGTGCTGGTGCCCTTGAGCGAATTTCTGCATGCAAGGCTGGGCGATGTGATACCAGGCATTCAAGGCGTGGTGTACGGCATTGCCATCGTCGCGGTGATTCTGCTGGCACCCGAAGGGGTGTACTGGAAGATCCGCGACATGGTGCAAAGGCGCCGCGGATCTTCTCAGAGGACGGAGGACGGAGGACAGAGGACAGAAGGCGGCGTGGCTTCGCCGCCGCCGGTGCGTGTAGCGCCTCACAATGCAGCAGCCGTGTTCGAGATCCGCAACGTGGCGAAGGCGTTCGGGGGGCTTCAGGCGGTGCGTGATGTCAGCTTCGATGTGTTGCGAGGGGAAATTCTTGGCATCATCGGGCCGAATGGTTCGGGTAAGACTACGCTGTTCAATTTGCTCAACGGATTCATCCGGCCAGATGGCGGCGCCATTCGCTTGGAGGGGAAGGACATCGTGGGCAAGCGGCCCTACGAGATTTGCGCGGCGGGTGTGGGGCGCACTTTCCAGGTGGTACGGCCTTTTCGGCGCATGACGGTGATGGAGAACGTGATCGCCGGGGCGTATGTGCATGCGGCCTCGGACGAGGAAGCGCAGAAGGTGGCAGGAGATGCCATCCATCGCGCCGGTCTTGCGCCCTACGCGCAGCGCGCGGCGGGCAATCTCAACAACAAACAACTGCGGCTGCTGGAAATCGCTCGCGCGCTCGCTGGAAAGCCTAAGGTGCTGCTACTGGACGAAACCTTGGCGGGGCTTGGCGCCGGTGACGTGGAGGAGGTCATTGCGGTGGTGCGCGGTTTGGCCGCGCAAGGGATCACCATCGTCATCATCGAACACACGATGCACGCGATGGTGCGCTTGGTGGATCGCTTTGTCGTGCTGAGCGAGGGCGCGGTCTTGGCCGATGGCAAGCCCGAGAGTGTGACGCAAAACCCCGCGGTCATCGATGCCTACCTCGGCAAGAAATGGCGGACGGCCAATGCTTGAAATCGAAGAGCTTTGCGCGGGCTATGGTGGCGTACCGGTGCTGGAGAACGTTTCGCTGAAGGTCGCGCCGGGCGAAGTGGCGGCCATCGTCGGGCCCAATGGTGCGGGTAAGACCACGCTCTTCAAAACGATATCCGGCGTGGTGCAACCCTCTTCGGGGCGTATCCGTTTCGAGGGCCGCGACCTCCTATCGGTGCCCCCGGCGGCGCGCGCTCATCTGGGTATTGCGCACGTTCCGGAAGGCCGCCAGGTGTTCGCCTCCATGACGGTGCTGGAAAATCTGCAAATGGGCGCCTATACCGATGCCGGGCGCGCCCAGTGGCCACAGAATCTGGAGAAAATCTACTCGTGGTTTCCCGTGCTAGCCCTTCGCGCGAAGGCCCTCGCCGGCGCCCTTTCCGGCGGGCAGCAGCAAATGCTCGCCATCGCAAGAGGTCTGGCATCCTCCCCTAAACTGCTGATGCTGGACGAGCCTTCCATGGGGCTGGCACCCGCGGTGGCCGACGAGATCTTCGAGCGCCTCATCACCATCCGCACGGACTTCAAGCTCACGGTCGTGCTGGTGGAGCAAAGAGTCGCCGAGGCCTTGCACTTCGCCGACCGTGGCTATGTGCTCGAAGCCGGCAAGGTAGTATTGGAAGGCACGCGTGACGTGTTGAGCAACAATGACAGAATCAGGCAGGCGTATTTGGGGATGTAGGCCTGAAGCAATTTATCGCCACAGAGGACACCATTTCGCCGGGAGTATCCGCGTACTTAGGGATGAGCCGAAGGAAGATTTTCTCTGTGGGCTCTGTGCCCTCTGTGGCTTAAATGGTTTTAAGGTTTTATACGAGGAGACAAAGCAGTGCGGTTAATAAATTCTTTTGCGTTACAAGTGGCACGATTCGCCGTTGGAGTCGCGATGGCAGCAGGGACGTTCCATGCCGCTGCGCAGACGAAGGAAGTGGAGGTCGGGTTGATCGTCCCCATGTCGGGCCCCTGGGCGCGGCAGGGCGAGATGATGAAAATGGGTGCGGATCTCGCCATCGAAACCATCAACCGCCAGGGAGGAATCAAATCCCTGAAAGGTGCGAAACTCAAGCTGGTGGTCTTCGATGCGGGCGATAGCGTGGAGAAGGCCAAGAACGCGGCGCAGCGCATGGTGGCCGATTCGCCCAACCTGGTGGGTGCCACGGGTTCCTATCTCAGCTCCTTCACCTTGGCGGTGACCGAAGTGACCGAGCGCGCCAAACTTCCTGTCATCACATTCTCCTACGCCGACATGATCACCGCGCGGGGATTCAAGTACGTGTTTCAAACTTCCGCGACGGGAAACCAGCAGGCCGAGGGCTCGCTGCCAGCGCTGATGGACATGGCGGAAAAAGCAACGGGTAAGCGGCCGCAGAGCATTGGAATCGTGATGGACAACACGGCGGCCTCGGTGGCCTTCGTCAAGCCCATCAAGGATCATCAATTGGCGAAACTGGGCTTGAAGCTCGTCGTGGATGAAACCTTCACGCCGCCGCTGGCCAATGCAACGCCCTTGATACAGAAAATTCGCTCCGCGCGTCCCGACATATTGCTGCTGCTGCCCACGGCCATTCCCGACGCGAAATTGCTGCTTGAGAAGATGAATGAGTTTGGCCTCGGCCGTGGCAAGTTGCCCACAGTCTCCAATGGCGGAGCGATTGTCGATCCGGATCTGCGCAACAACATGAACCTCGAACAACTCGAAGGCGTGATGTCCGTGGTGGCCAATTGGACCACCGGCGCTCACAAGGACTTTGTCGCGGAGGTAAAACAGAAAACCGGTCTGCCCTGGCCGACGCAGCACTTCGTGACCACCTACGGCGATATGTGGATCTTCAAGGCGGCGCTGGAAGCATCTGGTAAGGCCGACCGCGAAGCCGTAGCGCAAGCACTTCGCACCATGAATTTGACGGACGGGCCGGCGAAATTTTTCTCGGGTGGCAGAGTAAAGTTCGACCAGAACGGCCACCGCGAAGGCGCGGGCTTGCTGATCGTGCAGTGGATCAAGGGCATCCCCGTTACGGTGTACCCGCCCGAGGACGCAGTCAGCGCGCCGGTGTGGCCGGTGCGCTGATAAAGGACCTTTCACCACAGAGGCACAGAGACACAGAGGGGTCTATTTGATTCTCGCCGGAAACTCGCAGAGCCCAGCCCGATTCAGCATGTGGATGGCCGTGTTTCATGTTGCAAGACCCGGTTTTCTCCGTGCCTCTGTGTCTCTGTGGTGAATGCATTTTCTCTTCAACCCTGGCCGAAAGGTCTTTCATCTAGGAGAACCACCATGAGCAAGGAAGTATTCAATCGCGGTCTAGAAATTCGCAAATCGGTATTAGGAAAAGAGTACGTGGAGAAATCGCTCGCGTCCGCCGACGATTTCAATATGCCGCTGCAAGAATTAGTCACCGAGTATTGCTGGGGCGCCATATGGGGCCGTGAAGAACTCCCCAAGAAGACTCGCAGCATGCTGAACCTCGCGATGCTGTCCGCCCTCAACCGCCCGCACGAACTGAAGATGCACCTAGGTGGCGCACTGAGGAATGGCGTGACCAAGACCGAAATTCGCGAGATCCTGCTGCAAGTCGCGATCTACTGCGGCGTGCCGGCGGGCGTGGACGCCTTCCGCGTGGCGCGCGAGACCTTCGCGGAACTGGACGCGACGGCGAAGAAGTAGATCCAGCACGTCGAGTTGGATATCCGAGGGCGGAGGTAGATTTTCTCTCGGTATTTATAGAGTTTGCCAATTTTGGCTGGCGGTGCTATTTCTTGAATATCCATCCATTTGAGCTTGATGTGACCCTCAACATCAATCTCGCCCCTCAACTCGAAGCAATGGTGCGCGAGAAAGTTGCCTTTGGCCGTTACGGCTCCGCCAGTGAGATGGTGCGGGAAGCTTTGCGGCTGATGCAGGAACACGATGAGTGAGGACAAGGCGGCGTGGTAGCGGTGCGATGATATGCCGCCCACGGAAAGGCCTAAAGGTGAGTGACCCGGCATTCATAGACATCACCCTCGAAATCGACAACGATGAGTCGCGTAGGCGGCGGATACCAGAAAAGATCGCAAATTCTACAGCCCAGGCGGACCATCCACGTAGGGCGCGAACCATACGAAAGGCTTGCCGCCTTCGATGCGCGCACGCAATGCCGCCGCTTGTTCGCTCCACCATGGCATCTGCATTTCGGCGAAGAGCTTCTCAGCTTCGGAGAGTTGTGCGAGTGCGGCGGGCAGGTCGCTTTTCCTGTGCAAGCACTCGGCGTAGCGGAAGTGAGTTCGAGCAACTTGCGGCCGTCTTCCGCTTTTGGAAGCAATCTCGATGGAATCTTGCAGATATGTGGAGACACGGGCCCAATCGGCGGAACCTTGAAGGGATTCCCCGATGGCGAGCGTGCGATAAGTTATCGGCTCCGCAATCCGGTCTCCCACGGCTAGCGCTTCAAGGGACGTTCGAGCCAAGCCGGCTCCCTCGGCGACTATACCGAGCAGCAGACATGCTTCGGCGAGTAAGGCATAAGCCCATGAAATTGTGTAGCGCATCTGAATAGCTTCCAACTCGCGTACTCCCTGCTGAAGCATCAAGAGGCCTTCTCTGCCCAGTCCCGCCATGAAGCGAGCGTGCCCATCGGTGAGCAACCCCCACGCTGCCGGCCACGGATCGGAGCGCTCCTGCGCTATAGTTCGGCCCAATTGGGACACCTGTGATGCCCGCGACCATGCCGACTGTTCACTTAGCCCATATCCAGCGAACACATGTACCCACGAGTCTATTGACGGTTCGATTCGCGATTCTGTGAGTGCCTGCTCAAACCACTTCAACGAATCCTCGAATTCTCCAACGAATGCGCTGCTCAGTCCGCTGTTTATCAGCAGAAACCGCTCCCAAAAGGGTTCCATTCCGCGGCCCAGACTGTTTCTGCCTAGCCGCGAATACGCCA
Organism: Burkholderiales bacterium; assembly: GCA_046160525.1. Taxonomy (GTDB): domain Bacteria; phylum Pseudomonadota; class Gammaproteobacteria; order Burkholderiales; family SHXO01; genus SHXO01. The sequence continues at coordinate 10,924 of JBJXGQ010000401.1, forward strand.
CGGCCGGCTTAAGCTCGCCACTCCAGATCGAATTTATTGCGAGTACCGTGTAGGCTCTGCCTACGGCTGCGTCGCCTTGCGAGCCGTGCTTACTCGAAACAACATATTTCGCCAATTTCAGTCCGCCTTCCGCATCGCCAAGCTGGGTGCGAATATGCGCTTCCCAAGAGGCGATCGAGAGCATGCGGGAAAACTGATTTCGCTCTTTCGCGCATTCAAAGGCCGTCTGCAGGGCGGCCGCAAGACCAGGCGTTGGATGACCTGTTCCAACCGCTGCCCATTTCAGCGTTACCCTTATCCTATGGTCAGAGTAGCGCGCAAGTTGATCATTACCTTGAAGGCTGTTCATCATCCTCACCGCACCGTGGTAGTGGGTTCGTGATGCCCCTAGCGAGAAGGAGGCAGCCGCCTTGTCACCCGCCTTTTCCAGATACTCTATGGCCTTCTCTGTATTTTCCGCCTTGCCGTAGTATCCGGCTAGCGCCTCGTAATGTTCCTCCAACCGCCCCGCGTAAAGCTCTTCAATGGCCGCGCCGGTTCGGGCGTGAAGTTGTTTGCGTTGGCTGAGCAGTAACGTGTCGTACGTCACGTCTTGCACCAAGGCGTGCTTGAAGAGGTAGGTAGGTTCGGGCACCGCGCGTAGGGGATGGATCAGATCTTGTTGTGCAAGCACCTCCAACGCGGCGAGGACGTGGCGTGGTGCCGGGTGCAGCTTCTCCAGCAGTGGCAGCGCGAACTCGCGTCCGATCACTGAAGCAAGGCGCAGGACCTCGCGTGCCTCGGGGTTGAGCCGGTCCACGCGCGCCCGGATCACCGCGTGCACGGTATCGGGCAAGTGCAGGTCTTCCAATACGCCGGTGAGGACCGCTCGGCCCGAGGCCACCTTAACCTTGCCGTCTTCCGCCAGTCCGCGCGCGACTTCCTCGTTGAACAACGCATTGCCGCCGGTGCGGGCATGCACTTGCCCAGCCAGTCCCTCAGGCAGGTCTTTGGCTTTCCACACCGCGCGCAGCATGGCGCCGGTGTCATGCTCTGCAAGCGGTTGCAGCACCAGGGGATGGTGGTTCCGCGGAGGGCCCACTTGCGCTCGTACTCGGGACGGTAGGTCACAACGACCAGCATTGCGTGATGCGGGATGAGTCCGCACAGATGCTTGAGCGCGGAATCGCTTGCTTCATCAGCCCAGTGCCAGTCCTCGTAAATCAGCACCAACGACTGGTGTCTCGCCTTTTCCGTGATTAGTGCCGCTAGGGCTTCCTCGAAGGAGCGGCGCAGGGCATCCCCTTGCAGTGTGGCCGGAATCTTGTGCGTCTCGCTCGGAATCGAAAGAAGGTGGAGGTACTGAGGTAAATAGCGATCCAATTTCGGCGAAATGGCGCGCACGGCGGCGATGGCGCGATCGTGCAAAGCTCCGGCACTCTGGGCTTCGCCCAGGCGTAGCCCGCGCTGCAGCACATCCACCATGGGCAAGTACGGCGTGTCTACACCATAGCTCTGGCAATAACCCGTGATAACGTTAACCTCGCCGCGCGGCACGCCATGGCGAAATTCGAACAGCAGGCGGCTTTTGCCGATGCCGGGCTCGCCCATCACCGTGACGAACTGCCCCTGTCCTTTGCGCGTCTTGGCAAGCGCGGCGTTGAGCATGGACAATTCGCTCTCGCGCCCAGCGTATGCAGTGAAGCCGCGCTGGGCGGCCGCCTCGAAGCGTGAGGCGATTCCTGTTTGCCCGGTTACAAGGTAGGGGGTGACACGACCTGCCTTGCCCTTCAACTCCACCGGCGCGAGTGCTTCGGTTTGAAAGTAATCCGCAATGACGCGCTGGATCTCCTCCGAGACGAGCACCGTGCCGGCCTGGGCGTGGGAGGCCAACCGTGCACCCGTGTTGACCGCATCGCCCGTGACACCGTAGGTGCCATCGCGCCGGTCCTCGGTGCCGGTCACGATCAACCCGGCGCTGATTCCGCTATGCAGGTGCAACGGAGCACCGGTACGGCTCTCCACCGCCGGCCCCATGGTGCGCACCAGGGCATGCAGATCGCGAGCGGCGCGCACCGCTCGCACCGGATCGTCCTCGTGTGCCTGTGGCACACCGAACAGCGCCATCACTTCATCGCCCACGAACTGGTTCACGATGCCCCCATGTCCCTCGATGATGCGCACCGCTTCGGCCTTGATGCGCCCCACGATGGCGCGCACTTCCTCGGGATCGAGCCGTTCGTTCATGGCCGTGTAGCCAGACAGGTCGCTGAACAAGACGGTGGCTTGGCGGCGCTCGCCTTGCGCAACGGGAACGATGGCCGAAGCAGGTGTCTGCGCTATGCCAGCTTGAGCGGTGCGTGTCGAGACAGCGGGTGGACCGGTTTTGATTGCGGCAAGCACCCGGAGGCGGTGACCCAGGCTTGCCACGCCAAGCTGTCGTAGCGCTTCGTCGGTTAATTCCGGCAGCAGGTCCACGTCGATGTCGTTGGCCTCGAACGCCTGGGCGTATTGGCCCATGCCCTGGGATTCAAGCCATTGCCGAATTTTGCTCATCGCCGCAACCGTGGCGGAAAATCACCGGTTACTCGCATCCCCTGCCACCGCTACTCCACCGCCTCCGGAGCCTTCGCAATGGCGTCGCTCTGGGTCTTATCGTGGTTGATCCACAACTGCGCTTTTTCCGCCGCGAGCACTGCCGCTACCTTCGCCATCGACTCCAATGTCTGCGCCGGGTTGAAATTGCGAGCGGGGACGCGCCGGTGTTTCCAGTTTTCACCGAAGTGCACCATATCGCCCGACAATACGACCGCGCCACGCTTTGCCAATCGCACCAATAGGCTTTGGTGGCCGGGCGTGTGTCCGGGCGTGGACAGGATTACGACGGAACCATCGCCGAACACAGTCGCCATTGAGCACGCTGCGGGGATTATTGGCGATCTTCTCGTAGAGAGCGGGCTGTCGAAATTTCCGTAAGCGGGGCGGCTTGATCGCGGCCACAGTGGGGTCATCAAACCAACTCCAGCCTTACCTTGCGCCCAATTACCGCTGCGGCCCTGCTCAAGGTGGCCAAGGTCACGCTATCGTTATTCGGATCGAGCAAGCGGTTGAGTTGCATCCGGCTCGTGTCCATCCGCCGCGCCATTTCGGTGCGTGTCAGGTTTTGTTCCTGCATCGCTTGCTCGATCTGCCATGCAACCACCTTCTTGATGGCCGCGTTGGTCGTTTCTTCATAAATCCCTTCCTCTTTGAGCCAGTCTTCAAACAACCCGCCCACATGGGGATTCTTCTTGGGTTTCTTCATCGCCGCGCCTCCTTCATCCGTTTCATTGCTAAAGTTAGATCGGGCGTTGGGGTTCTTTGCGTCTTCTTGATGAAGCCGTGTAGCAACAGCAGTTCCCCATCGGCCATGCAAAAAAGTACCCTCGCAATGCGCTGGCTTGGCAAGCTGCTGCGCACCTCCCAAAGCCCCGCGCCAAGAGACCGGCATAAGGGCATCCCGATCGGCCAACCAAATTCAACATCTCGAATGTCGTGGCCAACCTGC
>JBJXGQ010000402.1:0-5902 GCA_046160525.1 Burkholderiales bacterium
AAGCGGCATTAGGGTGCCCTTCTCGTGGGTTACTTTCTCTTGGGCAAGCAAGAGAAAGTAACCAGCCGCCGGGCGGCCCCCGGCGGCTTTGCCTTCCCATTAGAGGAATGGGCGAACGTACAGTCAGGGACAAATCAAAAGAGCGCCCCCATCCCAACCTTCCCCCGCGAGCGGGGGAAGGAGCAAAGACGCCCCTAGGAATCGGCAATCACCTTGCCATCCCCCGTGATCGAGCACATGGGCATGTGCGAGGCATTGCGTGCGTAGCCGGTCGCGCCGTCTGGGCCGGTGATGATCAATCCTCCGGTGCCGCCAGTTTTATCAGAGAGGAGGGCGATGGCTTTTTGTGCGGCTACGGGGGCGTTCAAGCCGCTTTGCAGCATGTCCACCGCCGCTTTTGCGAGTACGACGCGAATAACCGATTCGCCATGTCCAGTGCAGGAGACCGCGCCGTGTTCGTTGGCATAAGTGCCGCAGCCGATCAACGGGGAATCGCCAACCCGCCCGGGCAATTTGCCTGCGATGCCACCAGTGGAAGTCCCGGCGGCGGTACGGCCAGCCTCATCAGTCGCTACGCAGCCCACCGTGCCGTGTTGGCTTTCGCGCTGCGTTTGCTCGCCCGGGACTATAAGCGAATCGCGCTCACACTCCGGGAATGCTATCTCTCGCGCGAACTGCAAGGCGCCTTCCCCTGCCAGCATCACATGGCGCCCGTCTTCCAATACGCGGCGCGCGAGCCTGATGGGATTCTTAATGCCTTGGACGGCCGCGACCGCGCCCGCACGCAAGGCTCTACTTTCCATGACCGCCGCGTCCATTTCGATTTGCCCCAGGCTATTGAGCACCGAGCCAGTTCCGGCGTTGAACAGCGGATCGTCTTCCAGTACCGCGGTGGCGGCTTCCACGGCGTCGAGCGCGGAGCCGCCCCGGCGAAGAATCTCCCAGCCCGCTTGTGCGGCAGCCTGGCATCCGGCGAGGCGCTGCGGCAGGCTGCCATCTTTGATTGGGCCCGCGCCGCCGTGGACGATGATGGAAGGACGGGTGCTTGTGCTCACAATACGTTTGCTGAGTTCCGTCTAGCGAGCGGTCAAATACCGGCGTGAAATGATTTGCCCCATGTGCTTTCCCTTCTTGTCGTCTTGAACTGCCCGTGGGCGTGTTTGCAAGTGTATTCCTCTTGGGTTCAGGTTGTGTTCGGGCCATTGCGTTACGATGCGTGCTCGATTCGATAAGTCCGCCAATCCTGGAGATACCGCGCTGGCTCAGACCGAGCCACCCCATTACCTGGAGCGATTCATTGACGCGAGCTCTGGCATTTCTTTATGGCATTGGCTGTTACGCTTTTTTCTTCGGCGTATTTCTATGGCTCATCGCCTTCGTGGGCGATTTCACCGTTACTGGTGTTGTGACTAAAACCATCAGCCATGGCGCACCCGCGGGCGGTCTTGGCGCAACGATGCTGGACTTGGTCTTGCTGTCCCTTTTCGGGTTGCAACATAGCATCACGGATCATTTCGACTTGTTCGGCCTGCGCCAGGTGTATCTGAACCTCGTGCGCAAGACCTACACTCAGGTTCCGTTCAAAACCGTGTTCCTTTACAAGTTCATCCGCCATCCGATGATGCTGGGCATTCTGATCGCGTTTTGGGCAATCCCCGTGATGACCCTCGGGCATCTGGTGTTCTCCGCTGGGTTCACGCTGTATGTCTCCATCGGAATCCATTTCGAGGAGCGCGGGTTGCTGCGAGAGTTGGGGCCGGACTACGCCGCATGGCGCGAGCGGACGCCCATGATCTTGCCGGTTGGGCGCGGATGACCGCCGCGGGGCCCGCACGCAGAGCCGGATAGCTGGACGCGTACATGAAGCATGAACCCCGGCCGGGGAAGACTTCAAATGGACTCCTATCCCCTCTGGGCCGATAATGCCTGCGGGGAGGAGTTCGATGGATACCATACAGGGCAAGACTTCAAGACATCGCGCCGTCGTGTCCGGCAAGCGCTGGCCGGATACGGAGATAGTCCGGTTGCGTGCGCAGGTTAGAGCGCTGGAAAAAGCCAAGCGCACCCTGGAATCTGAAGTCGTGCAGCACCGCCAGGCCGAGGACTTGGCGCGCGGGCAATCGCAGATGCTGATTCAGTCGCTGGGTTTCCTGGCGGCGGAATCCAATCTCGATACATTTCTGGGCCACGTCCTCAAGGTCACCGTGCAGCAGTTGGAGGGAGTGGGCGGCACGCTATGGTTTCCCGATCCGCTCACGGGCACCACCCGGCTGCATCTGGAGTATCTCGGCGAGCGCATCATCCCGGCTAGCGAATCGCACCATCCGGCGGTGCTACGCCCGCCGCCCGTGGGCGGGCGCGGGGTGTCTACCTTTCCCATCAAGCATGCCGAAACCTATGTGTTGAGCGATGAAGTGGCAGGGATGCCCGAAGAGAACCGCGCTTACATTTATTCTCTGGGCGTGCGCACGCTGCTCACCGTTCCCATGATTCTGGGTAACGAAAGCGCTGGCTGGATCTGCGTGCGCAGCAGCAAGGCCGATCTGGCGGAGTTGGAGAGCAAGATTCACCTCGCCGAGGCGCTGGCCGGCCAAGCCACGCTCGCCGTGCAAATGGCGCGGCTCGGTGAACAGGCACGCGAAGCGGCTGTCTTGTCGGAACGCAACCGCATCGCGCGCGACATTCACGACACCCTTGCGCAAGGGTTCACTGGCGTGGTGGTGAATTTGGAAGCCGCCGATCGCACGCTGCGTAAAAATAATCTGGAAGAAGCCTTGGAGCATATCGAACACGCGCGGGGTCTGGCACGAGCCTGCTTGGATGAGGCGCGCCTGTCGGTGCGGGCACTGCGTCCAGAAGCTTCCCAAGAGACCAGCCTTGAGCAGGCGATTCGAGCGCAGATCCAACGCATGGCGGCGAGCGGTGCCCAGGCCACGCTTCGCACGGATGGCGAAAAGATCGCGTTACCGAACACGGCCGAGTCCGAACTCCTACGCATTACGCAAGAGTCCATCACAAATGTCTTGAAGCATGCGCAAGCACGCAAGGTTAGTGTCACGCTTACCTATGGCGCGCGGGCCGTGCGTCTTGCCATCCGGGATGATGGATTAGGCTTCGACCCGGCGGCACACCACGACGGCTTTGGTTTGCTGGGCATGCGCGAGCGCGCGGAGCGCATCGGTGCACGCCTGGAGGTGACTAGCGAACCTAATGGTGGCACTTTAGTGGAAACGGTGCTGCCTCTGGGCGCGTGAGAAAACCAATGCAAGCGCGAAAGGCTACCTCTGCCCCCGCTAAACGTCCTCCCGTGGCGGGCGGCAAACCTCGCATCCGCGTGCTGATTGCGGACGATCACGTATTGGTACGGCGTGGACTGGCGGCCATCATCAACATGGAAGAGGATGCCACCGTGGTGGGCGAGGCGGGCGACGGTGCCCAGGCCCTCGCCTTGTGGCGCGAACTCAAACCCGATGTCACGCTCATGGATCTGCGCATGCCCTTGGTGGAGGGTGTGGAAGCGATCCGCCGCATTCGCGGCGAGGACGCCAGCGCCGCCATCATCGTGCTGACGACCTTCGATCACGACGAAGACATCTACGCAGGCCTTCGCGCGGGCGCGAAGGCCTATCTTTTGAAGGATGTGCAGCCGGAGGAGTTGTTTCGGTGTATCCGGGCCGTACATGCGGGAGAGGCGTATCTGCAATCGAAGGTCGCGGCCAAACTAGTGCAACGGGTGCAAGAGCCACACATGACCGACAGAGAGGGCCAAATTCTCAAACTGCTGGCCGAAGGCAAAAGCAACCGGTCTATAGGAGTGGCCCTCCACATCACGGAGAGCACCGTCAAGAGCCATCTCAAAAGTTTATTCGCCAAGCTCGACGTGACGAGCAGAGCCGAAGCAATAGCGCTCGCGGCGAAACGGGGGATTGTCAGGTTTTAGGTGAGCAGCCAAGTCTTACCCGCGCGCCGGGACTCGGCTAGCACGACGGCCGGAAAGGCGCGAGCGGCGGCGGTGACCTGCTTATCCAAGCTTCGTCGGACGAGTTTCATTGATGAGTTTTTTAAACTGGTAGTTTAGGAAACTCAGAGTACGGTCATGGAGCGCCAACGCCTACTCGGCCCTACCGGGATCCTCTTCGATCTGAGCAATCCCGTTCTGGTATCTGGCTTTTACGACCAATCGGTAGGCGTTTCCCTTGATGTTGAAAATCACCCGGCTGCTAGCTAGTGTAGTGATTCACGCTTAACGGCACAAAAGATGCCGAGAATCGGCCCCATACTTCGTTGCAAATCCTCGCGAGGAGTTCAACCTCGCTGCGGTTTTCGCCTCGTCTGGGACCGATTTCGCCACTTTTGCCCCAATCCTAGGCTTTCTGATCCTTCAACTTAAGCGCCATTAAGAGTGAAGCACTACACTAGGAAGCTAGCGCTTGGGTAGCGGTCTTTAATCTCTTGCGGCCCGCTCCAGTTCGCCGTCTCGACTTCGGACTGGTAAGCGTCCAGTTAGGCAGCCTTAGGCCAATCGATTCGCACCTTGCGGTTTTGAGCAAGGCAATCGCGCAGGTAGAGATTAATCAGGCTTTGGTAAGGCACGCCAGCCTCCTCAGCCATGCCCTTGAAATACTCCACTACATCTTCCGACAACCGCATGGTGACTGGCTTTTTCAACTTGGAAGCGTATGGATTCCTGCGAGACTTCATTTTGGACAGATCGTATTCAACTTTCATGATGGCCATCTCGATAAAAGGCACTTTCGCGCCGGGTTGCCTTGCGAGCCGAAATGATGCGAATGACCTCGCCACGTTCCCGCTCGCAATGGCAGACGATGAGCAGCTTGCCTCGTGAGCTCATGCCAAGCATTAGGAAGCGGTTTTCCTCCGAAGAGTGCTCATCGTCGAAAAATTGAACGGCAAATTCGTCGTAAAAGACAGACTTCGCTTCCTCGAATGAGATTCCGTGTTTCCTGAGGTTTACAGATGCCTTGGCCGGATCCCATTCGAACTTTATCATCAATACATTGTATTGGTGGGTTTGGGCATGTCAACTCCCACATGGGTCATTGCCGGCCATGACGCGCCAACGCCTATTCGGCGCCGGCGGCTTCCCAGCGGGATGGTGAAGTTTTGATGCAATCTCCTCCTAAAGGGGGAGACAAATCTCCCCCATCGGAGGCCTAGCGAAGGGACGCTCCCGCCGCCACAATTAGCACTAGCTTCGGCGCGAGGTGGCGGTAGAACCGCGGCGCCGCACGGTTCGCAACACCCACTCTTAAAGAGGAGTTCGACGCATGCCCACGCTCAAGATCAATTCCCAGAGTTATTTTTCCGATTCGCCGCCGGACACGCCTCTGCTATGGGTGATCCGCGAGGAGTTGCGGCTCACGGGCACGCGCTTTGGTTGCGGCGCTGGGCTCTGTGGTGCCTGCACGGTGCATCTCGACGGGCAGGCCGTGCGTTCGTGCTCGGTATCCCTTGGTGATGTGGGCAGCAAACACGTCACGACCATTGAAGGATTGGATCCCGCCAACGCGCACCCCGTACAGCGCGCGTGGATCGAGGGCCAGGTTCCGCAATGCGGCTACTGCCAGTCGGGCCAGATCATGCAGGCGGCCTCGCTGCTTGCGCACAACCCGAACCCCACCGACAAGGAGATTGTGGAGGGCATGAACGGCAACCTGTGCCGCTGTGCCACCTACCCGCGCATCGCAAGCGCCGTGCGCCGTGCGGCCCAGCTCATGAAGGAGACGCAACATGGATAAGTCCGCCCAACTGACCCGCCGCGAGTTTCTGGTTCGGTCCGGCACCCTCGCCGGGGGCGCTTTCCTCGCCGTGAACGTCCCACCTAGTTTGTTGGGAGGTGAAGCGCAAGCGGCCATGGCCACGCCTTCTTTCCAACCTTCCA
>JBJXGQ010000403.1:0-2635 GCA_046160525.1 Burkholderiales bacterium
GGGCTGGGGGCGCAGATGATTGCCGTGACCTCGGATTCCGCGATGCTGGTGCGGGAATCGAGCGTAATCGCGGGGCGGTACAAGTAGGGGATATCGAGGAGTTGACGAGTAAGCGTTGAGAGCGCAGGATTTGGTTAACCCGGCGGCGATGCCGGCGTAAATCAAATGGAGGAGCGCCATGAACGACCTTACCAACCCGGCGAATAGTGGCACGCGGACCGTCTTGGCGGCCTGTCCCCACGATTGCCCGGACACTTGCTCGATGCTGGTGGAAGTAAAGGACGGGAAGGTCGCGGGTGTTCGCGGCAACCCCGATCACGCCTTTACCGACGGTACGCTGTGCGTCAAAGTGAACCACTACGAGGAGCGCGTCCATAGCAAGGACCGCATCCTTTACCCGCTTCGCCGGCGGGGCCCGAAGGGCAGCGGGGAGTTCGTGCGCATGGGCTGGGACGAAGCCATCGCGGAGATTGGCACCCGCTGGCGCCAGATAATCGATAAATTTGGCCCCACGGCCATTCTTCCCTACAGCTACTTGGGGACGCAGGGCATTCTCAACGGACTCAATGCGGGCGACCCCTTCTTCAACAAACTGGGTGCCACCATCAGCGAGCGCACCTTCTGCGATTCTGGCGCGAGCACGGGGTACATGATGACGGTAGGCCCCACGCCAGGGGTGGATCCCGAGGCCTTCGTGCACTCGCGCTACATCATCTTGTGGGCGTGCAATACCATCAGCACCAACCTGCACCACTGGCCCTTCATCGCGGAGGCGCAAAAGCGCGGCGCGAAGGTGGTGGTCATCGACCCAATCTCCACTCGCACGGCGCGTAAGGCCGATTGGCACATTCGTATTCGTCCCGGTACCGACGCGGCGCTCGCCCTTGGCATGATGAACGTGATCGTCACCGAGAACTTGACCGACAGGGACTACATCGATAAGTACACCGTCGGGTACGACGAACTGGCGCAGCGCGCCTCCGAGTATCCGCCGGAAAGGGTGGCGGAGATCACGGGATTGCCCGCCGCGGACATTCGCAAGCTCGCACGCGAATATGCGAGCACGAAACCCTCCGTGATTCGCATCGGGGTGGCCATCGAACGGCATGCGAGCGGAGGCCAGACCGTGCGCGCGCTGGCCTGCCTGCCGGCCTTGATCGGTGCCTGGCGGGAAGTGGGGGGCGGTATTCTGCAATTGCCCATCTGGGCTTTCCCCATGCGCTGGGATAATTTGATGCGCCCGGACTTCATCAAACCCGGCACGCGAGTCCTCAACCAATGGTTGCTTGGGCAAGCACTCACCGGAGAGCTCAAGCTCGATCCGCCCATCCAATCGGTGATGGTCTATAACTCCAATCCCATGGTGGTGGCGCCTGAGCAAGACAAGCTCATTCGAGGTTTCCAGCGCGAGGATCTTTTCACCGTGGTGAGCGAGCATTTCATGACCGACACCGCGCGTTATGCGGACATCGTCCTGCCCGCCACCACGCAGATGGAACACTTCGAACTCATGTTCTCGTGGGGGCATTTCTACGTCACGGCGAACAACCAGGCCATTCCTGCGCAAGGCGAAGCCGTGCCCAATACCGAACTTTTTCGGCGGCTAGCGAAAGAGTTCGGCTTCGACGATCCTTTCTTTTCCCGCGGCGACGAACAGATGGCGGCGGACTCGCTGGATTGGAGCGCGCCCGCGCTGCAAGGCATTACCCTCGACATGCTCAAGGAGAAAGGCTACGCGCGGCTCAAGGTGGGCACGCCAGATACTTATGCGCCGCACCGGGAAGGTAACTTTCCCACGCCCTCCGGCAAGGTAGAGTTGAAGGCCTCCATGGCGGCCGGTGGAAATTTCGTGATCCCGGTATTCCGGCAGGGTTCCAACGAATTTCAGGACGGCTCACCGGTGGACCCGCTGCCGCACTACACGCCTCCCAATGAATCCGTCGCGACCAATGCGGCGCTGGGTAAGCGCTTCCCGCTTAACGTCATGTCGCCGAAGAATCACGCATTTCTCAACTCGGGCTATGGCAACATCGCGCGGCAGATGAGCCAAGCGGGGGAGCAATTCGTCGTGATCCACCCCCGCGACGCCGAAAGCCGTGGCATTCGGGAAGGCGCGCTCGTCGAAGCCTTCAATGACCGCGGGTGCTTCCAGGCCGTGGCGAAAGTCAGCGATGATGTGATGCCAGGAGTGATCAGCGCACCACTCGGCTACTGGATGTCGCACAGCAAGAACGGCCGCACCGTGAGCGCCGTCAACTCGGCGAAATTCGCCGACCTCGGGCGGGCACCGACTTTCTCCGATCAATTGGTGGAGGTGCGAGTTGCGGGATAACCGCCGCAAGTCAATTGGTTGTCGCTTTGATGAACAGCTTTTGTTCCGTTATGCAACATGCCAAGCCTGACACCTTACACCCATAGTCGCGGCGCCATTGCGGAGCGGTTCAGGCATTGGAGTCTCGTCCCCCTCTCACCGGTTCACCAGTGTCGCCGTTACTGAACCGGTCCCTGAACTACCGGGGACGATCTGAATTGCAAAGGTTCCATCCACTAACAAGGTGGGAATGTTCAGCGTGAGTCCCGCGGAACCGAAGGTGCCCGATGCGATTTGCGTTCCGCTTGGGTTGAGAACGGAAAC
>JBJXGQ010000404.1:0-4063 GCA_046160525.1 Burkholderiales bacterium
ATCAAGTCGCGGGACATGCGCGCCAGTTCTTGGGCGTCGGCCGGACGGCCAAGACGAATGGTGATGCTTTTTGCGGTTGCCACGGTAGGTCGCCTCTTATAAGTTTGGTCTATCGACGTGCGGGATAGCTGTTTCGCTACCTCTGCCCGAAGTTTGAACCTCTCCTTCGCGTACACGTAGCTTTGTAATACACCTTCATCGGTGAGCGCAAGAAATCCGTGATGTTCTGCCTCCTGGAACCCTCATTGCGCCGGTGCCGTGGCGTTCAGGTAACGAATCAACTCCGCGGTAATGCCGTTCAACGCCCCTTGGTGGCCGGGGTCCTTCAAGGACCCATCCTCCGCGAAGGCGTCGTTCGCGCGCGCCACCGCCAACTGGGTGGGAAGCACCAAGACCCCCAAGGTGTTGAGAATCTGGCGCACGTTAAGCAATCCCCGCAGCCCGCCGAGGTTTCCCGGCGATGCCGAGAACAAGGCAGCCCATTTCCCCTTGAAAGCCACGGCGGACGACTCACCAGGCTGGGGCCGCGATACCCAGTCGATGGCGTTCTTGAACACCGCCGAAACCGACGCGTTATATTCCGGGCAGCTCAGCAGGAAACCGTGGTGAGCCACCATCAACTCCTTGAGTGCCTTTGCCTTTTCGGGCAACCCCAACTGTGCCTCCAGGTCCCCGTCGTAGAAAGGCATGGGAAAATCTCGCAGGTCGATCAGGGTCACCTTCGCGCCGGCTGCTTGCGCCGCGCTCGCTGCCAGGGCGATAAGTTTCTTATTGTGGGACTTCGTCCGTGTGCTGCCAGCGAAGGCGAGAATTCGAGGAACCATGGTTTCTCCAAAGGTGCGCCCAATGTCACATAAGACCAAGATCGTTGCAATGACTTCCGCGTTGCCCGCGGAAAAGCCAGCGGAAGCCAGACCGGCCTATGATAGGATGACCCACGATTCCGAAGCGTCCTAACCGCCCCGCCGGCTCACACTAATCCTTCGCAGCGCTCACGCCGTTCCCATGACCCACGCAAAGTCCGACCGCGAGGCCCTGCATCTATGGCTTTCCGCAGCGGCCATGCGCTTGCGCTGGAGTCGTACCGCGCGCGACTTGGGATGGTTGGCCGCCGCACTCGTTGCGCTTTGGATCAGTGCGAAAGCGGTGCCCTCGTCGCCCGTACGCTCAGCACTGATCCCTTTGCTGTTGGCCGCCGCTTGTGCCCTTGTTGCGCTGTTCCTGTGGCGGCTGGCACGTCCCACGACGCTGGCCCAGGCGGCCAGTGCGGCGGATGCGAGCGCCGGACTGAAGGATGAACTGAAGAGCGCCCAATGGTTCGCGCGGGATTCCACGCAGAACGCGCGGGTGGAGATCCTCATCGCGCGTGCAGCGCGCACGGCCCGCGCACTCGATACTCGCAGCTTGTTTCCCCTCCGAATACCTCGGGGCGCACTGGCAGCGCTGGCCCTGGTGGTTCTATCCGTGGCGTGGGTCTCGCCGGGTATCGTTCTTCCAACCCCGAAGGAAAGGGCTGCTGCGCCGCAGACGCCCGTGCCGAGCGCGAGGGACACTCAGCATTCCGCCGAAGTGCGACCGCCTTTCAAACCCTTGCCGAACGACCGCCCATCGCCCGGTACCTCTCAGGCAGACGCTTTGGCGGCGCCCCCGGTGGCGAAGGCAGACTCCATCACCCCTGTAGCCAGCGCACGAGGCGAAGGAGTCGCAACGGCAAGACGCTCGGAGCGTGACGGGACTGCTACGCGCGATCTCGCCACCCGTCCCGATCTCAAGGCAGCGGTTTCCGCGCAACAACCGGCCGAACCGCCTCCAGGCGCCGTGGGCCGCACGAACAAGGTACCGGTGGAGCCCCCAGTGAAAGCCGAGATCGCACCCACTACCCGTGTGCTGACTAAGTTGCGCGAACAGTCGCGGCTAGAGCAGCGCAAGATCACCGGCCAACCCACGCAGGGCAATGTCACCCTGAACAGCAGGCTGCGCGCGGTTTCGCGCAGCGGCGCCAGCATGCGAGAAGTCGCCTATGGCGAGGGCGAGGCAGCCGAAGCCGGGGCACAGACCAGCGTGTCGGGAGCCGCGTCCGGCGACCGTACTGGCAGAAGCCAAGCGGGAGGGAGCGAAGGCGAACACCCCAACAGCAGCCCCACGGGCGATGGCGACGACCAGCCCGTGCTCGGCGAAAGTACGCAGCGCCTCCAAGCGGTGATAGAGAAGATGGGGTTCGGCCCCGCGCCCGAGTCGCAAGGACGCGAGACGGAAGAAAAATTCTACGCCGCCACCCAGCGTAGAGCCGCCCGGGCCGCCAGCGATACGATCATCGTGCAGTGGCGCTTGCAACAGGAGAAAGCGCTGGCGCCAGGAGAGACCCCCTTATCCTATCGCGAGGCGGTAAAACAGTACTTTTTGAGCCAGCACGCCAAGGAACGCTAGCCATGAAGCTGCTTGCCCTTTCGCCCGCAGTCGCGTTCGCGCTGCTTAGCGCTGTCGCTCTTCTCATCCTTGCATTGCACCTGCTCAAGCCACCGCCCCCGCGAGCCATGGTGTCCTCTCTTGTGTTGTGGGCAAAAGTTGCGCGCGCACGCAAGCGGCCGGCCGCGCGCTGGGTGATGTCGCTCATCCTCGCTTTAATGGCGGGTCTGAGCTTGGCCTTCGCCTTGGCACATCCTGAAATCCCAGCCTTGGGCGCCAGTGCGCGGCGCCTGGCGTTGGTGCTCGACAACTCGCCGTCCATGGCAGCCAAGGCAAGCGATGGACGCACGCGCTGGGAACATGCGCTCCAACAAGCGCGTGCGCTGGTGGAGCACGCGGGGCCCTTGGCCAAAGTAAGGATCATGGATCTGGGCGGGCTCCTTGGCGAATTCGCGGACCAGGACGCTGCCCTCTCGGCATTGAGCAAAATGGCCACGGCGCCATGGCGAGACACCAGCACCTCTCCCACCCTCTCCGCCATGGCCCTGGAAGTGCACTTTTTCACCGACGGGGTGGCGCCGGTGGCTTTACCGAACGGGGCGATGGTCCACTCGGTCTTCGAACGGGCGGATAACGTGGCGGTCACGGCTTTCGAGGCGAGCCCGTTGGTACAGGACCCTACCCGCTACGAAGCCTTGGTGCAGGTGCTAAACGCCTCCCCGGGCAAGCAACGCGTACGCGTGCTGATCGCGGGAGACGGGGATTTCTCCATCGCGCAAGAGCTTGACCTGGGTGCGGGGGAAACCGTGAACGCCACGTTCGACATCTCGGGCTTCAAGGGGGGTGTGCTAGGCGCCAGCGTCCTAAGCCCCACCGACGCTTTTGATCGCGACGACTTGGCCTACGTGGTGGTCCCACCCCACGCCCTTAAGCGTGTGCTGCTAGTCACCCCCGGCAATCCCGCTCTTGAAGATGCGCTCCGGAGTGTGCCCGGAACGCGCCTGTCCGTGACGGGACCAGCCGGCTATTCCGGCGCAGGCTCCCACGATGCCGTGGTGTTCGACCGCTTCGCTCCCACCGCAGCCCCCTCCGCGGGCGCGCTACTGTTTCGCCCTACTCCGCGCGCTTGGCTAGCCGCTCCCTCCGCGATCCTTGAGCGGCCGCGTATTACCGCTTGGGAGGAGACTCATGCGGTGACAAGGGGAATCGCGTGGCGCAACCTGCGGCTGGCGCGCGCATCGCTCAATGCGGTTTCTGGCGATTCCATTGCCTTGGTCACGGTGGGCGGGCCCTTATCCGGTGCCTTGGTGAGTGCGGGCGAATCGCCCGCACGTTGGGTGCGGGCAGGGTTTGCCTTGGAAGATTCCAACTTTGCCTTGCAGCCCGGCTTTCCGGTTTTTCTTGGCAATGCGTTGAGCTGGGTAACCGATCCCGCCCCCGTCCTCAAGCGCGCGTTGGGCAGCGTGGAGGTGCCCTTTCCTGGATCGCAGGTACACGACGGGAGCGGGCAACCGGTCAGCGTTGCGCCCACGGCAAGCGGAGTCGCTTTTGAGGCCCAGCGGCCAGACGTTTACACGGTAAGCGCGCCCGGCAAACGCATGCTGGTGGTGACACACCTGCCCGATCCCGGGTATGCGCTCATCAACGACACGCATAG
>JBJXGQ010000405.1:0-6188 GCA_046160525.1 Burkholderiales bacterium
CGTATCATCTATGTACGCGCTCCAATCGTCTGCGTAGAGGCCCGCCTCCGTAACGAGCCACAGATAATCCCGGAGCGCCGCCTCGAGGCTCGGAAACGCGGCAAACCAATCCTTGACGCGGCACTCCATCTTCACGCCCGGCCCAGTTGCTTGATGCTGCTTCGATACCGCCCCTATCCAGCCGTTCTTCTCACACAGCGCGATGACAGCATCTATCTTCGTCTGCGTATCGAGAGCCTTCCCGTACGGATGCCATCCCCACAACGATCCGAAACCAAGCCATTGCACTCCGGGCTTTATTACAGCCCCCTCACCACGGCACCACCGCGCGAACTGCTGCCACGTGAAGTACTCCCAAGTCCACTTTCGAATCCGGCCGGGGTGCCGCGACGCGATGTACTTCATCCCCATCAGATTGTTCGGTTGGCCCGGCTCTCCAATCCCGTGCTTCCCGCGGCCGCTCTCCAGCCCTAGCTGAGCCAGCATCACGACGAATGGGAACCCACGTTCCTGGCAAAGCACGGCGCCATTTGCCGCTAGAAGCCTCTCCTTGAACCCCTGCCATTCGCGCAGAATCGCCTCAGGCTGCGTCGCTGGGGCTTCGGAGGTACTTATCCGCCCGGAACTGCTCCGTTTCGCTGTAGCGCCGGGGGCTTGTTTTCGTTTCATTGCGTCTTGTCTCCTTACGTGGGCTCCTTGTTGCGGCGCCCTGAACCGAATCTAGCACGCGCAGTGCCGCGCGGCACTGTACGGCCTCCGAAGCCCGGCCCGGCCCTTTCTTCCCGCTTTGTCTATATTAGTAAATATACTCTTCTTATATAATTACATATGGGGTGGGAGGAAAAGATTTGCGAAAACAGCGCTTTTGCTGGCTTTTAACCAGATTTTTGTGTTTTTTGCTGGTTTTCTCCACACACCTCGAAATTCGGTACACATGGTGTACACAGTGTGTACACAAAATGCCCAAAAAATTGGGAAAATTGCACTAAAAGCCTTATTTTATGGTAGTTTTGGTGAAAAATACTCAGATGGCTTAGGTAGAGTGCTTACCTATCGGAATCCCATAGGAGTTTTTGTGGAGTTTTGCAACGATTTGGACGTAACTGTTACGGTTTGGAGGCTTCGTGAGGTGGCGAGGCAGGTTAGCGTGTGGTTTTGAACAAAAAGTGGACTGGGAATGTTTTCCTACGTGATAGATGGCACCGCGCGCCTGAAAAGGGGGCATGGGGGTGCCTACGATGACCGTGCCGGGTGCGGAGGCTCTCGCGTGTGGTGGCACCAGGTGGAGGGTCTGCCGAAACCAGGAGCACCACGCCGTGCCGGCCGGGCGGCGAGGGGCAGCGCCAGCACCGCGATACATCGACAGCCGATACATAGGCGCGCTAGGCAACATGTATCGATCGGCGATGCATAGCCAGGCTAGGCAAAGTATTACGCGGTGCGATACAGAGCTGTCTGAATATCGGCGTGTAAGCGTGTAAGTGCTATTCCGAGCTGCGTGTAAGTGCGGTTGTTTTGTGTGTGAGTTACTTCGTCGCGCCGATCGCGCTAGGTGCGGGCTCGTACTCGGCGTCCAACGTGGCAAGCGCCGCGCCAGACGTGCCATTTTGCTGGGTTTTTTGTGCGCTTTCCACCACGCCAGCACTGAACATCGTGAGTATCTGCAAGTTACCGATGTTAGTAACATCAGACGACTTGTCGACGCCGACCCACTTAGCTACTGTGGCTAAGTCAGCACCTTCATTTCGGTCAAGTGAGGCTAGCGCGCGGTAGTCTTTGTCCTTTTCCGCTGCGTCCATCCACCTCAGCCGGCGGAGCGCGCGCCGGCCTTGCGCCTGAACCAAGCTGGTCCTAGCTGCATCCACACCACCCAAAAGCTCATCCGCGCTAATCACTTGGCCAGTGTCCGCGATGCCCAATAGTTGCTGGGCGCCCCGTGCACCCGGCACTACGTTCGGCACGATAAAACGCTGCACGAAGTTACTGATAGAGGGGCGTGAGACGCCGAAAGAGTCGGCTATGGATTGCTGCGTCTCGCCGCGGAGTAGACGTGCAGCTATGTCCTTGGCGATGCTGGGATCTTCCTTGGCGCGGCCGAACAGGAAACCGGGCGGATTGCGCGTACCGGTTACGGGCGGTTGGGGCGTAGATTCAGCGGGTTGTATGCGTGCCGTCAGCATTTGCTTACAGATACGATCTTATCATGCCTGTACAGCCGTAGCACGAATGGATTGAATGGTATCACGCTAAGCTGAGCTGGGTGCTGGGTGCCTAGGTGTAGGTCGCGTGCGCGCGTATAGGAATAGTTGCTGCGCGCTGTGCAGAGTGCGGCGTTTTGGCCGCAAAGTATTGAATTCTACAGGTGGTTAGCGGTTTCGCCTTTTCTTCGCCAGGTGCGGTGCGGGAATTCTTGAATCTTTTATCTCGTTTGGTTTCAACAGTTTGCGAGGGGCGATGGAAGATTTGTGTTGCCGCGCTGGCAACGTTCGGATATTCTGGTTTTGCGCGCAGGGCGGCCGCCAAAGGCCAGGCCCCTCGCAAAGGAGACATGATGACGAATCAACCGGAAACGGGAATGGCCTTAGCCATAGCCCCACAACCACAACCGAAGTTCGTATCCAAGCCTTTCGGCTCGGTTCCCACCACATGGAAGGTCAAGACCTACGACGTCTGGGGTAATGCCCGTGACGGCTACGAGGTGAACGACGTCTACAGCGCGGGCGAGGTAGAAATCCGTATCCCCCAAACCAAGCACAACGTGGGGACCGATGCGGAATTCGTATCGGCGTGGCCTACCGATAGGCAACTGAAGCGCGCGTTCGGCGTGCGGTGCAGGATCACGACCGATAGCGATGATGTCGATACGATGAACGTGTCGGTGAAACGGGAACGGGATGGCTACCCGATCGGAGAGCTACGGTGCGTGAGCCACGAGAGTTTGAGTCCCGCGCGGCGCATCGGAGAGCACGTGTGGGTCAAGTCCGTGTTTACGGGTACAACAACGTGCGCCAACTGCGGACTGCTACCTGTGGACGACGATGACATGGAATTGACATGTGAAGGGCGGGAGGTGCAGTCATGAGTTTCGATCTCAAAGCCGGTATCTACGTCTACGCCATGGACTCGCATGGTGGGCAGCGGTCGCGCCTCTATGCGCTGATGTCCAGGCTGGGGCCGGCGCAATTCAGCGACGCCGCGCTAGAAGAGATCCGGACAGGGCGCGCCATGCGCCGATCCAAGCGTACCGGAGAGTTGGCCATGCGGTGGCGTCAAAAGTGCGACCAATGCCAAATGCTCTCGATCAATGGCGTGCCGTGCCATGAGATCGGATGCCCAAACGCGAAGAAACGCCGGTACGTGGCGATGGAGACGGAGGAATGGCAGCGCGCCCATGAGGTTTACGCTGCGCTGAAAGCGAGAGGTGCCAAATGAACGCCTACATTTACAAAGCTGACATCTACTGCGAGGAATGCGCCAGAGAGATTATGGCGCGCATCCACGGCGAGAAGGAATCGGAAGCGGAGCGCGAAGTCCATGCAGCGCTCGAAGGGTTGGGGTTGGACGAGGGCGAAATGCCGAAGACCACAGCGTACCTCACCAAGAAACGACTTGCTGTGATCATGCAGGGTTTCACCGATGACTACTGCGATTCCAGCGAGTACCCCAAGGGGCCGTACGATGAGGGTGGTGGGGAAGCAGATTCGCCGCAGCACTGCGGTGGCTGTAGGGAGTTCCTCGAGAACCCGCTAACGCCGGATGGCATGGAGTACGTCCGGGACGCGAAGAATGCTGAATGGGACGCGTTCTACGGGATCGAGCGCGAGTCGCCGGACCCGGACGATGGTGATTCGGCGCAGTCGATTGTGGACAGGGAACGGCAGGAGGTGCAGTCATGATTCTACGGTGCGGCCGGCGAGACGTATTGGGGGCGGTCATGACCCGGCGCGGACAGTTCAGTGACGCCCGGTTACGTGCTGCGGCGATTGAGCATATGGCAGGGTGGCTGGATGAAGGGGGTGAGCTTACGCCAGGTGACTACTTCGAGTTCAACTGGACGTGTGGTGATGGAGGTAGGGGTTGGTGGACGCGTTCCCGTGTGCGGGTCGACGCCGGGATGTTGGAGGAAGCACGGGCGATGCTGGCAGAATGGTGCGGGGTGCTGTCATGACGCTGCGCCAGTCGCCGGACCCGGATGCAGTGGAGGTGCGATCATGACACTGAAACTCAGGCTAACGCGTGACATCGAAGCGCTACGTACGATGTATGATTGTGGAGTGCCGCTAAGCGCGGACTTCCACGTGCTAGGAAGTGGGGAGGTAGAACGCCTCTTAGAGGCGGCGCGTAAGGCGCGATACAGAAAGCCGGCCCAATATCCGGGAAGCAAAGCACGGGCGTTCCACGCAAGCTTGCTCCGGCGTGCCAGGTTCTGCTTGTCCTACTCCTTCTTTGGGACGAACTTGGAAGTCAGTGAGATCAAGCGTTTACAAGCGGAATTCGAAGTGTTGGAGGTGCGGTCATGAGCAGCCCTAACTTGCCTTTCTGGATTACCGTGCCTGCAATAGCGGTGTTCGCTCTGGGCATCGCCTGGGACATCATTCGAGATTAGTTTGACCTTGGAGCGCCCTGTTCTCCCTCCTCACGGGGCGTCTCCGTCAGAGAGCACTCTTTCTCTCAGGAGTGCCTCTACCAGGACGACATCGATAAGCCGAAGCTGGCACGGTGTAGTCCTGGATAGAGACTAACAAGGAATGGTCTTGACAGGTTCGGTTCGCCCTGTCGCATAGTACGCGGCTTGGAAGCATTAGCTTTCGTTCGCTTGTGACTTCAGGGTATTGCGGGCGTGAGAGTGGGTACCCAGCGTCCCGTAGTGGTCCACACCCAATGAAAGCGATTGGACTGTCCGGATAGGTTTGCCTGATCCGGTGGAATCGCGCCATCGTACGGTTTAGGCGCGGTAACGCCAGCAGGTGATCGCGGGGGCTTGCTCCAGGCCCTCGCGTTCCAACATTGACAGACGATAGAAAGGAATCTACCAAATGAGTAAGAAAAACTTCATTGACTTGGCTGACGTAGTCAAGGGACTGACTATTGTGGCGGGGGAATGCGGGCCGAATGGGGGAGCGAGGAAATGAAATCCGGAAACTTCGAAGCACGCGTGGATGAGTTGGTTGAGCAGCTCTGCTCTTGGTCTGGCTTTGCCGCCGATCCATTCGGCTACCTCGATGCCCGCGAGTTTGCCCTCTGCGCCGCCAAACGGCAGGCCTGGAGTGAGATTGAGGAGCCCTGGGTGCTCGTGAGCCGGATGGGTGGCCACGAGAGCGGGCCCACTGGATTCAATGGGCTCCAATCGGCATGCGAGGCGGCGCGGCGGGAGTCGCGGAGCGCCAGCTACTACGATTGGCAGGCCAGCGCGGTTTTCGATGTGCTCGCCCGCACCGGGACTCCCGAGGGCCCGGTGTATCTCGGCGTGCGCCGGTACAGACCGGGCAAGATCGCCGGGCAGGCGGTGGCTTGTGCGTAGATCCAGCCGGATCGAGGCTACCGTCAACCTGAGGCAGCAGATTGCCGGTGACTGGGACGCTGCCCTAAGGTATCAGGAGCTTGCCCGGCGCGCCACTTCCGCGCGTATGCGAAACTACTGGATCAAATGTGAAGTGGAGACGGTGAAGGTGGTCCGCGGGAAGGAAGCGCGGCTGCACCCGGAGCGGCGGCGGATTCGACCGGCATCGTGGTGCTGATGGAGCGGTCGGGGTGGTGGTGCGTTTCGCCGATCGGCTTTGCCTGATTTTTCGCCGGCCGCGTGGATATCAGGCATCCGCACCGTTCGCGCCGGACGACGTATAGCGTGCTCACGTGCCTAGCTCGCGCGATCCCGGCCAATGCCGTGCAGTCGGACCAGCCGTTCGACCGCCGCGGTTCGACTCGGCTCGCCAGCCGCAACCATGGCCTCCAGGTCGGCGATCACGTCGGCGGCAAGGAACATGGTCACTGGCCTGCCCATCTTGCGCTGGCCGGGCGGGCGCCCGAGACGATCTCGCTTCGATTGTTCGATCTTCACACCGCGAGCATATCAGACATTTACGATAATTACAAGAATACTCTTGCGCGCGCCGCAATTCCGATGCATAATGAAAGTGTAGAAAGGATCAAGATGACAGGCACAACAAAGCAAATCGGATACGCGGGCG
>JBJXGQ010000406.1:0-51195 GCA_046160525.1 Burkholderiales bacterium
TTATGCCGGTCATTTTCGGCATGCCCGTCTTGGCCGTATGTCCAATACGGCCAAGTTGTTCGAGCCAAAACTGTCTCGCCCTCAATGCGCCATCATCCCGCGCCCCCGTGAGAAATGCGGGCTAGTCGCACCGTCGATACATCCAGGGACACGGACATGGCCTCGGCGATTGCGTGGTGGACAGACCTCACGGAGTCCGGTGGGGAGGGCATGGTGGTAAAGCCTCTCGAGTTCATTCAGTTTGGCAAGCGCGGACTGCTGCAGCCCGCCGTCAAGTGCCGCGGAAGAGAGTATCTGCGAATCGTATATGGGCCCGAGTACACCGCGCCTGCCAATTTGGAGCGCTTCGTGAAGAAGGAGCCATTGCGCAAGGTGCATGAGTGCGTCTTCGGTGTGCTGGCGCTGGAGAGCGAACCCGTGGATCCGCGGCTTTGACTCTATTGCGCGCTCAGTTGCCCGCGCGCAACGAAGCCTGCCCGGCACGTAGCGCCAGCGCTCTAACATCCAATATTTCCAGGCGCGAATACCAACCTTGAAAGGGAGCGCGTTCGGCGTTAGCGAGATGCGACTTTAGCCGTTCCAGGGCGGCAGCCGCAGTTTCCAGATGTGCGCCAGCCCCTGAATTGGGAGTGAACCGCGGTGGTGCCACCATAACGGCATGTGCCAAGGCCGCCGCCGCCCGGTCGAGTTCCACAAGCAAAGCGAGCGGGGTCGTGATCACGTCGTCGAAGAACGGCCGGCGCTCGGGCGCGAGCGTGGAGCGCGCTCGCTGCGCCTGATCGAGTAACGTCGTGCGTAATGCGGCCGATTGTTCGGTGCCTCGCAGGAGCGCTTCGAACTGAGTCTGTGCACCGCTGTCCCCGGGCACGATGCGGTAACGCTCGGCATCGAAAGGACGGCTGGACGTTCGTTCGCCCTCGATGAGTGCGAGCAGCCGCTCTATGGCCATGCCCAGTCGCAAATCATGGAAGATGAATTGGCGTTCGAAACCGGGTAGCTGCGAGCGCCGCTGCTGCCAATAGCTGCCAAGCATTGCGCCGTACAAATTCTCAACCTGGCCGCTCGCGCTGCCGAAGTAGCGCGCGAAGATGCGTGTAACCACTGTGTCTGTCTGCGTGCGCGGCCCCTCCCACGCCAATGCGGCATGAGCGCTCAGGTTCATGAGAAACTCGCGGACGTTGCCCACGTTCACTTTGGTGAACTGTAGCGGGGCCCCGATGCGCTCTTCCGCCATCGCGAAATTGCGCGCGGTCTTCCACGGCCCTTCGCCCTCGGCGTAATGCGATCCGGTGGAGGTGAATTGCAGGTTCATGTAGTAACCTCCGCGGCGGTAGGCCGGAGCAGGGTGTTCGAGCAAATCGGTGCCGGGATAGTGATCGCGCCCCTCATTGGCGAAATTCCATATGAGATCCGCATCCTCCGGCGGGCGGAAGTCCCCCGAGGCGTAGAGGCGGGATAGTTCGCTATAGATTTCGGTGCGCACCAGCGGGCGCGCCGTGCCCGTTAGGCGGCGCAGCAAATCGAGTTGCCGTTGCAGCATCTGTGTGACCACTTGGCCTTGTAGTGCCGGCGAAGTAGGAGCGTCCGCGAATGCCTCGGCGAATCCCGCGTCCGTCTTGCCGCGAAAGCCTATTCCCCAGATCATCTCGATGTTTGCTTGCGTGAGGGCATTGACCCGCGCGCTCCAAAACTCTTCGAGGCCCGCCACATTGGAAAGTAGCAGGTCCTTCGGTGCATGGTTCACACCTTGGGGCCAGTCGCGAAAGGACCCGAGGTATGGACTGGTAACGGCCAGCCCGCGCGCGCTTGCCGCAAGCACCCTCGGATGCACGAGGCCGCTGCTGTCCAGCAGCGCTTCGCCTACATCCAGGGTGTTCATCTTGAGGCGCAGTAAAGTCTCGAACAGGATCTCGTCGGTGTCGCGGCCGGTGGTTGTGGCCCAGCCGCGCAGAAAATCCGTGTTGTTTGGAAAAGCGGCGCGCCAGCGCACGTGCGGTGCTGGAATGCTTCTGTACCAATCGGAAGCAATCTGTAGCGAAGAGCGCCTCACTGGTTGCCACCTTGCCCAGAACGCGAGCGGTGGAATGCCCAGGATTTCGTCGCAGAAGGTGTAGGCGGCGTAGATCGCTCCGCGCGTTCCGGCTCCTGTCAACACCACTCGCGGCTGGCCGCTCTCGATTTGCATCCAGGCCGCATGCGATTCCGGATCTCGCAAGAGCGCAGTGGCCTCGGCGCCCTGCGCGTGCTGCTGGGTGGTGAGCACGATGGCGGGCCGGCCGGCAATCGCCGAGCGCTCCCGCACGATGGGTGAGGGCGCGCCCAAGACCGAGGCCAGATCGCGCGCCAAATCCGCTGCGGCACGCGCGAGCGCAGGGTGTTCGCCCGCCGCCACGAACACAGGCACGCCTGCAGGCAAGACGAGTTCAGAAGCGGGTGCGGGGGCACTTACCGCCATTGCGGTGGCGGCGAGGGAGAGTTCGCACACGAGTACGAAAAAGCGAGTGCGGATTTTCATCCAGGTATCCTCCTAGACATCTAAAAACTATCGGCTCCTCCGCCTTGGTCCGACGCGTTGTAAAAGCGCCCGGCGGAGCGCTCCCATAGCAGCACTTGACCCCCAAAGAATTCGCTTTGCACGCCACAGCAAGCCAGCAGAAACGCTGTGTAGCCGGCACCCATGCGGGGCAAGCGCGGATCGTCCACCACCAGCCACACACGCTCGTTTCGCAACAAAACCTCGCGCAGTTGGTCGACCTTCCATAACAGCTTGCCGCCCGCCCAGCGGTCCACGATCTCGTCCCCGCGCTGGTAGAGCCCATCGAAAGCGGGCCCTACCATCATGTAGTAATCGGCGCCGCCAAAGACGACGCCCGCGCCGGGAGTCCGCACGGCCGCGATCTTGTCTTGCGGGCGCCGGTGCGAGGCAACGTAGTCCCACGCGCGGCGGTAATCGATTTCGCGATAGGCGGAATAGGAGCGGCCAATCTTGCCGAACTCGGCCGAGACCGAGTAAGCCGCGATCAAGATGGCGGCGGCGAGGCCGGCGTAACGCTTGGCGCCATACTGTCCAAATAACCGGGAAGCTCCGGATTGCGCGGACGCGATGTCGCGCACCATGGCCCAAGCGGTAATGAGCGCGGCGCACAGGAATACCGGATACAAGCCATATCCATAGCGGCCATTGACTGGTACGACCAGTACCGCGAGGATGGGTACGGATACGAGCACGACCGCGTATAGCGTGAGCATCGCCGGCTCTGGGCGTTTTGCCCAGTACACCAATCCAGCCAGGAATAGGATTGTCCACAGAGCGTTCTCGCCGTTGTTCATCCAGAAAAAATCGGTGGCCAATTGCGTGAGCACGCTCATGTCTCCGCCCAGCACGTCGGTGAGATGCGGCACGAACAGCGGCTCGCTGCGGCTTGACAGCGCCACGTGGGGTGTCAGCGATACCGCCGAAAAGATTCGCATGTCCAGCCAGATGAGCAGCATCATCGCCATGAATCCCAGCCAGACATTGCGGTCCTGGCGCCAGCCAAAGGGCCGGTAGCACAACAGGAACACGAGGAAGAAGGCGGCGAAAGTCGTGGCGAAGATCTCTTGGCTCAATACTGCGCAGGTGGCGAACACGAAGAAGAGAGTTTGGGCCGCCTTGCCCTCGCGCCAGATAAATCCCTTGAGGAAATAGAGCACGCTCAACACGGCGAAGAACTGCATCAACTGGTAGAAGCGTATGAGATTGGTGATGCCCAGCAGCCACGGGTCCAGGGCCAGGGCGAGAGCGGTTAGAAGGGCCGGTACATGGCTTCGTGCGATGGCGCGCACCAATGCATAAGACGCGATCACCGTACCCAGACTGGGTACCAGCGAAAAGGCGCGCACGCTGGCCAAGCCGTCGCCGAACAGACTCATCCATCCGGCTAGCAGATAGTGGAAGAGCGGCGAGCGCGTATATAAGATGCCCGAGGCGGCGCGCGGTAGCCCCTCTCGCAGAATGCCGCGCGCGGCCTCCCAGCTGGTGTAGTCGTCGCCACTCGGTGGTTGAAACTCGAGGCCCGCCAAGCGCAAGGCGAGCGCCACTGTGCAGATCGCGCCCAGCCACATGAGCGGCGAAACGCGCTGCAACGCTGCCCGCAGTGTGCCTGGCCCCGGAAGAGCGCCGCGATGCACCCAGCGCAGCGTTGCCAGCAACAACAAGGGGCCGGTCGCAAGCCAGAGGGGGCCCGCGCCGGGTGCCAGAAAGATCAGCAAACTGTCGCTTTCGGCGAAACGCGCGCGCAACGTTTCCACCGCGAGTATGCCAAAGAGCGCGGGGCCCAAGAGCCAGCATCCGCGGATTAATACGGGCGGCTCGGCGCGATCACGGCGCGTCGCTGCGCCGAGCACCCATGCCGCGCCGGCCAAGGCGGCGGCGAGCGCCAGGCCTTCTACAAACCACTTGACGGTCTGTCCCCATCCGGGTTCCGGTGAGCGTTGGTAGATGATGGGTCCTGGCGCCGCGGTACGATCATGCGCCACGGCTTGTGTCCATGTGCCTTCGCCGCGCTGCCAGCGCGGGTGATAGGCGGCCAGCGAGCGCCAACCGGTGGCGGTGGATAAGGTCTGCGCGCCGATTTTGCCGTCCACCGCGATCCATCCGGTCTGTCCGCTTGCGGCCGCGGGGCGGTCCAGCCGAAGCGACAATTGCACGGGTGCGCCATCCAAGAAGGGGGACAAG
Organism: Burkholderiales bacterium; assembly: GCA_046160525.1. Taxonomy (GTDB): domain Bacteria; phylum Pseudomonadota; class Gammaproteobacteria; order Burkholderiales; family SHXO01; genus SHXO01. The sequence goes on from JBJXGQ010000406.1 coordinate 4,718, forward strand.
TCGAAAGCATCCACGGAGTCCCCGCCCTGGCCTTCGCCCGCCCACCTCTCGCCTACGAATAGATCGTAAGGGGTGTGAGACCAAACCCGCACCCAGCCGTGATGTGCTCCCGGAGAGAGGGGCGCCGCAAAGATCTGCTCTTGCGCCGGTAATGGGCTTGCGATAGGCGCGGCCGCGAAGGGCGCGCGCCACACGGCGGGATCGGCTGCTACATAAAGCGGCAGTTCTTCCGGAGGAGCGCTGGGTTGCGCCGGTTGCCAATCGAGATCGTTGACCCCCGGATCGAACCAGGGCATACCGTTGTTCGTCCCGCCTTCGCTGCTGGTGCGCCAAACGCGCGGATCTCCAGAAATTTCCGCATCGAGGTCATGGCCCATCACGTTGCCGAACACCGCGGCGCGGTTACGGCCCTCCGACTGAACATACAGAGCGATGAGGTTTGGCCCGCGCTTCAAGCGCGGCGTGAGATCGTAGAAATGCAGCATGCGCCATTCGCGTTTCGCGGACTTGGCGCTCTGCGCGCCGCCTCCGCGCGGCAACGCATCCTCGCGCACGAGCCGCTGTGCCTGCGCGCTCCATCTATCCTGAAAGGCGGTGCCCGCCCGTAGCAGATAACTATTGCTTCCAACCGCCGAGCCGTTGACGTAGAGCTTGTAATCCTCCGCCGCGATGGCAATCCAGGCATGACGCGGCTCAAATGCGATGTCCAGGCGGTGCCGATAGTATCCGCGCACGCCAGGTGAGGGCGTGCTCATCCATCCGCCGGGGAGCTCTATCCGCGTGATCGGGGCGCGCTCCGGGGCAATCGCGTTAGTGATATGGGCGGCGAGCAATAAGCCGCCCAATAGGAAAAACGCGCAGAATCCCAGTGCGCGCCGCATGACCGTCACCACGTTTCGGGCCGCAGCGAGCGGGCGTGCAACTCGTGCGCCCGCGCTACGTCGCCGCGGTGAAAGGCGGCCCAACTGTCCAATACCGCCACTTGCGCGCCAATGGCCAAGCGCTTATAGCCGAGGTAACGCTGCAACCGGGCCACCTGCCGCATGGCTTGCGCGGCCCCCGTGTAATCTCCCTGCTTCATGCGCACCAGAGAGAGCCCGTACCAAGCCATGGGATTGGCGGGCAAGTAGAGCAAGGATTCGCGCCAATTCTCCGCGGCTGCGCCGGTTTGTCCCTGGTCGAAAGCATGAATGGCGGCTTCCGAGAGCGCCACGGCCAAGTAGCGGTTAAGCGGCGCGGCTTGCGGGTACAGCGTGTGCGCCTGGCGCAGCAAGCCGGCCGCCGTGTGCGGCGCGCCTTGCTGCAAGGCGTCGTAAGAACGCGCAAGCAGGGATTCCAGCGCAGCGGGTTGGTCCTCAATCCCTGCCACATGGCCAAGCCGGCGGTAATGTGCCCAACTCTCCCTTAGGGCGCGCTTGCCAGATGGCGCCGCCCGTAGATGCTCGAGCGCCAGGGCATGGTCGCCGCGCCGCTGCGCACCTTCGGCCTGAAGCAGATGCCACTCCGCGGCGAGGCGCGGCCCCAGCGGAATTGCGATCAAGACCGCCACGGCCAAGGCGCACCCACTCATCGCGCTCCAAAATGGGTGCCATCCACCCGGGTTCGCCAGGTGCAATCCGCTCAGCACCAGTACGATTCCCACGGCCGCGCAGGCAATGAGCCGCGAATGGAAGAAAGCCAAGAATGCGGGCGAGAGCCCCAGCACTTCCTCGATCGCTCGGTGCGCATTGGCGAGAGAAAAGTACGAAGGCCGCCAAGGGGGGGCGGAGCCGGGCAGCGGAAGGTTGGTGACCGATTCTCGGGCAAAGGTCTGCCCGGCTCTCCAATCGGTCTGCTGGTTAGCCAAATTCTCATCGATGTCCTCGGCGACGCGGTTGATCTCATGGTAAAGAAATGCTCTTTCCTGCATGCGCTCCGCTTGAAAATGGGCGAGCCAGCACGGGTAGGCGAGCGTTGCGGCCGGAAGGCACCACGCCAGCCGCACCGCCCAGCGCGTTTCCTTAAGCCCGCGCCAACACGCCCGCAGAAACAGCAATCCTGCCACGACGGTACCAATCCGCAAGAGCAAGTCGAGCAAGTAGATCTCCTCCACCAGTATTGGAGCGCCGCTGGAGGAGATGGAAGACAAAGCGGCCGAGGGATGCTTAGGCCAAGGCGAAAGCGCGCACGCGATGAGCAACAGCGCACCGAGACTAGTCATCCACACAGTACGATCGGCGGCCAATGCCCGCTGGTAGAATTCACGCGGATGAATATGCGCTCGCATTCAGGTGCCGCGCCAGGAAACGCCGGGCGTGGATTTCCGGCTGCGTACGAGTAGTACCCCGCCAGCGAGGCTCAACAAAATGCCCAGGCCGTGAACGGTGAGCGATACCGCCATCACATCGGGCGCGCCGACACCCACTTGCGCGAATAGCACCACAAAGGCCGCCTCGCGAATCCCAAGGCCCCCGAAGCTTAGCGGCAGCAACATGAGGAGCGTGACAGGAGGCAAGAACAATAGGAAATAACGCAGATCGATGCTGATATCCAAGCCCAGCGCGACGAGCCCGTAGAACAACGCATACAAGCCCTGAATAGCCACTGACAGCAGCACCGCGCGCACCAGGGTGCCAGGATGCTGGCGGTAACTGGCCAGCGTGTCATGGAATTCCCGCAAGCGATTCCCCGTTCCCCAGGGTAGAAAGCGGCCAAGCAGGCGCTGAATTCCATTTGCGAGGGGAGGCCACCACAAGGCTAGTGCAATGCCCATCAGCAACACAGCCGAGCCTCCCACGGCACCGAGGATGAGCGGCTGGCCGGTGCCGGGAGGGTAGGCGGCCAGCGCGCCGATGGAGATCAATCCTAGGCCCAGCAGGCCAGCGAAGCGCTCCAGGAATACCGAACCCAGTGCGTAATGTCCTTGGCCGCAGTGGCGGTACAGAAAATAGCTCCTGGCCGCATCACCGCCGACGGCACCCGGCAGGAAGTTATTCAGGAACATTCCGCTCATGTAGTAGGAGAACAAACTCGCCAGGGGCACGCCGATGCCCTTGGCGTCCAAGAACATCCGCCAGCGCCATGACGAGAGTAATTGGCATCCCGCGTAGTACAGACAAGCGAGCAGCACAAAGGCTGGAGACAACTTTTGCAGTGGCGCGATAACCCGCGCCGGATCCACGTGCCAAAGCAGAGTACCGAGCAGCGCCAGGCTAATGCCCAGCCGCACGGCGACCCGCGAGCCGCGATGACCAAGCAACCGCTTCATTGCAGGTTGGTGCGAACCGTTGGCGAGAAATGGCTCTCGGTACCCGGCGCTTGCGAGTCTGCGAGTTCACGAGTGCCGGGTTGCGATGTTGCCACCGCTACCTTGTCCCCTTCCTTCAACGCCGTTTGCCCGTTCACCACCACCAAGTCTCCCACGCCAATGCCCCCGGATTCGACCGCGATCCAACCCTCCGAGGCGCCAGAGTAAGTGACGGGCTCGACGCGCAATTCATTGGAATTTCCGACGGCGAGTACCGTGCCCGTGCGCCCCGAGTAGCGCGTCAATGCGCGTTCAGGTAACGCGGCCGCCTTATATCGTTGCTCGAAAATCGCATAGCCGTTCATGCCCGGAAGCAGGCCTCCAGTGCGCACATGCTCGCTCGGAATGGACATCCACACCGAGAACGTGAATGGTGGCGGGTCGCCCGCGCGCCGCTGCTCGGCGCTTCGTACCGCGTGCGACACGCGAAGCACCTGCGCGGGGAATGGCTGTCCAGGCCGGGCCCGAAGATAAAACCTTCCCTGCGCTCCTTCGCGCAGCATGCCGGCATAGCGCTGGTCGATCTCGGCTCGAAAGACCATCTGGTCTCCAAGGACCATGAGCGGTTCTTTCAAGTTCACCAGATTCTCGCCCAACTGAACGTTGCGCTCGATCACCGTACCTGCCATGGTGGCGGCAATGACCACACGCCGGTCTCGCACGGAAGTACCTGCCCAGGGCAGAGGCTCGCCGGTGACCGTGGCGCTGCGCGAGCGCAGCGAATGCGCATACTCCTCAAATGCCAGCCGCGAGGCGATCTCGGCCCGCTGCATGCTGGCCGTGGCGCCGTCCAGGCGTGCCTTGCTGGTGAAGTTAGACTCGTAGAGTCTTTGCTCTCGCTCCAAGTCGAGATTGGCTTGTTTGCGCTCGGACTGGCTCAGCTGGCGCCGCAAGTCGAACATGCGGGTCGTATGTGCGCCTGGGCTGATGTACAGCAAAGGTCTGCCGCGTTGAATGCTCTCGCCTGCTTCCACCAGGATCTGCGTGACGATACCAGGTACCTCGCTGTGCACTGGAATCTCGTTCAGGTAGGCGGTCAAGCCCTCCGCCGCGATGACGCGTACCATGGTGCGTAGTTGCACGGTTTCGGCTTGCACCTCGATGGGCCGGCCGAGCACTCGCATCACGGCAGGATAGCCCAATTTGCCGGCGAACGCGCGCGACTGGGGCGACCAATAGGCAGGCACGAAGACATACAGTGCGACTAAGGCGCTCACAGCCACGGCGGCAATCAAGATCTTTCCTTGGATGCCACGCGCGCCAATTTTCGCAACGGGTTGCGCCCGAGAGCGCACGCGGGATTCCAGGTAGTTACCGATGGCATCGCGATAGATGCCGAGTAGCTCCGCATTAATGCGCTCCCAATTGAAATGTTCTTGTACGTGGTGCCACCCCGATCGCGCCAGCTTGGCGGCGAGCGCATGATCTTGCAGCAGCTTCACCACTGCGGCGGCGAGAGCCGCCGGGTCCTTTTGCGGCACTAGCAAGCCGGTTCGTTCATGCTGGATTACGTCCGGGATGCCTCCGACTTCGGAGGCTACAACCGGCGTCATGAAACTCAAAGCCTCGATGAGCACCACTCCCAATCCTTCCGTATCGCCGCGTTCATCGACGATGGCGGGTAGCACGAATACGTCGGCGCTCGTGTAATGTTGCTCGAGAACCGTGGCCGAAACGGCACCGTGGAAGGTGACTATTTCGCTTAGGCCGAGCGCCGTCGCAAGTGCCATCCAATCGTCTGCCCGGTCACCATCTCCCACCACGTGCAGATGCACAGGCAGCTGCGCCGCGATGGCCGGCAGCGCGTGCAGCAGAACATCGAGCCCCTTGCGCGCCACGAGGCGGCCCGTGAACAAGATTTCCTTTACCGGCTTATGCGGATCCTTGTAGGATGGCCGCGCGTTCACGGTGCAGCCGAAGGGCAAGACCGTTACCGCGCGCGCGGTGAGCCGCGCCACCTCGCCGGCGGTGTACCGGGAATTGCAAATCACGGCGGCGGCATGGCGTAGAGCGGGCCTGAGGAACCACGTCACGAAGGGATACTTCTTTTGTAGCAGAAGTTCCGCGCCATGGAAGGTGAACACGACGGGCGCGCGCGTGAGCCAGCCCGCCATAAGCCCCCAAAGGCCGTGCGGAAAGGGCCAGTGGACGTGGATCAAATCGAAGCGTTGTTTGCGGCACAAGGCGATGGCATGCACCAGTCCAAAGACAATGTAAAAGGCCGCGACCGCGAGATAGAGCGGGTTGCGCAGCCGGTTCGGCGCGCCTTGATTGTGGGTTAGATTTTCCCAGCGCCTTAAAAAGTAGCGAAAGCGATGGACTGTCACGCCATCTAGAACTTGGCTGCCCCCTCCTTCGTAGCTGGGAGCGAACACGTGTACATCCATGCCGCTCGCCTTTAATTGCCGCACGCTCTCCACCAAGAACGGGACATTGGTATCGCTCTCGGAGAGTTTGTAGCTCGATGTCATTACACAGATCTTCATGCGGGTCTCCTTGCAAACGCGCTAGCCACGGGTTCCATCGCTGGGTAATCCGTGGCCCCGGCTGTCTCCATTTGGCGGTGATGCACCTGTTCCGCGATACTGTAAGAGGGTTCCTCGCGGGTCTGGTGAGAAGCCAGCATTTCCGCCAGGATTCCCATGGAGAACATTTGCGCTCCCAGAAGCATGAAACCGGTGGAATAAATCATCAGCGGCCGCTCGCTGAGTGGCAAGTAGGCAAGGGGATCGATCAAGCGCACCACCCATGTTAGCGACAGATAAGCAAGCACGCCCGTGCCGCTCAGCAGCATCAGCAGTCCGATACTTCCGAGCACATGCTGCGGGCGCTGCCCAAAGCCAGTCAGAAATTTGACCGTGAGCAGATCCAGGAAACCCTTCAACAGGCGGCTCATGCCGTACTTGGATTCGCCGAAGCGGCGCGCGCGGTGACGCACTTCCATTTCGCCCACGCGAAAGCCGCGCGCGGCCGCGAGCACGGGGATGAAGCGGTGGCGCTCGCCATACAGACGCACTTCGAGCAGCACGCTGGAGCGGTAAGCCTTCATGCCGCAGTTGTGATCGTGTAAAGCAACGCCCGTCACCCAACTGACCATGCGATTGAATACGCGGCTGGGTAGCACTTTATGCCAGGGATCGTGGCGCTCGCGCTTCCACCCGCTGACTAAATCGAGGTCGTTGTGCAACTTGGCGAGCAAGGCGGGTATTTCCGCGGGGTCGTCTTGAAGATCGGCGTCCAGCGTGACGATCGTGTCGCCACGCGCCGTGGCGAATCCGGCGCTCAGCGCCGCAGCCTTGCCGAAGTTGCGGCGAAATCGAATGCCTTTAACGCGCGCATCGCTTCGTACCAGCGCGCGGATCGTCTTCCAGGAATCGTCCGTGCTGCCATCGTCGACAAATACCGCTTCGAGGTCCAGGCGCGCGGCCGCCGCCACTTGCACGATTTCATCCCACAGGCGCGCGAGGCTGCGGGCTTCGTTATACACAGGAATTACGATGGATATCATTGTGGTCTCCTTATCCCAATCAGCGAACCTTAGCGGTAAGTTTTGCGTGCGAACCGCCGTAGTCTTCATGTTTCATGTTAGTAGGAGCGCTAAGTCCGGATCGATCCAACGAAAATGAATGCGAGAACAACGACGCCTGATGACGACTCATTGCAAGTTGTATTTCACATTTTCTATCGCGTGGGGATATTTCAATTCCGTACTAAGACTGTATATACAATCAGTCAGCGATGGAGTATGGCGACGTATCTGTCGCTACAAAGAGAATGTCAAATCCACGGGTAATCCAGGCGCCGAACGAGAAAGCCGAGCGAATCGTGTCTCACGCAAGCGCCACTTATCGCCCCGCGATTCCTAAGGCCGTAAATTAAATGTAGCCAATAATGTTTTGTTTATAAGTGCATTGCAAAGTGGTGGCACCCTTGCTGCGATGCCCTCGGAAAGTGCGCATATTCGGAGGATTCTTCACATCTCCTCTAAGCGTATGCGCGGATGCCCTTGTTTCGGTCATGCCAACGCCGCCCAGGGGTGGATATGCCGGTTTCCGCAAGAGAGACCGGAAAAATAGAAGTGAGAGACCTACATGACTTGTACTGAATTTCAGGCACGCCCCGCGCCCTCTGTCTCCATATCACGACATCCGAAGCCTGCATCGCTACCCTCGCTCGCCGGGCTAATCGTAGGCTTCAGCTTGTGTGCCGTGCAGCCAGCGTGGACGCATGGCGATTCGCACGAACGCATCGAGGCGTTGAGCGAACAACTGAAACAACAGCCCGAAAGCGCGCCCCTCTACCTACGCCGGGGCCAATTGCACCGGCAAGAAGGGCGCTGGGACGCGGCCTTGAAGGATTTCGAGCGCGCGATCGAACTGGACTCCGAGTTGGACGAGGCGGTTCTCATGCGCGGGCTCACATTGCTCGATGCGCGCAGCCCCACTGCGGCGATCGCCGCGTTAGATAGTTTCCTCGCCCGCTCACCCTCGCATCACGTGGCATTGCTAACGCGTGCTCGAGCATGGGCCAGTCTGGGCGCCGGGCATGCCGCGGCGAGCGATTTTTCGCGCGTATTGGCGCAGCGCCCGAGCGCGGATCTATACGTGGAAAGAGCGCGTGCCCTGGCCAGCATGGGTGCGGGCTATATGGACGAAGCGTTGCGCGGTCTCGACGAGGGAATCGCCGCCCTAGGGCCCAATGTGGTGCTCATCGATGTCGCGGTGGAACTGGAACTCGCGCGCGGAGAACCTGAGAAGGCTTTGGAGCGCCTGGCGCAGCGCACAGGAGAGGCGGCATCGCCCGAGAGCGAGATGCGCCGGGGAGAAATTCTGGAGCAAAACGGCCGGGTCGCGGAGGCGCTCGCCGCCTATAAGCAAGCCCGGCAGGCGCTGGCCAAACGCGCGCTCGTGCGGCGCCATACGCGAGCCGCCAGCGAACTCGATAACCGCCTTCACGCCGCTTTCGAGCGTCTTGGCGTCCGCGACTGATATACAAGCATGAATGGGAGACCGAACGTGGAATTGCATATGAAAAAAGAAGTGGTTCTTGAATCAGGATTGCCGGGCGCTTTGTGGCTGGCGCACGCGCTCTGCTGCGCGCTATTGCTCGCGATTTGCATGGTCATTGCGCCATCGAGTGCGCAAGCGCAAACGGTAGTGCGCGGCCCATACCTGCAATCGGCTACTCCCACGAGCATCGTGGTGCGATGGCGCACCAGCGTGGCAACCGACAGCCGTGTTCGCTATGGCGCCTCCGCCACGAGCTTGACGGCGTCGGCGGGCAGCACCGTCTCGGCCACCGAGCATGCCGTAACGCTAACGGGCTTGGCGCCCGCCACCAAGTATTTCTACTCCGTGGGGTCGTCCACCGCGAGTTTGGCCGGCGGCGACTCGACCCACTTCTTCATCACGCCACCGTCCGTGGGCGCGGTCCAACCCACGCGTATCTGGGTCATCGGGGATGCCGGCGAGAACAGCACCGGCCAGCGCCAAGTACGCGACGCTTATCTCGCCCGCACCGGCGCCAACTACACCCATCTATGGCTCATGCTGGGCGACAATGCCTACGATAGCGGCACCGATGCCGAGTATCAGGCTGCGGTCTTCAATATCTATCCCACCTTGCTTCGGCAAAGCGTCGTGTGGCCCACCTTGGGAAACCACGATGGCGCAACCGCTAACTCGTCCACTCAGACCGGGCCCTATTACGACATCTTTACCCTGCCGAGAAATGGCGAGGCTGGCGGCGTTCCCTCCAATACCGAAGCCTATTACTCGTTCGACTATGCCAACATTCATTTCGTGGTGCTGGATTCCTTCGAGACCAATCGCGCGAGCAATGGCGCGATGCTAAATTGGCTGCGCCAGGATCTGGCGGCCACCAGGCAAAAATGGATCATCGCCTTCTGGCACCACCCGCCTTACTCCAAGGGCTCGCACGATTCGGACAGCGAGACGGAATTGGTGCAAATGCGCGCCAATGCGCTGCCAATCTTCGAGGACTTCGGCGTGGATCTGGTGCTCACCGGACACAGCCATGCCTACGAGCGTTCTTTTCAGATCGATGGTCATTACGGGAGTTCCAGTACCTTCAATCCGGCCACCATGCAGGTCAACGGTGGTGCCGGACCTTACGAGCGGGTCACCGACGGATCCGTTCCCGGCGCTCTGTACGCCGTGGCGGGGAGTTCGGGAAGCGTCAGCGGTTCCGGTAGTCTCAACCATCCCGTGATGTATACCTCGGTCCGGGAACTCGGTTCGATGGTGTTGGATATCAATGGTGACACGCTCGACGCCGTGTTCATAAACAACACTGGGACCGTGCGCGACAGTTTTCGAATGGTGAAGACGGTGGGTCTACCCAGCGTCACCGTTAGCGCGACCGATGCCACCGCTACCGAAGCGGGGCTAACGACCGGAACCTATTCCGTAACGCGTACGGGCAGCACAACGGCGCCGCTCACCGTTACTTACAGCATGAGCGGATCGGCCACCCAGGGCAGCGACTACTCAGCCCTGACGGGCAGCGTGACCATACCGGCGGGGGCCGCGGCGGCGACGATCACGCTCGTACCGATTAACGACGCTTTATTGGAACCCACCGAGACCGCTATCCTGACACTTTCCGCCAATGCCGCCTACCGCACCGGCACGCCGGGAAGCGCGACAATCACAATCGCAAGCGACGAGCAGCCACCTACCGTAAGCATCACCGCGAGCGACTCCTTGGCGACCGAGGCGGGTCCCACCACCGGAACCTTCACCGTCTCGCGCACCGGTGACGCTACGGCTCCGCTCACCGCCTCCCTGACCGTAGGAGGTACTGCCACCAGCGGCAGCGACTACACCGCCTTACCGGCAAGTGTGACGATTCCGGCTGGCTCGGCGAGCGTATTGGTCACGGTCACGCCCGTCAATGACACATTAGTGGAGGCCGACGAGACCGTTGTACTCAGTTTGGCAAGTAGCGCGAACTACACGGTGGGGACGGCAAGCGCGACGATCACTATCGCAAGTGATGATGCCGCCCCGGCAAGCGTAAGCGTGGCCGCGACGGACGCCAGCGCCACCGAGGCCGGGCCCACTACCGGCACATTCACCATCACACGAACCGGTGCCACTACCGCGGCGCTGGCTGTCAACTACACCATGAGCGGAACGGCCACGGCGGGAAGCGATTACCTGTCACTGAGTGGAAGCGTGACCATTCCGGCAGGCGCGGCGAGCGCCACGGTGACCATCACTCCGGTCAACGATACCCTGGTAGAGAGCAACGAGACGGTCGTACTCACCTTGGCGAATGCTTCCACCTATACGGTGGGAACCGCCAGCGCGACCGTCACCCTCACTAGTGACGACGTCGCACCTGCCACCGTGAACGTGACGGCAAGCGATGCTTCGGCCACTGAAGCAGGTCCAACCACGGGTACCTTCACCGTCTCGCGCACCGGTGACGCTACCGCTCCGCTCACCGCCTCCCTGGCCGTAGGAGGTACTGCCACCAGCGGCGGCGATTACACCGCTTTACCGGCCAGTGTGACGATTCCGGCTGGCGCGGCGAGCGTTGCGGTCACGGTCACGCCTGTCAACGACACATTGGTGGAGGGCGACGAGACCGTTGTACTCAGTTTGGCAAGTAGCGCGAACTACACGGTCGGGACGGCGAGCGCGACGGTCACTATAACAAGTGACGATATCGCCCCGGCCAGCGTAAGCGTGGCCGCGACAGACGCCAGCGCCACCGAGGCCGGGCCGACCACCGGTGCCTTTACCGTAACCCGAACCGGGGCCACGACCGCGGCGCTGTCCGTCAACTACACCATGAGCGGTACGGCCACGGCGGGAAGCGATTACCTGTCACCGAGTGGAAGCGTCACTATCCCAGCGGGCGCGGCGAGCGCCACGGTTACCATTACTCCGGTCAACGATACCCTGCTCGAATCGAATGAGACGGTAGTACTGACCTTGGCCGCGGGTGTGGCGTACAGCACCGGCAGTCCCGCCAGTGCCACCGTTACCATCACGAGTGACGAGGTCGCGCCTACGGTGAGTGTCGCTGCCGCCGACAGCTCCGCCGCGGAATCTCCGCTCGATACCGGTGTTTTCAGGATAGCGCGCACGGGCGCGACCACTTCGGCGCTGACGGTCGGATTCAGCATGAGTGGAACGGCCACGAACGGTGCCGACTACGTGAGTCTTCCGGCCAGCATTACGATCCCGGCTGGGTCAGCATCCGTGCAGGCAACCGTCACCCCCATTAACGACACGTTGATTGAAAGCGGCGAGACCGTGGTCTTGACCCTTTTCACCGGCACCGGCTATGCGCTGGGCACTCCGGCAAGCGCCAGCGTGACGCTAACAAGCGAGGACGGTTCGATACCCACTCCGGCGAACCACATCGTGAGCCGGGTGTTCGACAACAAGAACGGGAAGGCATATTGGACGGGCGGTCCCGATGGTTCGGAGCCGGCGGACGATTTGCGCTCCATGACCTTCGATCCGCTCAAGATCGAGGTCGAGGCGGGCGCGACCTACTGGTGGGAAGCGGAATATCAAGACCCGGCCGCAACGGCAGTTCATCCAACCGTCGTTAAGGTCATTATCGATAACCGCCCGGAAGAAGACTGGTCGGGAAGCTTCACGGCGGAAGCGCGTATCGGTACCACCTTGCTGGCTTCCGTCCAGTTGCCGGTCAATGGCAACAAGGATCCGGTCACAGGCAAGGGGACTCGAACGCGCTACGAGTGGGATCTCTCGGCGCTGGTGAAAACCCGGGAAGGTTTGGCGGGACTCAAGCTGCGACTGATCAACAACGCTCGTAACGGCAAGAAGGTTTGGGCGGTCTATTCGGTGACGCAAAGCAACTCCCAGTAACAAGGAGCGGCGCTAAATTATGCAAGGGCCGCCCATGCGCGGCCCTTGCTCGCGGTGATGGAATTCATCTTTGTTCTTCTGCGTACACGATCACCGATAGCATGTGAATCGGCGTTTGAACCAGGCGCTCTGGGCCGTGCGGAACGTCGCCACGGAAGGATAGGGAATCTCCGGGTGCGAGCATGTAGGTCTGGCGGCCGTGGCGGTACTCGATCTTTCCTTTCAGGATGTAGATGAACTCGGTGCCGGGATGCTCGAAGCTCGGGAACACTTCGCTCGCATCGTCCATGGTGATGAGGAAGGGCTCGAAGCTTTTTCGCGGACCTTTGTCGTAGGCAAGCAAGTGATAGGTGTGGCCGCGCTTGGTGCCGCGGCGCACGACTTCCATGCCTTGGTTGGCCTTGACCAATTGCGCTCCGCCCGCAGGGGCATCGAAATCGCGAAACAGCTGCGACAGCGATACGCCGAGCGCGCCGGCGATACGCGTCAGAGTGTCGAGACTGGTGGCCGCTTGCCCGTTCTCGATCTTGGACAGCATGCCGCTGCTGATACCGGCCTGCGAGGCGACGTCGGCCAGCGTGAGATCGTTCTTGCGCCGCAACTCCCTGACGGTGTGGCCGATGTAACGGTCGAGGGAACGGCTTGTGTCCTCGGCGGGAGCTGTGGGGGGCTTGGGAAGTTTTTTCAAAGCGAAGCCTAGAAAAACTCCAAGTACCGGTCCACCTCCCACTGTGACACATGGCGCGAGTACTCGATCCATTCCATGCGCTTCAGTTTCAAGAACTCTTCCGATAGATCCTTGCCGATGGCCTCGCAAATCACGGAATCTTTTTCCAGCGCGTTGAGCGCTTCGTCGAGGCTCTGCGGCAGCAAGCCGATCTTGGCCTTGGCGAGATCGGAGGCGCTCCACTCGTAGAGGTTGGTATTGTTGGGCTCGCCGGGGTCCATCTGGTTCTCCACACCGTCCATTCCCGCGGCGAGGATGGCGGTGGTGGCGAGATAGGGATTGGAGGAACCGTCGGGCAGGCGCATTTCCAGGCGCCCATAGGGCACACGCACCATGCACGTACGGTTGTTGTCGCCATAGGTGATGTAGGCGGGCGCCCAGGTTGCGCCGGATAGCGCGCGGCCCACGACCAAGCGCTTGTAGGAGTTGATGGTGGGTGCGCAGATGGCGGTCAGCGCCGCGGCGTGATGCAGCAAGCCGCCCATGAAGTGATAGCCCATCTTGGACAGCCCTAGCTTGCGCTTGTCCTTGTCGTCGTGGAACAGATTCTTGGTCTTCGCATCGCCCATGGAGATGTGATAGTGCGAGCCCGTGCCCGTACGGTTGGAAAAAGGCTTGGGCATGAAGGTGGCGACCAAGCCCATCTGGTGCGCGATTTCCGAGGCGGCCATCTTCAGGAAGATCACCCGGTCGGCGGTGGCCAGTGCGTCCCCATAGGTGAAGTTCACCTCGAACTGGCCGTTGGCATCTTCGTGGTCGATTTGATAGACATCGATGCCCACGGCGCGCACGGATTCCACCAGCTTTTCCAAGAATGCGGAACTGCGCGCGAGCCCCTTGTAGTCGTAGCAGGGTTTCTCCAGCGTGTCGGTGTCGTCACACATTCCGATGCCCCCGCCGTCCTTGCGTTTGAGCAGCATGAACTCCGGTTCGATGCCGGTGTATAGGGTCATGCCCTTCTTGGCGAGTTTTTCCAATTGGGTTTTGAGTACGTAACGCGAATCGTAAGGGTAGGGTTTGCCCTTCACATGACCGATGGTGGTCATGCGTGCATAGCCTGGCATCCATGGGATGGCGTGCAGTTGCACGAGATCGCCCACCGCCATGTAGTCAGGCCCTTGCGGGCCCATGCCGAAGCCCCACAAGGCGAATCCCGCGAATCCCGCGCCGTCGGTGAGCACCATGTCCAGGTGCTCGGCGGGAACCGCCTTTGCCTTCGCCGACCCATGGATATCCACGAACTGCGCGAGAATGTATTTGATGTCGTTGGCCTTGAGCCACTTCTTGGCTTCTGCTGGGGTCATGCTTTCCTCCCTTTAATCAATCTTATTTCCCTCATCCCAACCCTTTTGGTTTCGGCATTACCTAAAGGTAAGCCTACACCGCAACAAGCCGCTTCGCGTCGTGTTGTCCCGACGGAGAAGGGCTTTTCCTCCCTCGCCCTTCGGGAGAGGGACCGAGGGTGAGGGACCGTTCACCTCACTTTCTCACGCGGAAATCTCCGGCATGAGCGATCGCAATCCTACCGCGCTGCCTCCCAATTCCCCGGCGATCTCGATCAAGGTCTGCCACAGATACGCGGCGAAGGTGTGATCGCACCATATCCGGTAACGCGGCAGGCCTTGGTACGGCTCCCAGATGACCAGCACGGTCACACCTACCATGGATGTCATGACCACGGTGCGGTCCTCGGGCTTCCACGCGCGGAAATTTACGTTGCATGTTTGCACGAGCAAATCGTTCGCGTTTGGTCCGTAGAGTACCAAGGCAGCATCTTGCCTTAGCACGGGAGACACGCCGGAGGCCGGGGCGAGTACTCCTCTTAATCGTTCGACGACTGTCCCGCCTGCACGGTCTTCGAGAAAGAATTCGCTGCGCGCGAGCCGGGCCACCAAGGTGCCCTCACGGGTGCGCGTCCAACTGTTGATTGCGGGCGGAACTTCCATGCCTTGGTTAACCAGCCACGTTTGCGCCTTGGAGCCCTTGACGCCCATGCGAAGCAGGCAACTTGCATCGCTCAATTGAACAGGACCGGCATTCTCGCCCCCTTCAATTTCCATGGGGACCAGCATTCCATGCACGACGGTCCAACGCGGGTTGAGCGGTACGAGGAAATCGTGCAGCGGGCTGAGGCGGTTCCCGGTGTTCATATTTTTTGCCGCTCGGCTGCCGGATCGTAGAACGGAAGTTTCACCACAATCGCTTCAATCATCTGACCGCCTTCGCCGCGAACCGAAAACTTCGTGCCTTCTTGCGCGAGTTCAGGGGCGATGAAGCCCAGGCCGATGTGATACCCGAGCGCTTCGCTGAAAGCGATGCTGGTAATGCGTCCGGCGATGCTGCCTTCGTGGATCACCAAGTGGCACTCCTTCGGTGCCTCGCCGGAAAAATCTTTGTGGAGAGCGAAGCCGGCTGCCACTTGCTTGGGCTGCCGCTGGCCTATGATTTTCAAGCTGCGTTGCCCAACGAAGAAGGGCTTGTCCATCTTGACCGCCCAGCCCATGGCGGCCTCGAAGGGAGTGGTCAGTCCGTCGGTGTCCTGGCCGATGATGACGTGGCCCTTCTCCAAGCGCAACAAACGCTGCGCTTCCACGCCGAAGGGTTGAATGCCGTGAGGTTTGCCCGCGTCCATGAGGGCGTCCCACAAATGGCCCATGCACTGGGCGGGTGCGTGAATTTCGTAACCCAATTCGCCCACGAACCCCACGCGCATCAAACGGCAGGGCACTCCCGCGATTTGCGCATCCCGCACGCCCAGATAGGGAAAACCTTGTGGCGACAAGTCGTGCGCCGTGAGTTTGGCGAGTACTTCGCGCGACTCAGGTCCGGCGAGATTCACCGCACCCATGGCGCCCGTCACGTTCACGATTCCGGTATCCAAACCCCATTGCGTGTTCCATCGCACCAACTCCCGGTAGACGGTGGCCGAACCCGTGGTCGTGGTGGTGAAGTAGAAATGCTGTTCGGAGAGACGGCCTACGACGCCATCGTCAACGATGACGCCTGCTTCGTCGAGCATCACGCAGTAGCGCGTCATCCCCACCTTGAGGTTGGCGAAGCGCCCGGTGTAGACGCGCTCCAGAAACTCTCCGGCATCCGGGCCGAAGAGATCCATCTTGCCCAGCGTGCCCACGTCGATGATGCCCGCGCCGTTGCGCACGGCACGCGCTTCCGCGCGCACGCATTCGAGTTTGCTCTGTCCTTGGGCCGCGTAGTACTCGGGCCGCCACCAATTGCCTGCCTGCATCCACACCGCGCCCAATTTTTCGTGGCGCGAGTGCAGGGGCGTTTGCCGCATGGGATGAAAACCGCGTCCCGCCAGATGGGACATGGGTACCGGATGATAAAACGGGCGTGCGGTCGTGGTGCCAATCTTGTCGATGGCTTCACTGCGAATACGGGCGAGGATGCGCACGGCACTCATGTTGGAGTGCTTACCCTGGCTCGGGCCCATGCCCACGGTGGAGTAGCGCTTGAGCAGCTCGATGTTGTCGAAGCCCTCTTGGGCGGCGTTGTGGAAATCCTTCAGTTGCAGATCTTCATCGAAATCGACGAAATTCTTGGCCGAGGTATGGGGCACGATGGGGTAGGGGTGTGTGGGCGTACGCGTATGCGCCGGCACTTGTACCGCCGGGGCGTTGGCCAGCCCAAGATACCTGGCCGCCTCGCCGCCCGCGCGCTTGCCGTCCAGTAGGCGCGCGCTCAGTTCATGGACGCCATTGACCCGTCCCGCCGCGAACACACCGGGAGCAAGACTTTCCGGAACGAACTGTTCCACGCTTGTGGCGTAACGCATTTTGGCGCCGGCCTGATAGAGCAAATTGGCGGCGGGCGTGAATCCAACGCTCATCAATACGCCATCGCACCGGATGGTTTCCCTGCGGGCCGCACCCGCCTCGCCGTTATCAAACGCGGCCACGCGCACACCGGATACATGTTGCCCCGAGCGAATCGCCTTGGCGATGCACGCACCCTTCAAAACGCGGAACGGCGTGGCTTGCGGCAGGGAGGTTTCGCCTTCCGCGCGTAGGTCGATCACGGCGGCAACGGCGATCCCGTGCCGGTGTAAATCCAATGCGGCTTCGTAGCCTTCGCGATTGGCTGTGAGTACGACGGCCTTTTTTACCGGTTTCACGGCGTAACGGTAGATGAGGCGCTGGGCGGCGGAGGCGAACATCACGCCGGGCAGATCGTTATTGCGGAACACAGCCGGCTGTTCGAACACGCCTGTAGCCACGATGGTGGCGCGCGCGCGCAACTTGGTCATCTTGTCTGCGCTGGTCAACGCTATCCAATGGTCGCCGTAGTAACCGGACGCAGTGGTGCCGGTGCGGATTTCCATATTCGGAAATTGCCGGGCTTCACGCAGGAGTGCTTGTAATTGCTCGTAACTGGCGTCGCCTCCCGCGCGCGCATAGCCCAAGCTTCCTCCGGCTTGCGCGTTCTCGTCCACAACGAGCACCGATGCCCCGGCGCGGGCGGCCTCGATTCCCGCCGCGAGCCCAGAGGGACCGGCTCCGATCACGGCGATATCCACGAAGTCGTAGCGCTTCGCCGTGACGATGCGCGGCAGGCCGAATTTAGGTTTGCCCAGGCCCGCAATGGAACGGAAGAACTGCTCCCACTTTTGCGCGAAACGCCCGTGAAAGGCCTTGTAGTAAAAACCCACGGGCAAGAACGCTGAAAGCTTGTCTAATATCCTGGCACGGTCGGCGCGCACGCCGCCAAAAGTATTGACGGCGTAAAGCTCCATGTCTTCGCGCAGCGGCGTCACGTCGGCGCGCAGATTGATATGGAATTTGTCCTCCATGAGCGTATTCACGTCGTGATCCGCCATGGACAAGATGCCGCGCGGCCGGTGGTACTTGAAGCTGCGCCCGAGAAGATGAGTGCCAGAGGCCCACAGGGCCGAGCTGATGACATCGCCCTCGAAGCCTATGCGGGGACGGCCCTCGAAGCGGAAGACGAGGGGCTTGGAGCGGTCGATCCACTCGCCCTCCACGGGAGGCAAGCGTGCGCTCATTTGGGCGCCTCGCCCCACAGATAAGTCGCCAGCACCCGGTCAACGGTGGTATCGCGCTCCGCGATGAACCACACGCCGCTGGGCACGTGATACCACCACTCCTTCTTTATGCCAGGGGCGCCGTTGCGGTTGAACACGTAGTCCGACCACTGCTCGTTGGAGCAAGTGGAAGGGTCCGGCATAGGACGCACTTCGCCGCCAAAAGCGAATTCCGAAACGGGGCGCGGGCCGTTGATGGGGCAGGTAAGAAGTTTCACGACGACTTACGCCGCTTCTGGAATCTTATTGGTCCCCGCGAGAGGTACACCCGTGGCTCGCGCCGTGGTAAGCGTAATGGAACGCACGTCCTCGGGTTCTAGATTCTGCACGTTGGTCTTGCCCGTGCAGCGCGCCATGATGGAGCATTCCTCGCGCAGCGCACGCAAAAAGGATGCGGCCTGGTCGCGCCGCTCTTCGTCTGCCACGTCGGAGTAGAACACCATGCCGTTATTCTCCACGATGCCGCCTACGGCGAAAGCCATGGACACCGATACCACCGCTGCCTTGCAACCCAGGCCGACAATCTTCGCGACGTCCGTGCCCGAGCGTATGCCGCCGAAATACAGAAGATCGATATCTTCTTCGCGGTTCATGGATCGCATGATCGCGATGGCATCGCGCATCACGGAAAGATCGGGATGGCCGCCAAGTTCGCCCCATGGCCGCGCCATGTTTCCGGAGCCCGAGAGGATCATGATGTCCATCTTTTGTTCGAGTGCAAAAGGTATGGCCCGTGGCAGGTCACGTGCCTCGGTAACCAAGCCCGTGAGTTGGGTGTCGCGCGCCTTGCGCACATCGAACGGTGCGAACCCGGAGGGCGAATAATAGATGACGCCCAAGGCCTTCTCGTCCGGCTTGTCCTTGCCTGCTTGCGCAAGCTGGAACCACGGTGTGTCCGGATGGATACGATGGCGCCCAAGATAGGCGACCCCCATTTCCCGCACGCCATGCTCGATGGATTCGCGCACCTGCGGGACCGCCTCATCGAACCCCGCGACAAGGTATGGCAACTCAAGTTTGACGCGCTGGCCCAATTCCACGGACACAGCGCACGCATCTCGATAGGGGTCAATCACCAGCCTCGATAAATTCGCTGGTAAGAACACTAGATCGTCCAGCGTAGCGGGACGATCTTCGGGGAAGGGATTGCCGCGCGTGCGCAAGCGCTTTTGCAACATGCTGGACTGCGTGGCCACATCCAAGGGGTTCGTGCGCGCCATGACGAAGATGTCCTCTCGCGTGCTCACGTCGTAGTTGGCGGTGCCCGTTTCCGCATCGCAGCGGTAGCAGCGTGCGGCTTCGTCCTTGGCTTCCTTCTCCGTATAAGTGGATTCGATTTCCGGAAACGCCACCGGATTCTTGCCCAAACCATGGAAGGGCTGGTGCTGGCGGCCGATCACTTCCCAATTGGGATCCTGCGCCGGGGAAACGCGGCGGGTACGGAAGGGTGTGCGATAGGGCACGGGATTCGCGCGGCCGTCCAGTTGCGCCTTGATGTAGTAGGCGGCACGATGGCCGTGCTGCATGGCCATGACGATGGTGGAACCCCCAAAGGCGCCGTCGCCCGCCGCGAACACCTTGGGATCGGCCGTGCGCATGGTCTTCCAATCGGTGCGCACGCGGTCCGCGTTCATCAGCCCGCGCTTCGCCAATTCCTCGCACTCGCCTTTCTGCCCCACGGCGAGAATCACCATGCCGCAGGCGAGATCGTGTTCGCTACCCGAGACATTCTCCGCTTGGCGGCGGCCATCCTTTCCAGGTTCCCCGAACTGTGTGAGCACACAGCGCAGGGCAAAGCCTTTATCCGTGTCAAGTGCCGCCACGGGTTGTGTGTTGTAGAGGAACTCCACACCCTCCTTGATGGCGCCATCGAGTTCATCCTTGCGCGCCGGAATTTCCTTCGGGCCACGGCGGTAGATCACTTTGACTTGTTTGCATCCAGGCAGGCGCAGCGCGGCGCGGCAGGCATCCATGGCCACGTCGCCGCCGCCCACGACGATGACGGTCTCGGGCATGGCGGGCCGGTCGCCGGCATTGATACGGCGCAGGAAGCCCACGCCGTCCACAATGCGCGGATCGTCCTTGCCTTCGATATCCATGGTCTTACCCCACCACGAGCCGATGGTGAGTAGCACGGCATCGTGGCGCGATTTCAAGTCCTCGAGACTCACGTCGCGGCCCAGCGCGGTGTTCAGATGAACCTTGATGCCCGGGCAGTGCTTGAGCATGCGGTTCATGTCTTCTTCGATGATGCCAGGAGGCAGGCGGAATGCGGGAATGCCCCACACCATCATGCCGCCCAGACGGTCCGTCATTTCGTAGACGTGCACTTCGAACCCGGCTTCGGCCAGATCTTGCGCGGCGGTGAGTCCAGCGGGGCCCGAACCTACTATCGCGACCGTTTCCTTGCGCGTGACGGACACGGCGGGCAAATGGAAGCTCGTGCCCAGCTTGTCCATGATGAAGCGCTTCAAATTGCGGATGGCGATGGGGCCGTCACTATCCGCACGGCGGCAAGCGGGTTCGCAGGGCGCGTCGCACACGCGGCCGCAGATGGAGCTGAATGGGTTGGTGGCGGTGATGGCCTCGAAGGCTTCCTCCACCTTGCCTTCCCAGATGTATCCGATGTATGAAGGCGCATCGGTGCCGATGGGGCAAGCTACCTGGCAAGGCGCGGGGACGAAGTTGATGTCCTGTATATCTTCGCGCAGTCCTTCCGGCGTGGGGCCGGGCTCGATGCGCTGGATGTCGTAAACGTTGACTGCGCTCATGATGCTTTACGGAATATGGGGCGTTGCATTTGCTCTTGGGGTACGTAGGGCAAGCGCGTGATGGCGGCCGCTTCGGGGGTGAGCGCAACCAAGTCGTCGCGGCTCAGCTTATGCACGTCGTCGTGACCGAGGGCGCGCGTGACCGCGGCCAGCTGCCAGCGCACGGATTCCAAATAACGATGGATGTTCTGCGCTTCCACCGGAACGTTGTAGCGCTTCTCGTGTTCGGGATCTTGCGTGGCGATGCCCACGACGCAGGAGCCCACGTGGCATTGCAAGCACGCAATACAACCGCCCGCGATGATCGCACCCGTGCCCAAGGCCACGGCGTGAGCGCCCAGCGCGATGGCCTTGGCGGCATCCACGCCATCCTTGACGCCGCCCATCAGCACGATGGGCATCTTGCGAATAGCATCCGCGCCTTCACCCAGTTCGGCGAGCGCGTCCATGGCCTCTTGAATGGCGGAAAGCGTGGGGATGCCCACGTACTCCAGCACTTCATGGGAAGCAGCGCCCGTGGAGCCTTGCAGGCCATCCAGCTCGACGAAATCGAAACCGTCCTTGTAGGCGATCTTGATGTCATCGCGCACACGGCCTGCGCCGAGTTTCACGGACACTGGAATGCGGTAGCTGGTGGCTTCGCGAAATTCCTCCACCTTGATCACCAAATCGTCCGCGCCCAATACATCCGGGTGGCGCGAGGGTGAGCGCAAGTCGATGCCGGCGGGAATACCGCGAATGCGCGCGATTTCCTTCGTCACTTTCTTCGCCATCAACTGGCCACCCAAGCCGGGTTTGGCGCCTTGGGAGATGTAGATCTCCAAGCCGTTGGCGCGGCGCATGTCGTGGATATTCCAACCTAGGCGCCCCGACAGGCATTGATAAATGATCTGGTCGGCGGCGGCGCGTTGCTCATCGGACATGCCACCCTCGCCCGTGTTCTCGGAGACGCCGGAGAGCTTGGAGGCGATGGCGAGCGCCACCTTGGTGGATTTGGATAGCGCACCGTAACTCATGGGCGCGATGGTGACGGGCATGCTGAGCTTGATGGGGTTGGCACCCATGCGCCCGCCGATCTCCGTCTTGAGCGCGACCTTGTTCACCACGTCGCGGTCGTGCTGTATGCCCGAAATATTCTTGCGAAAACCGATGTCGCTCAAGTGGGGAAGCGCGCGCGAAGCGCCATAGCCGCGTATGCGGTAGCGGCCGATGCGCGAGCGGATGAAAATGTCCTCCTGGACTTTCTCGTTCCAGTAGCCGGACACCGCGCCCGACGCCATGAAGAAAGGCACTTGGCGCGTGCGCGGTTCCGTGCGCGGATAGCGCAGCTTCTTGCCGGCGTTGACGATCTTCTGGAGGACACCCTTGAAGGGAATCCCGTAACGGTCGAGGAACTGCGCGATGTCGCCGGCCTCTTCACGAGGTAGGTCAATGAGCTGCGCATCGGTACCTAACGATTGCAGCTTGCCCGCGACGTAAATGGAACCGCCGGTCATGTCCTGGCCCACTTGCTCGCCCGAGTTGCCGAGAATCACGATGCGGCCGCCGTACATCATGTAACCCGCCATGAAGTTGGCGTTGCCGCAGCAGAGCAGGGTGCCTTCCTTCATCACTTGGCCCGCACGCGATCCGATGTTGCCCTTGACGATGACTTCGGCGCCGCGTATGGCCACGCCCGCGATGGCGCTGGCGTTACCGTTGACGACGATGGAGCCCTTCAGCATGTTGTCGGCCAAACCCCAACCCACGTTGGCTTCCACTTCAAAGCGCGGTCCGTCCGTGAGGCCGGCGCAGAAATAACCCGCGGAGCCGCGTATCTTGACCTTGATGGGATACGTTAGCCCCACGCCGATGTGATGGCGTGCATCGGGGTTGGCGATTTCCACGTCTTCGCCTGCTTCACCGAGCAGGCGTAGTTTCTCGTTCGCTTCGCGAACGCTAAGTTGAGCTAGATCGAGCGTTGCCATGTGCGGAAGGTGCCGGGTGGGGGTTCGGTGGTGTTGAGCGCTTGTCCGGGGAAAAGACGGTTGAGCGAAACTTCCTCGGAGGCGATGGCGATGATGTCGTCGGTTTCGTACATCACCATGGGTTTGGCGGCCAGGCGGTCCTTGGCGAAACCGATTTCGTCCTTGGTGGAAACCAGGAAGGAGAAGGTGCCGTCGAGATCCTCGATGGATTGCGCGAGCGCTTCTTGCAGCGTGCGGCCTTGCGAGAGCTTGTCGGCGAGATAGACCGCGATTAACTCGCTATCGTTGCTGGTGTTGAAGGCGAAACCTCTCTTGGCCAAGCGGCGGCGCATCTTGTAGTAGTTGGTGATTTGCCCGTTGTGCACGATGGCTACGTCGGCGAATCCCGTTGCCCAGAAGGGATGGGAGGCATCGGGCGTCACGTCCGATTCCGTGGCCAGCCGCACGTGGCCAATGCCGTGGGAGCCGTGGAAATCGCGCACGTTGTAGGCATCGTCCACGTCGTGGGCACTGCCCGTGTCCTTGATGATGTCCAGGCTCTCGCCGATGGAGAACACCTTGGCGGCGTGCTCCATGTCGTAGGAAAATTTCTGCACGTCGCCGTCGAAGTGCACGATGACGCTGTAGCTGGTGCCCGCGCGCTCGTCCGACAGAATCGTGGCGTTGTGATCGCGCAACTGCGCTTTGATCTCGGCGACCTTGCCTTCCGCTTCGCGGCCATCGCCCACGAAGAAGCGCAGACGCAGCTCTCCAGGATTGGCGTGGTGATACAGCGCGAACCCCGTGGAGTCCGGCCCGCGGTGCTGGCAGCCATCCAACATGCTGATGAGCGACTTGCCCACCTGGGCATCCGCGCCGGGGCGCTTGAACAAAATTCCTGCTATTCCGCACATAGTGTCACCTCAAGAAATAAACGCATCGCCGCCTCAGTGTCCCATTGAAACGATACCCTTTTAGCTCCGGCATAACCCAGGCTTCGCATGGATTAGCCTTCACTGAAAGGGTGCAGCCTCAGTGTCCTACTGAAGCAGCACCTTTCTCCCCCGTTAACTCGTAGTTCGCGAACCGCGACAGGCGAAAGCCCTTGATCAAATCATGATCGCGATCGTTGAACAGGGTGTAACTCATGGTCTTGCCGCTCACGGGTGTCGCCTTGAATCCCCAGGTGCCCCATCCCGCATCCAGATAGAAACCTTCCACCGGTGTCTTGCCCATGATGGGGGCGAAATCCGGCGTCATGTCCGCCAGGCCCGCCCACTGGCGAACGATTTTCGCGGTGGAAAGAAATGGGAACATATCCAGGATGTGAGCGGAGAGTCCTTCCGCGAAGTCGAGCGTGGAGCGGGTGTTCTGCACTTCGTAGGGATCCAGCGATGCACCCATCACCAGTTCTCCGCGTGCGGATTGGCTGATGTAAATGTGTAAGCTGCCCGAAACGAATATCTGGTTGAGCCAGGGCTTCATGGGTTCGCTCACCATGGCCTGAAGCGGGTGGACGAAAATGGGCGAACGCAAGCCCACCATGTTCAAGATGCGCGGCGTGAACCCCGCCACGGCGCACAGCACCTTGTTGGTGGCCACGTAACCGCGCGTTGTGTGTACGCCTACCACCTTGCCGCCCTTCACATCGATGCCCGTCACTTCGGTCTGCTGGTGAATCTCCACGCCGCGCTGGTCCGCGCCGCGCCCATAGCCCCAGGCCACCGCGTCGTGGCGCGCGATGGCGCCCGGCGCGTGATATAGGGCGCCGAGTATGGGCGCGTGCCCGGCGCAAGTAAGATCGATCTGCGGGCAGGCCTTCTTGATGAACTCCGGGCCTACCACTTCGCTGTCCACGCCGTAGTGCTTGTTGACCTCCGCCCGCCAGCGCGAAGTGCGCAGGGCGGAATCCGTGTGGGCCAGGGTGAAGTGGCCGCGCGTGGAGTAAAACAGGTTCAGGTCGAAGTCCTGGGCGAGGTCCTGGTAGAGCCGCACACTCTCGTCGTAGAAGGCCACGCCTTCGGGGGTGAGGTAGTTGGAGCGGATGATGGTGGTGTTGCGCCCGGTGTTGCCGCCACCCAGATAACCCTTCTCCAATACGGCTACATTGCTGAGTTTATAGTCCCTGGCAAGATAGTAAGCGCTCGCCAAGCCGTGCCCGCCGGCGCCGATGATCACGGCGTCGTAGGTAGGCTTGAGGCGCTCCGGGACGCGAAACATGCGTGGTTCCGGGTGCTCGCGGCTCAAGGCAAAACGCAATAGCCCGAGGGGCATGGGGAAAGGTAATGGGCGAAAAGAGGGGTCTATTTTCCTTGCCACCTGCCATGGGTGTCAAGAATGGCATTCAATAATATTGCGTAGCAGGAAACTTGCCCAAGGAGCTATTTGGCCGGCATCCTGTGCAAATCCCAGCGTAAACGGGCAATGCGGTAGGCGTCCACCAAGGAGATGACGTAGATGAACACCCCGCCCGCGTGGCGGCCAAGGAAGGACTGCGCGGGGGTCGTTAGATGGTGGCTCACGATGGCGAGCGAGATCATGAAGAACACGAAGACGATGGCGCGCGTTGCATTGTTGTTGAGCACTTGGCCCATGCCCGGCAGCAGCGCCGCGACGGCAAGTACCGACCACGGATTGAGGGGAGGTTTGGGCGCGGGCGTGTCAGGCATGGGTGGAGATTGTATTGGCTACGGCGTTCGCTCGCGCTAGCAGAAGTTCCAGCAGCGCGGGCGGCACGGCACCGATTTCGAAATGCCCGGCGCGAAGCACCAGATACTCGGCACGCCGTGCTTGCGAGAGTTGGTATACCAAGCGCACGCCCTGGGGCGTGACCAGAATTTCCTTCGCGCGCGCATCGGCGAAGAATTCGGCCGCATGCGGTGCCAGCGATACCAACGATGCTTGCGGCGCACCGCACTTGATGGTCAATTCCGTGGACCACCCAGGGGGAGAATCAAGGCGGTAGGGTAATTGCCCGCCAGGCGAGTAGAACTCCGTATTCTGGCTGCGAGCGAGGATGTCCAGGTGCGGAAATTCGCGTAGATCCGCTCGCAACGAAACCGAGATCCACAGGGAGGGCAGCTTACGGAAGGTGGCATCATCACGAAACAATCTCACCTCCGCGGCCTTGCTCGCGAACTTGCCGCGCAAGACCGGGAACCCGTCCGCGGCAATGGTTTTCTCGCACTGCGCAAGCGGAGTGTTCTCGCAGCCTAGAACATTGGTGCGCCAGGCCGCGTAGCGCCGCTGGTCCCGGCGGTGCATCCACGCGAGGAGGCCCCCCAAGAAGAGCGCCAGGACCAGAAGTCCGAATTTCATCGTTTCACCAGGGGCTCGCATGTCCTCTAATGTCGTAATATTACGTGGCGCAAAGAGCACTCCGGCGCGGCCGGGGACCCAAGGAGTGCCTAGGACCGAGCTAGATCATGACAAAAAGCTTCGAGTTGATCCAAACGACAAACCGCCGCATAGCCACTTAAGACCGCCGGTGCGGCGCGGACCGCCGCGCAAGTTCGGTGCGGGAAGTGAACGCCGCGGGCACTGCCGTGATATTGCGAGAACTCCTGGACGAGGCTCATGCACGATTACGCGCGCTGGAAAAAACAGTGGAAATCCTTCGCCGCTGATCTGAGCATCTTGGATCTTGGCCCGTGACTGGGCTTTAGTCATCTCCCCTCCCAAGACGTCTCATCCAAGCAGGTGAGATGCAATTCACCTATACGGATTACCGAGACTGCCAAGCCTGGGGGATGGCAGCCCGGAATTGACTGAGTACGATGGCCGCTGCCAGTAGGGGGTCAGATCCGTGCCCTGGGGCTATTCCCATCGCGAAAACGGTACCGCTTGAGTAAACCAGTTGTACCGGCAACCCGGGGATCAGGCCAACACTCCTGCTTGGCGCCACAAAGAAACCGATTGTCCCGCGACTTGAATCGTACGACGAGCCAACAGGAGGACCTAGAGATGGAACCTAATAATTCGCAACCCGCACAATCCGCGCAACCCGCCAATTCGGACCGGCGCCAATTCATGACGCAAGCGGCTGGTGTGGTTGCCGCGACCGCCGCCGCCGCGGCCACGGTGGGAAGCAACTCCGCCACCGCCGCGCAAGGCAGCGACAACGTAGTATTCAGGGCCGAAATGGGCAGGCGGCCCGAAGACCAACGCACCAAGACCCATAACCGCTGGCACCCCGATATTCCCTTCGTGCAGTGGTTCAAACCGGGAGATGAGTTCCGGGTCGAGTGTTACGACTGGACGGGTGGCCAGATCAAGCCCGACAACAGCGCCAACGACGTGCGTGACGTTACCTTGAGCCTGGTTCACTACTTGAGTGGTCCGTTCGGCGTGCAGGGCGCGGAGCCCGGCGACCTCCTCGTGGTGGATCTTCTGGAACTGGGATACCTGCCAGACTCCAAATGGGGCTTCACTGGAATTTTCGCCAGGGAAAATGGCGGCGGTTTCCTGGTCGATCACTTTCCGGATGCGCGCAAGGCGATCTGGGATTTTCACGGCATGATGTGTTCATCGCGCCATATCCCCGGCGTGGAATGGCCAGGCTTGGTCCATCCAGGGTTGATCGGTTGTTTGCCCGACCGAGCGCTGCTGGAGAAGGCAAACAAGCGCGAAGCGGCGTTACTGGCTACCAATCCGAATCGCGTGCCGCCGCTGCTTGCCCCGCCTTACGCCGACACTGCCCTCATGGGACAAATGACCGGGGCGGCCGCGAAGAGGGCGGCGGCCGAAGCTTGGCGCACGGTGCCCCCGCGCGAACATGGCGGTAACTGCGACATCAAGAATCTGTCGCGCGGATCCAAAATCTACTTCCCCGTTTACGTCAAGGGCGGCGGCCTTTCCATGGGCGATATTCACTGGTCGCAGGGCGACGGCGAAATCACCTTCTGCGGGGCCATCGAGATGGCGGGGTGGATCGATCTGCGAGTCGATATCATCAAGGGCGGCATGGCCAAGTACGGCATCGTCAACCCGATCTTCAAGCCCAGCCGCACCGAACCGCATTTCTCGGAGTACCTGGTGTTCGAGGGAATTTCGGTGGATGAAAAAACCGGCGAGCAATACTACCTGGACGCACATGTGGCCTACCGGCGCGCGTGTCTGAACGCCATCGAGTATCTTAAGAAGTTTGGTTACTCCGGCGAACAGGCTTACATGATTCTGGGAACGGCCCCCGTCGAGGGGCGTATCAGCGGCATCGTGGACATCCCCAATGCCTGCTGCACGGTTGCGGTTCCGACCGAAATCTTCGACTTCGACATCCGGCCCACGGCCTCCGGGCCCATGCACAAGGTCCCGCGGGTGAGCGTGGCGATGCCCAGTTAGGTATTCGCACGGGGCGAAGAGGGAAACCTCTTCGCCTGGCTTGACAGCCGGCGGCACCAGCGGATGCGGCCGGCTCTCTTTAATCTGGTCACTAGAAGGACGTAACCATGCCCACCTACGACTATCGCTGCGAACAATGCGGCGACTTTGAAATGCGCCGCCCCATGAGCGAATCCAGCGCCCCCACGAAATGTCCGAGTTGCCAGGCCGATGCGCGCCGTTTAATCCTGGCCCCGTTTCTCGCGATGATGAACCCGCATTCGCGCATCGCGCATGCTCGCAACGAAAAGAGCGCGGATGCCCCGCTGGTCATGTCTCGCGAGCAGCTTCACCAGACGGGAAGGCCGCGTGCACACGTACATACTCATGATCACGGGCCTCGCGATCCGAGGCGCGCGCGCGCGGGAGTAGGAGAGGACTGGGTGCGCTCGAGCCGGTCTTCGGTGATCGGGCATTAACCCCCGCCATTGAGCCGGCTCAGGGTTTGTCCGTGCAAATGCGCGAATGCAGATGCACTAATTCCATCTGCCCGTGAGTATTGGTTTTCTGGAATATTTGCTTCAGGTGGCTGCGCACGGTGTTTTCCGAAACATGCAACGCGCGTGCGGTGCTGGCCAGGGACATTCCCGTGAAAATCATGGCACTCACGCGTGCCTGCGCTGGACTGAATTCGAATTGCCTGGAGAACGAGCAATCGTGATGACTATGTTCTGAATGGGGGCTTCTCGCGGTGAGCACCACCAGTTCCCGGCTCTGTCCTTCGCGCGCGAGAAAAGCCCGGCCAGCGGAATAGACTGAGACCACCGTGGGGTGCCGGCCGCCGGGCACGGAGACGGTCACCACGCGTGAAGTGTCCGCTGAATCCGGCGCGTTCGCAACCCATGCCATGGCTTCCCGCAGCGCCTTGCTGTCCGCCGTTGCCGCCGCCGCGATGCGCTCGCCGTCCATGCGCAAGCCCGATTCGTGGCGAAGCAAATCCTCCGCTGACTTCGTTTTATAGAGGATGCGCCCCTGCGCATCGGCGAGAAACGTGGCGTGCCCATGCCGCTCGACGATGCGTGTCATGGTCTCGCCAAAGTCGGTGACCTGGCGCCGGTGCCAGTAATTTTCCAGCGCTAGCGAGAGGTGGGAAAGCACGTCTTGAAAGCCGGATTTTTCGTGCTCCTGGAAACCGTCTTGATCCTCCGTGCGGTGTACCGCGACGTAGTAGACGAGATCGCCATGCCGCGCGGCGACGCCACACAGGCGGTGCAGCAAGCGGTTCGGTTTAAGTAGGCTGCGATAGAAGTCGGTTTTGACCAGATCTCGGTTGCTTAACAACTCCTCGCCGGTCAACACCCGGCCCGGAGAATATTCCGCGCTCGAGAGGAACCACGGGTTGCGGGGGGCGTGCTCGGCATAGGCGGCTCGCAGATCGGGATCTCGCGGGGCTTGGTAAAGAACCTCGCCCCTGCCGCTGGAAAAGCGATGGCTGGCGAGCGTT
The DNA here is from genome assembly GCA_046160525.1 of Burkholderiales bacterium. GTDB lineage: Bacteria > Pseudomonadota > Gammaproteobacteria > Burkholderiales > SHXO01 > SHXO01. The sequence continues at coordinate 34,206 of JBJXGQ010000406.1, forward strand.
GTCCAGCGGCCATCGAGCCAATCGCCAAGCAATTCGAGTGTGTCACCCCAAGCGGCGTCCCGCTGGGTGGTCGCATGTACTCGGTAGAGCAAAGAGCCGGGTACGGATTTCGGTTCGCAATCGCCGGGCGGACGGGCCATGTCTGCACGCCTTATTGCTTGCTGGAAGGACGCCTGAACGGCAGGGCGTATTCAAGGTTCGCTGTCCCGGGCAGGAAAACTGGAGAACCATGCGGCCGGGGTGGACAATATATTCCTTGGGAGCGGCGTTGGGAAGTGCATTCAGCCTATTGCTTGCGCTGCGTCTTGCGCGAATAATCTGGCGGACATTCACCGGTGCCGTGACCTTGGTCGTGGCCCAAGCGGAGCGCCATCTTCCGTGATTCGGCTCAAACGCGAATACCAGTCCTGGGTAGCAAACGAAACGATGGAGGATTACGCGTTGCGCTACGCCGCGCGCTCCTACCGGCGCTGGTCACCGTTTGTTCTAGCCAATACCGCCATCGGCGGCATTTCCTTTCTCGCCCTGGAAGCCATCGGCGCAAGTATCACGGTGAGCTACGGGTTTCAGACCGCGTTCGCGGCGATCATCCTCGTGTCTGTGCTGATCTTTCTCATCAACTTGCCGATCGCCTATTACTCGACCATATCCAATGTCGATATCGATCTGCTGACGCGCGGGGCGGGTTTCGGTTATATCGGTTCGACCTTGACTTCCCTTGTCTACGCCTCGTTCACGTTCATTTTCTTCGCGCTCGAAGCCGCGATCATGGCGCAGGCGCTCGAATTGGGTCTCGGACTCAACATCGCCATCGGCTATCTGCTGTGTTCCCTAGTCATCATTCCCCTGGTGTTCTTTGGCGTGACCCTGATCAATAAACTTCAGATGTGGACGCAGCCCATCTGGGTAGTGCTGCTCGTCTTGCCCTTCGCGTACATCCTTTATCGCGACCCCGGCGTGCTGGCCGCTTGGCGCTCCTATTCCGGTAACGCGGTGGCGAACGGGGAGTTCAATTTCCTTCATTTCGGTCTGGCCGCCGGCGTGTTGTTTTCCCTCGTCGTGCAGATCGGCGAGCAGGCCGACTACCTTCGCTTTCTGCCGGATAAGACGCCCAAGAACCGGTTCGCCTGGTGGTCCGCCCTGCTCGGCGCGGGGCCGGGTTGGATTGTCATCGGAGGGTTGAAGATCTTGGCCGGCAGTCTGCTCGCAGTGCTGGCGATCCGCGCCGGGGCCTCGGCGAGCGAAGCGGTCACGCCCATCAACATGTACATCAAGGCCTATGAGTATGTATTCGACGACCGGGTTGTGATCCTGGCCGTGGCTGTCGTCTTCGTCGTCATCTCCCAGGTGAAGATCAACGTCACGAATGCCTACGCGGGCTCTCTGGCTTGGTCCAACAGCTTCGCGCGGCTTGCCCATTACCATCCGGGCCGCGTCGTCTGGCTCGTGTTCAATGTCCTGATCGCGCTGCTGCTCACGCTGCTCGGCATATTCGCCACGCTGGAGGCGGTGCTGCACGTCTACTCCAATGTCGCGACCGCCTGGATCGGCGCGCTGGTGGCCGATCTCGTCGTGCTCAAACCGGCGGGCATTAGCCCTCGTTACATCGAATTCAAACGAGCGCACCTGTACAACTTCAATCCCGTGGGTTGCGGGGCCATGTTGATCGCCTCGTTCATATCGCTCATCGCCTACGCCGGTGTACTGGGCGAGGTTTGCCGCGCCTATTCGGTCTTCATTGCCTTGGTCACGGCGTTTTTCAGTGCGATCGTCATCGCCTACGCTACCCGCGGAAAGTACTACATCGCGCGTCCCGATCGACACTTTCGTAACCGCGATCCGGACGAGTTGGTTCGGTGCTGCATCTGCGAGAAGGAATATGAGCCGCTTGACATGGCGCATTGCCCGTTTTACCAGGATCCGATTTGTTCGCTTTGCTGCGGCTTGGAGGGACATTGCCACGATTTCTGCAAGCGGCCCGATACGGCCAGGGTGGGTGATACCGAAGCGCATGTCGATCCAAAAGCGCATCTGGCGCCGCATTTTGGACGGCGGTTGGGCCGGTTCTTCGGGTTGTTCAGCATCGTGTCCGCGGTCATGGCAGCGGTATTTCTGCTGTCCTACCGCCTGCTCGATATCCATGACGCCGGCACCGGCACCGAGATGGCGAATATTTTCCTGCGCATCTATGCGGCGGCACTCGTTGTCATCGCGGTGGGTTCTTGGTGGATCGTTCTCTCTCACGAGAGCCGCGAACTGGCCGAGGGGGAATTGCTGCATTCGCTGCACCACCTTGAACTGACCCGGTCCGAACTGGTGGAATCCGAAAAAATGGCTTCCCTCGGCGGGTTGGTGGCGGGCGTGGCCCACGAGATCAATACGCCCGTGGGCATCATCGTCGGTGCCGCGTCGTACCTGAGTGACCGGGCCGCGGAAATGCGCGCCAAGCTGGCCGCGGGTGGTTTGTCCGAAACGGATTTCGAGCGCTTCGTCCATGATGCGTCCCAGTCGGCCCGTCTGCTGTCATCCAACGCCGGCCGTGCCGCGCAGATGGTGGAGAGCTTCAAGCGCGTTGCTGTCGATCAGACCAGCGACGAACGGCGCCGCTTCGATCTTCGGGGGTACATGGAGGAAACTATTTTCAGTCTACGGCCCAAATTTCAAGGCACCCGGGTTACTACTCGCGTCGATTGTCCGCGGGGTATCGAAATGGACAGTTATCCTGGATCCTTCGCGCAAGTGCTAACCAATCTCCTGCTCAATTCGCTTCAGCATGCTTTCGATCCCGGCGCGTCCGGGGCGATCGTCATCACGGCCAAACCGGCCGGCGATGATGAAGTGGAGATCCGCTACCAAGACGATGGCCGCGGAATTCCCCAGGCCCTGCACGACAAGATATTCCAGCCGTTCTTTACCACCCGGCGTGGCGCCGGTGGCAGTGGCCTGGGATTGCACCTCGTTTATAACATCGTCACACGCAGGCTCGGAGGCATGATCGCCGTGGAAAACGCGTACCCAAGGGGAACCCTATTCACTTTACGTGTCGCGCGCATCGGTGGATCCGGCGCGCCGGTGGCCAGCGCCCTGCGTGGCCTGCCAGGGAGCAGCGCTCATGGTTAGCGAACTGGGGAGAAATTTCGGCAGGGGAGGGCAGCCGGCTTCGGGCGCGGCCCAGGATCGTTGGTTGGTGCTGCTCGTGGACGATGAACCGCAGATACACGAGGTCACCAAGATGGTTCTCGCCGGCACCGAGTACGACGGCCTCCCGGTCGAGATTCATAGTGCGTATTCGGCGTTGGAGGCCAAGGCGGTGCTGGAGCAACATCCTCAAACCGCGCTCGTGTTGCTCGATGTGGTCATGGAGAGCGATGAAGCGGGTCTCGCGCTGGTGCATACTATCCGCGACGAACTCGGTAACGCGGACGTCCAGATTGTGTTGCGTACCGGACAGCCGGGGATCGCGCCGGAACGCGAGGTGATCCTCAAATACGACATCAACGGTTATTTTCTCAAGACCGAGATCACCGCCCGCAAACTCTACTCGATCGTGATCTCGTCGCTGCGGGCGTTTCAGTACATCAAGGCCCTCAAGCCGAGAGAAACCGCCGCGAACATTCTTCCAGGCGGGTTTCCTCGCGCACAACGTAGGTATGAGTTGGAGGACGAGGTCATCAAAGCCATTGAAACGGGCGAAACCCATCTCTCGGCGCAGCCGCAGCTCCATCTGGCCTCCGATACCATTGTGGGCGTGGAAGTCCTCGCCCATGTGAGGACAAGCGGGGGAATTGCAGGCCCGTCACGTTTAGCCAGCGCCATTGGGGACCAGGAGCTGAGGCTGCGCATCGATGATTGGCTTCTCAGGCTCGCCTGCGGCTGGGCGCGGAGTTGGCAATCGCTGAATCTACCGGTATTCCGCGTATCGGTACCGGTGTTGACGGACCAGGTGTGGGATTGCCAGTTTCTATCGATGCTCGAAAAGTGCCTGGCGGATACCGCGCTCCCGCGCGGCACGCTGGATCTGGAGGTGCCGGAAACCTTGGTGTTGGGAGAGCAGGCGCCCGTGCGGGACGCCCTGGCGTTCATGCAGCAAAAGGGCGTATCCGTGACGTTGGTGGATTTCGGATCGGGAATGATTTCCTTGCCGCATTTGCAGCGGCTGCTTCCGGACCGGCTCAAAATTCACAGATCCTTCGTGCGCAACGCCGCCAACGACCGGGAGAGATCCGCGATCGCCAGAACCATTATCGCGCTTGCCCACACTTTGGGCATTACTGCCGTGGCCGATGGTATCTCCACCGAACTCGAGTACCAGTTCTTCAAGTGGGAAGGCTGCGATATTGGCCAGGGCGATTTTCTCGCCCGGCCCATGGCGGCCGCCGAGGTGAGTGACGTAATACTATCCAAGGGACGGCCGGCTCATTGACTCGCGGACCCTCTTATAGATTTACTGTTGACAGAATTGGAGAAGAAATTGCGAAACGGTGATCTGGTTTTGGGGGATCAACAAGGGGATCGCCCCTTGTTCCTCTTGGGGGATAAACAAGGGGTTCTCCCCTTGTTCGTAACATGATTGTTGCCGAAGCGAGTGCATGCGTTTTGGTTCCGGCTATGCCGGCTTAGGGCTCTGCCGCTGAAAGCGCATCATTCCTTCGCAACCTTGACGCCAATGCGGAATCCTCCGCCAAAAGTTCAATCCCAAGCACCCCGTCGGCTTGGCCGCGATGATTTCAACCAGCCCACGCTCAAGGTGGCCAAGCACCTGATCGGCAAGTTCATCGTGCGGCGGCAAGGGCGCCATCTACTTTGGGGGATGATTACCGAGGCCGAAGCCTACAAGGGGCCCAGGGACCGGGCGGCGCATTCCTTCGGCGGGCGGCGCACGGCGCGGGTGGAACCGCTCTACGGCGAGGGCGGCACGGTGTACGTCTACCTGATTTATGGCATGCATTGGATGCTCAACTTCAGCACCGCTGGCGCGGGTCTTCCTGAAGGTCTATTGATTCGCGGAATCCTCGCTCCCATGGAAGGAGAAGACATTTATCTCGCGGGACCAGGGCGGGTCACGAAGTATCTTGCCATCGGCAAGTCCCTCGACCGCGCGGACAGTACATCGTCGAAAAAAATCTGGATCGAGGACCGCGGTGTTCGAATTCCACCCAAAGCGATCCAGCGCGGGCCGCGCATCGGCATCGGCTACGCCGGGGATTACTGGGCTGCCCGGCCATGGAGGTTCTGGATCGGCGCGGTCGTGGCATCCCATGCCGCGGCACGGATCTAATGCCGTTGTGCGATGAGCAACGCTAATGACTCGCTCTTCGCGCCTCAATATCCCTTCGGCCTAGGCCAAGTCATGGTGAATTGATCTCCGCGCTTCACGTACTTGTAGCGGTGAAACGCGAACCAGATGGAAGCCAGGATATAGAAGGCCATGATGGACAGCAGCATGTCGCTGTAGCCCAGGTAAGTGGCGAAGTACACCGCCGCGCATAGTATGAGCAAGATGATCGCGGTCCATGGGTGGAAGGGATGCACGTACCCACGGTGGATGGAGCCCAAGGGCCAAAGCTTGCGGAAGCGCAGCATGTTGAAGGACATGAAGGTGTAGCCCAGCAGGCCAGAGAGGATGGAGAATCCGATCACTAAATCGAGCCGGGTGTAGAACAAGAGCGCGAATACCACGGCGATGGGGATGAGGAAAATGATCGCGCGATAGGGCGTGCGGTAGCGCGGGTGCACCGCTCCGAACCACTTGGGCATGTAACGGTCACGGCCCATGGAGAACCAGGAGCGCGAGGCATCGTTGATGCAACCATTGGCCGAAGCCAGTGCGGCGAAGAGGGTGCCGGCAAACATGATGGCTTGCAGCGCGCCGCCGCCCGTGAGTTTGGCCGCATCGTAGAGGGGAGTGTAGGCTTGGCCGAGGTATTGCCAAGGCATCAACCCGGAGGCGACGTACCAAGTGATGGATGCGGCGATGAGCAATGTAATCATTCCGCTCATGGTGCCCAGCGGAATGGAGCGGCCCGCCGAGCGTACTTCTTCGGCGGCCTGGCAGGTGCCCTCGATGCCAAGGTAGTACCACATGCCGAACTGCAACGCGCCGATGGCGCCGATCCAGCCATAGGGCAGATCGGTGAAGAGTTCCTTGTGCAGCAGAACCTTGCCGGGCTGGAAGGGCGACACACTGAAAAACAAGACAATGATGGATAGGAAGGCGATGGCGGTGATCACGAAGTTCACGTTGAGCGTCGCGTATACCCCGCGGTAGTTGAGCCACGCCAGCACGGCAATGGTGAGCACGATGAAGGGCTTGACGTCGAGATCGGCGTAGCCGGTCTCCCCTGCGAAGGACTTGATCAAATCCCCCACCACGATGGCGTTACTCGCTTCCAGCATCGTGTAAGCCATTACCAAGTACAAGCCCACGTTGAAGGCCATGAGCGGGCCGATGATGTGTTTTGCCTGCGTGTACTGCCCGCCTGCCGCGGCCACCGTGGAGGTGACTTCGGAGTCGATCATGGCAACACAGGTGTAGAGCAGGCCGATGTACCAGCACGCGATGAGCGCGCCCCAGGCGCCGCCCTTTGCCAGGGAAAAATTCCAGCCCGTGAACTCCCCCACCAACACGATGCCCACGCCTAGTGCCCATACGTGAACGGGCCCCAGAACTTTTCTCAGGCTGATACGCTGCCCGCTGCCTTGCCCTGCTGCCGCTGTTGCCATGACCTACTCCCGTATTGTGGTGGCTTATTCCTCGCCCTCGCGGGAACTCATCAGGAAGTCTTCCTCGTATTGTTTATTGACCGCGATGGCATCGAGGATCATCCAGCCGAACAGCAAGATGGAAACGATCCACGCGGCGTAGTTGAGCAAAGTCCACACGTTCATGTTTTCTCCTTTTCAGAACTCATGACTTGCCGAAGCGCTCCGCGATCACCTCGCGGTACTCACGGTCCGAGATGCGCAACAGGAGGGCGAAATAACCTACGATCACTATGACCGTGATCCACAGCCAGTGGGAGCGCAGATCTTTATCGAAATCGAATTTGGTTTCGATGAGCCCTTTCGCATCGGCGGGCTTTTTGCCCAGTTTTTCCCACTGCTGCGCTTGCACGCTGCTTTGGCCCAGGCTTTCCCAAGTGGGCTCGGCAGGCGCGGGCTGCTCGGCTGCCGCAGGTGCGGCGGCTTGCTCCGCGGCCTGTTTCTTCTTGAGTTCAAAAGGTAGTAACAGACACAGGAATAACAGCACCAAAATCAGCAAGCTATCGATGATCTGCCCGGCACCGCTTTGTTTGGGGGGTTGGTAAGCCATCTCATGCCTCCTTCGATTCGTCCATGTGGCGAATGTCCAGGCCGTAGATATGCTCCTTGTCCTGCCTGTAATGCCCGATCATCGCAAACATGGAGGCGGTGTTGAACAAAAGCAGGAGCGCCGCGCCGATAATCAGCACGACTCGCAAACTGGCGCTTGCGATCAGCGGAGCGATGGCGAAGTAGGTAAACAAGATGGTGAGCCAGAGCACGATGACGAAAGCGTACGCCATCATGCGGTCGCGCGAGAACATGCGCTCCACGCGGGTGGATATAGCAGGATCCATCGTCTTCTCCTCCAATCTTATGAGCGCGGGGTGAACCCCGTGCAATATTTTTTCCAGCGGCGATATATCTACGTGCGCGGCGCGGCGCTGTCAATAAAATTCGATGTTGCGGCGCGAAAGACGCAGCTTAGAAGCGCATGCTTATGCCCGCACTCGCGGCCCAGTCCGCCGCCAACTGGATACCGTTGGCGTGCTGGTAGAGGGGGAGTTGCAAGAAGGCGTACAGGCGCACGTTTCTGCTGGCGGACACGCTGATGCCGGGCGAGAAGTAAACGAACTTGCCTCCCGAGTCCTCGGCCTCCGCTTCCTCGCTCTGGTCGTGGCCGCGATGCAGCAGGTTGAGTTGCGCCAGCAACGCGATACGCTCGCCCAAGGGGTAACGTAGGCCAATATCAATGGACGTACGCGTTCCGGGTTGGAAGTGCTCGCGTTCGGCGAAGGGCCGTTGAATTTGAATCTGCGCGAAGGTATCCACGGTTTGCATGGCACGGTGAACGAATACGCCGGCAATCCAGTCCGTGGTGCCCGTTCCCGGTTGCAGGGTGCGCTCGGCTAGTTCGCCTTCGTCGTTGCGCACATCGTGTTTTCCCGTTGGGAGTTTCAATCCGGCGCTGAGTCCCCAACTGAATGCGGCACCCTCCGGTGCGTTCGCCTGGTAGCGCCCCAGAATGCGGGCATCGCCCATCTCCTGGTAGGACCAAGCTTCGGGCAAGTCTTCGCCCAGGTGATGGTGTATGTGATGATGTGTGCGGCTCGAATAGGGAAGGGCCAAGGACAGGCCCCACTGGCTATTGAAGGAGTGATCCAGTGTGGCGATCCAGTTGCGGTTGATGGTGCGAACTTCGTCGTGGTGCCCGGTCACCTCGTCCGGGGGGACTTTCTGGCTGCCTCGCCGGCGGTGGTCCTGGTCTATGTACTCGAAGCGCACATCTAGCCGCGTTTTCCCGTCCAGAAGCACTCCCTGGACTTCCCAGTCCGTGTTGACGGCGCACACGGCTTGGCCGCAATTGGCGCTACCGTGAGTGCTGAAAACGGTGGCTGCGAGAACAAGGAATGCGGCAAGTATGAAGCGGGGCATTTGTTGCGTTCGGAAAAACGTAGGGCCATGCATCCTACCGGCGCCCGCGCGCCCTGGGAATGCGACATGTTGCCGCACCCCCCTGAAAAAATATCCTGTCGAGAGGCGAACTGAGTAGCATGGTTTGTACAATGGTACTCATGCATGACGCCCAATCATCTCCCCTACGGCAAAACCTGCGCAGGTTGATATTCCTGCGCAGTTGTATCGTCTTGGCGGTTGGTGTGGCAGCCATCACGGTTCAATGGGGCCTCGCCATCGAACTCAGGATGCTCCCGGTGAGTGTCGTGGCTGCCTGCTTCGCCGTGGTGATTGCCTTGTCCTGGTGGCGCCTATCGCGTTCGTGGCCAGTCCTCGAACTCGAAATGTTGCTGCACCTGGGCATCGACGTCGCCTTTTTTTCCGCCTTGCTCTACTTCACGGGTGGGGCGGGCAATCCCTTTGTCTCGCTCTATCTCTTGCCGGTGGTAATCGCCGCCACCACGCTACCCGCGTCCTATGCGCTGGTGCTGACCGCGCTGGCCGTCCTCGCCTATTCCTTGTTGCTGGTGTATTACGTTCCTCTCATGCCCGCAGCTCATGTGCCCGAGATTCATGTGCATGAGACGGAGGGATTTGGGCTGCACGTGGTGGGAATGTGGGTGAATTTTCTCGTGTGTGCCGCACTGGTGCTGTGGATTGTCGCGCGCATGGCGGGGGCTATTCGTGAACGCGATAAGCAGCTCTCGGATGCGCGCGAGAAAGCCATGCGCGACGATAAAGTTCTGTCCTTGGGACTCATGGCGGCCGCGGCGGCCCACGAATTGGCCACGCCTATTTCCACCATGAGCGTACTGATCGGTGAAATGGAGCAAAGCGCGCCTCCTGGCGGGATGCTGCGGGAGGATTTTCAGACGCTCAAGTACCAAGTCGGCCATTGCCGTGGCGTGATTCAGGGCCTTGCGGCCTCCGCGGGGCAAGCCCGCTCCGCCCAAGTACGCTGCCTAGGGTTGCGCCCATTCGTCGATGAGACCATCGAACGCTGGCGGCTTCTGCGTCCCGGAGTTGCGCTCACGGCGCGTTTTGAAAACCTGGGCGCGGGCCCGCCGGTCATGGCCGACGAGACGCTATCGTCCACCTTGACCAGCCTGCTCAACAATGCGGCCGATGCATCTCCTGGGGGGATCGAGTTGGAGACGCGTTGCGACCGCGAACATGTCACATTGGAAATTCTCGACCATGGCGAAGGGATCTCGGAAGATGTCCTGCGCCATGCCGGGCGCGCGATGATTACCACCAAGCCCGCTGGCAAGGGATGGGGGATCGGATTGCTGCTGGCCAATGCCACCATCGAGCGTCTGGGTGGTTCCATCGTATTACTCAAGCGGCCCGGGGGCGGGAGTTGTACGCGAATTACCTTGCCGCTGGTTGCATTGGCGCCGGGTGCGAAGTGACAGGCACGCAAACGATCCTGGTTGCCGACGATGACGCCGCCTTTCGCGATGTGCTCGCGCGGGCGCTGCGCCGCAGAGGCTACGATGTGCTCGCTGCCTCATCCTGCGAGGAAGCCATGGCCCTGGCGCAAACGTGCAAGATCGGTGCGGCCGTGGTGGATTTGCGCATGCCCGCCGAATCCGGCCTGGCTCTCATCCCCCGGCTCAAGGAGCACGAACCCTCCATGCGAATTCTGATGCTCACCGGTTTCGCCAGCATTACGACGGCGGTGGAGGCCATCAAGTTGGGGGCGACGAATTATCTGGCGAAACCGGCGGACGCCAGCGAAATTCTCGCCGCATTGTTTAGCGAGGCCGTGCGGCCAGACATGGCTATCCCCGAGCAGCCGCTATCGGTGGAGCGCCTGGAGTGGGAGCACATTCAAAAGGTGCTGGCGGATCACGCCGGGAACATATCGGCGACCGCGCGCGCCTTGAGCATGCACCGGCGTACCTTACAACGCAAACTAGGAAAGAAGCCGGTGGCGCAATAGGGTGCACGCAGCGCACCCTATCCATTACTGTTTCGCGCCGAGGGCGGTTGCGCGTGCTTTGCTCGCTTGCGCGGCGGCGCGGTCCGCTTCGTTTGGCAACCAGCCTTGGAGGTTTTCCCGCAGGATATTTGCCAAGGCGTTGATCCATTGCGGGCGTTCGTTCAGGCAGGGAATGTAGTGGAACTCGCCGCCGCCGGCCTTTAGGAACGCCGCTTTATTTTCCATGGCAATTTCTTCCAAGGTCTCCAAACAATCGGAGACGAAGCCAGGGCAGATCACGTCCAAGCGCTTGGTCTTGTCCTTGCCCAGCTTGCGCATGGTCTCGATGGTGTAGGGCTTCAACCATTCGGCCTTGCCAAAGCGCGACTGGAAGGTCACCAAGTAATTCTCGGGCTTGATGCCGGTGGCCTCGGCGATGAGGCGCGCCGTTTTCTGGCATTCGCAATGGTAGGGGTCGCCGCGTTCCAGGGAAAACTTCGGCAGCCCGTGAAAACTCATCAGCAGTTTGCTGGGCCGGCCATTGGCCAGCCAGTAATCTTGCAGGCTTTGCGCCACGGCCTCGATATAGGCAGAATGATCGTGGAAGTGCTTCACCCAGCGTAACTCTGGCTGGTGGCGCATCTTGGACAGAGCAGCGCTTAAGGCGTCGAAGGCACTTGCGGTAGTGCTGGCGGCGTATTGAGGGTAGAGCGGCATGGCGAGCACGCGCGTGCAGCCCGCCTCTTTGAGTTTGATCAAACCCTCTTCGATGGAGGGCGTGCCGTAGCGCATGCCGTAGGCAACCAGAACGGAGGGCTTGATCGTGGCACCCAGGTTGCCCTTGATCAAACTTACTTGGCGCTCCGTATGGAACTTGAGCGGCGAGCCATCTTTTGTCCAGACCTTGGCGTATTTCGACGCCGATTCCTTGGGCCGGGTGCGCAAGATCACGCCGTGCAAGATCATCCACCACAGGGCGCGCGGTATCTCCACCACCCTGGGGTCCCAAAGAAACTCCCTTAGATACTTGCGCACGGCGGGCACCGTGGCCGCATCGGGCGTCCCCAAGTTGATTAATAGAACGCCTAGGCGCCCCACTTGGTCGTGCTTGAACGCCGGTTCGGATAAGAATCGCACGCTTACTCCAGCGACCGGCCGCGCTGGCTGGCCATGGCGTTCGACAGCAGCCTGGCGGTGATCTCCACGATGGGAATCACGCGATCGTAGGCCATGCGCGTAGGCCCAATCACGCCCACGGTTCCCAGCACTTCGCCATCCACCTGATAGGGCGCCGTGATGACCGCGCATTCGTCGAGGGGCACAAGACCGGATTCCCCCCCGATGTAAATCTGTATGCCTTGGGCGCGCCCGCCCGCATCGAGCAACTGCATGAGTCCGGTACGGTGTTCGAACAGATCGAAGAGTTTGCGCAGGCTGGTCATGTTGGACGACAAGTCCTGCACGTGCAGCAAGTTGTGCTCGCCGGACAACACATAATCCTCGCCCTTCTGGTCGAGCGCGTCGCCGCCTGCTTCCAGTGCGCTGGAGAGCAATTGGGTCATGTCGTCGCGCAAGCGCTTCAGCTCGTCCTTGAGGCGCAGCTTCATCTCCTCGAAGGTGAGGCCGGCGTAGTTTTGCGTCAGGAAGTTGCTGGCTTCCACCAGCTCCGAGGCGCTGTAGACGCGCTCGGTGAGCACTACGCGGTTTTGCACGTCCCCTTCGGAGGTCACCATGATGAGCAATATGCGCTTTTCCGCCAGGCGCAGAAATTCGATGTGGCGCACGCGCGTGTTCTTGCGCTTGGGCGTCATCACCACGCCGGCGAACTGCGTGAGCGCGGAGAGCAAATGGGAGGCGGATTGCACCAGCCTTTGGGTGCTGTCGGGTTGCAGTTGGTGTTCAAGTTGGTTCAGGTCGGCGCGGTCGAGTGGCCGGATAGTGAGCAGGCAATCGACAAAAAGCCGGTAACCGCGCGGCGTGGGAATGCGGCCAGAGGAAGTGTGCGGGCTTGCCACGAATCCCATTTCCTCCAAATCCGCCATGGTGTTGCGGATGCTGGCGGCGCTCAGGTCCAGGCCGGAGAACTTGGACAGGGTGCGCGACCCCACGGGTTCGCCCTCGGCGATGTAGCGTTCCACCAGGGTCTTCAGGAGCGCTTGCGCGCGTTCGCTTAGGAGTGCTTTGTCATTCATAATGCAAGAAATTCTACCCGTTGCGACTCAGACCGTTGCATAAACATGCCCAGTTCCTTCCAGACCATTGCCCTGATTGGAAAGTATAAGAGTCCGGAAATCGCCGGGCCCTTGTTCGAACTCGCCCAGTTTCTGCGCTCCCGTGGCGTCCGGGTCGTGGTGGACTCTCTCACCGCGGCCCATATCGCCAACAACAACATCGAGGTGGTACCTCTGGACGAGATCGGCAAGGTGGCGGCCTTGGCCATTGTGATCGGAGGAGACGGTACCATGCTTAACATCGCCCGTGCGCTGGCTCCGCACGACGTGGCGCTGGTGGGTGTGAACCAAGGGCGGTTGGGGTTTCTCACGGACATCTCCATGGACACCATGTCGCAGACCATCGCGGAGATCCTCGATGGCCACTTCGTCGAGGAACCCAGGATGCTGCTGGACACGCAGGTGTTGCGCGGCGAACAATCCTTGAGCCGGGTGCTCGCCTTCAACGACGCTAGCGTGAGCAAGGGTGCCGAGGGCGGCCTCATCGAGCTGGAGGTAAGGATTGACGGCCAATTCGTCTATTACCTGCGCGCCGATGGCCTGATCGTCGCCACGCCCACGGGTTCCACCGCCTACGCGTTGTCGGCAAGCGGGCCCATCATTCATCCGGCATTGAGCGTCATCGCGCTGGTTCCCGTGTGCCCGCACGCCCTTAGCAACCGGCCCATCGTCATTTCCAGCGAGAGCGTCATCGAAATCCTCATGCACCACTGCCCGGATTCGCGCGTGCATTTCGACAGCCACTCGCACCTCGTGCTCGAACCTGGGGACCGCATCGTCTTGCGCCGCTACGAGCGCCCCATCCGCCTGCTGCACCCGCGCGGGCACAGCTACTATCACATGCTGCGCCAGAAGCTCCACTGGAGCGAAGTGCTCTGACCTTAGTCTAGAGGCATGCTGCGCGCCCTGCACATTCGCGATTTCGTCATCGTAGACACGCTCGAACTGGAGTTCGCTGCTGGGTTTACCGTGCTCACTGGGGAGACGGGAGCAGGCAAGTCCTTGCTGGTCGATGCCTTGTCCCTGGTGCTGGGCGAGCGCAGCGACACCGCGTGGGTGCGAGAGGGAGCGCAAAAGGCGGAGATCAGCGCCGAGTTCGACCTATCCCAGCGGCCCCAGTTGCGCGAGGTGCTCAAGGCGCAAGATCTGGACGACGGTAACCAGCTCGTTTTGCGCCGGGTGCTGGAACGCGGGGGCCGCAGCCGCGCCTACGTGAATGGCAGCCCCGGCACCTTGCAGCAACTCAAGGAAATTGGAGAATCGCTGGTGGATATCCACGGCCAGCACATGCATCAATCGCTGCTGCGGCCCCAGGCCCAGCGCACGCTGGTGGATGGTTTCGCGGGCGCCACCAAGCTCGCGGCCGAGGTGGCGCAGGCCTACCGGTCCTGGCAGGCGCTGCGCGCGGCGATGGATGATTACGAAAAGAACGCCGCGCATCTCAAGCGCGAGCGCGAGGAAGTCCAGGACCAGGTAATCGAACTCAAGCGCCTCAAAGTGAGCGCCACCGAGTGGGACGAACTGGATGCCGAGCACCGGCGCCTGGCGAATTCCGCGGGGCTTATCGAAGCCACTGAAGAGAGCTTATCCATCTTGTCCGAGGCAGAGTCCACGGTGCTGGGTTCCCTGCGGGGCGTGGCGCACAAGCTGGAAGCGGGCGCGCAAATCGATCCCGCGCTGAAACCCTCCTTGGAACTGGTGGAGTCCGGGCAGATACAACTGCAAGAGGCCGTGCATGCACTGCGGCACTATCGCGACCGCTTGGATATCGATCCGCAACGGCTCTCCGAGGTGGAGAACCGCATTCAAGCCTTGCATAGCACCGCGCGAAAATTTCGCGTGCGGCCCGCGGAACTCGCCAGAACGCTCAAGGATCTCGAAGAGAAATTGAGCACCTTGGCCCTTGCCGGCGATGCCGAGGCGCTCGCCAAGAAGGAAGCACAAGCCGCAGAAGCTTTTACCTCCCTTGCCAAGGAGCTGAGCAAGAAGCGCGCGGCCGCCGCCCAACAACTCTCCAAGCGCGTGACCCAGCATCTCCAGCAGTTGGCCATGGCGGGCAGCGCCATCGAGGTGCGCTTGGAGGCTCTGGACGAGCCCGCCAGTCACGGGTTGGAGCGCATCGAATTTCTGGTGGCCACGCACAGCGGCGGCACACCACGAAGTTTGGGGAAGGTGGCTTCCGGCGGCGAACTCTCTCGCATCAGCTTGGCGATTCAAACCGTGACCAGCCAGGTGGCGGACGTACCCACTTTGATTTTCGATGAAGTCGATGCGGGGATAGGCGGCGGTGTCGCGGAAATCGTGGGGCGCATGATGCGCGATCTGGGCGCCAAACGGCAGGTCATGTGCGTGACCCATCTACCGCAGGTGGCGGCGGCCGCGAGCACGCAGTGGCGGGTGGTCAAACAAGAAACCGCGGGTGCCATCCGAAGCTTGGTTCAAACCTTGAGCGAGGGCGAACGCGTGGAAGAAGTGGCCAGGATGCTGGGCGGCGTCAAGATCACCGAAACCACCCGCAAACACGCGGCCGAGATGATCGGTACGATGGCGGCCTGATGAATCAGCCCTTGCGGCGGGAGCAATCGGTTTTGGTACACGTCGCGAAGATTTGCAGCGAGTGTTCCTGGATGGCGAATCCGCGGTCCTTGGCGACCTTGGTCTGGCGCTTTTCGATTTCCGGGTCGAAAAATTCCTCCACGTGGCCGCACTGCACGCACACGAGGTGATCGTGGTGCCCGCCCTCGTTCAACTCGAAGACGGCCTTGCCCGCCTCGAAGTGATGGCGGATGAGGATGCCCGCGTGCTCGAACTGGGTAAGTACCCGGTAGATCGTGGCCAAGCCGATGTCCATGTCTTCCTTCAACATCAGCTTGTAAACGTCTTCCGCCGTCATGTGGCGGGTGGCTGAACCCTCGAACAGATCGAGGATCTTTAGCCGGGGGAGGGTGGCCTTCAGGCCGCTGGTCTTCAAATCGTGGGGAGGTTTGCTCATGGAAGCGAAATTCGGCGCGGGGGCGATTGGGTATCATAATGGGTTCTTCGCACAAATGCTCGCGAGATGAATTCGCGCGCCGCCGTGCTCAACTCTTTTCTTGGCATCATTCCATGCATGTATTCGCACGCTTGTTTGTACTCTGCGCCTTGAGCCTCCCGCTCGGTGCTTGCTTCCTCGTGCCGCACAAGATCGACGTGCAGCAGGGTAATTATGTCGACCAGGCCATGCTGGCCAAGCTCAAGACCGGCATGACCAAATCCCAAGTGCGCTATGTTCTGGGTACGCCCTTGGTAACCGATCCTTTTCATCCCGAGCGTTGGGATTACGCTTTCATGGACCGTCCGAACGGAAAACTGAAGGCCTCGCGCCGGGTGACGGTGATCTTCGAGGGCGAGCGCTTGCGCCGCTTGGAAGGGGATGCCCCGCCCTTATCCGATGGAGCGGATGGCAAATCGGCGCTACCGGAAAACAATTCACGCGTGGGCGGGTGACGAGCATGATCAAGGTAGTCGTCGCGGGTGCATCGGGGCGCATGGGGCGCGCGTTGATCGAGGGCGTGCAACAAAATCCCGGCATGACCTTGCATGGAGCGTTGGATCGCGGCGACAGCCCGGTCATTGGGCACGACGCCGGCGAAGCGCTTGGCCAGCGCTGCGGAGTGAGCGTCTCCGCGGATATCGAGGCCACCGTGAAGGGTGCCGGTGTATTAATCGATTTCACCCGGCCCGATGGGACCTTGGCCCACCTTGACGCTTGCGTACGCCACGGCATCAGCATGGTTATTGGCACGACGGGTTTCAACACCGAACAAAAGCAACGCCTGGCCGAGGGCGCGCGCAGCATCCCCATCGTATTCGCACCCAACATGAGCGTTGGCGTCAACGTGTTGCTGCGGCTCCTCGAAGTAGCGGCGCAAGCCTTGGGAGATGACTACGACGTGGAAGTCATCGAAGCCCACCACCGCCACAAGGTGGATGCGCCCTCGGGCACGGCCCTGCGAATGGGAGAAGTGCTGGCCAAGGCGCTTCAGCGCAATCTCGCCGAGGTAGCCGTCTACGGCCGAGAGGGCGTGACGGGCGAGCGCAATACCAAGACCATCGGCTTCGCCACCATCCGTGGAGGCGACATCGTGGGCGATCACAC
>JBJXGQ010000407.1:0-5265 GCA_046160525.1 Burkholderiales bacterium
CGCCATGCAAGGCATGTACGCCGGCATGCTCAAACTAGATATGCCGCTGGAAGTGATCGTGGGGTTCTTTGGGCTCATGCTGGCGGTGGTGATGCACTATCTTTGGCGAAGGCACGGAGGCACGGCCGTGGGGGTCCGGGTAACGGACCCTTAAAACAGACGAAACCAGAATTTTTCCGGCGCTGAAAGAAGCGCTGTTGAACAAGCTGGAGAAAACCGGCCGCGATCATGCGGAAATCTCGATGGTAGGTTGGGCTGAACGTCTTACGTGAAGCCCAACGATTCCCGTCTCCGCCAAAATCCGAACCTGTTCCAAGGCGAAGGGGACACGAAGAAATCTGGCGTTGGGCTTCATTACATTCAGCCCAACCTACGGCGGCAGTTGCAAGCTTCCCTAATGACCTTGAGGATGGCGAGATGTATAGCGGCGTTCTCCATAATTCCAACCACGAGGAAGAGTTTATGTTCGATATCATGCCCCCAGAATTACCGGTGAACACGCCTACGGTTGTTGTGCAAGATGACTCTTGGTCTGCGCAGTTGGCAGATCGCTCGCGAAGCGGCAAGCCGAAGAGGTA
This sequence comes from Burkholderiales bacterium, assembly GCA_046160525.1. GTDB lineage: Bacteria > Pseudomonadota > Gammaproteobacteria > Burkholderiales > SHXO01 > SHXO01. The sequence continues at coordinate 579 of JBJXGQ010000407.1, forward strand.
CGAGAATGTATTCACCGAATGCAATGACGTTGAGACTGCATCAGACTCTCCGAATAGCGCATTTTCTCCGATTCTCCAAGACATTCTTAACCGCTTCACTGCATTTTCTGGAGGTGTGCAATGGCGTCTGAAATACCAACCCAAGGTGACTCAGTTAAGCGCACCTAAGCATGGGACAGTGACTTCGGTTGAAGGGCCCGAACCTTATTTTCGATACAAGTCACACGAAAATTATGCCGGCAAAGACCAAGTGATCTATTTAGTGGAGATCCAAGGTAGGCGGTTCAAAGTTGTCATAAATTTTTGGGTAGGGCCCGTTTACGAACCGAAGGGAGACGAAGATTTGCCGCCGAAAGAATGCCTCCAGCAAAATTTTGATGATCTTGGTTAAAGGTGTCAGACACGAATGGCGCTTACTTATGCTCCTTTGGGATGACCATGAATGCGGATGTGCGCTACGCGTTTGGGACGTGCGTGCATTGGTGACGATCGTGACGTATGGCTTTATCGGGTTCAGTTGGCCGGGGGCTGCCCGGCGGCAGGTTACTTTCTCTTGCGTGCCCAAGAGAAAGTAACCAAAGAGAAGGGCACCCTGATGCCGCTTTTCTCCTGCGCTGCCTGTCGGTCTCGCGGCGCCTGCGGAACTAGTCCGCGCGTGAAGCATGCGCGGCCGTCGAACAGTCCTCGGCGAAACCCCGAGAGCCCGCCGAGCTGCTCGGCGCGGCATACGGGAAGGAAAAGCAAACCCGCGGTTTGCGAAGGGTGTTGTACTTGGGTTACGAGTTAGAGAGGTTGGGGTTTTGGGTTTTGGGTTTTGGGTTTTGGCTGTTGACGTGCTCTCCCCTTCTGAACCGCCGAGTAACGCAGGAGCGATGGGGGATGTCGCAGAGGACTGTTCGACGGCCGCGCGTCTTTTCGCGCGGACTAGTTCCGCAGGCGCCCATCGCTTCGAGTAACGCAGGGTACCCCGCAAGGGGCGGTTCAGTAGCGTGCCCTTCTCTTTGGTTACTTTCTCTTGGGCAAGCAAGAGAAAGGAACCTGCCGCCGGGCAGCCCCCGGCGACTTTGCTCCACAACCGAAAGCAAAAATGGAACACCCAACCCTAATGTGAGTACCATTCGAGCGAACTACCGTTTTCTTTGCTTGTGACGCGATCCTTGCTGTTGCGGGCAAGACTAGATCTCAACCTTTCGGAAGGAGACTTCATGTTGTTCATGCCAGACACGCCCGTTGCGGGACCCCAATCTCCGCCCGTTGTCATGGTGGCCCAACCTAGCCAGGCCCAGCCGCGGTCTCGGGAAAAGGGGCAGGGTCGGACCCATGCAACAAGTTGATGGGATGAAACTATGCAGATAAATTCATGCAGATTTACCGCTTAGCCCCACGTTTTTCACGCCAAATCTCACACGCTAAGGAATCTGCACGCAATGCCTCGCGCCTACCGCTACTTCTTACCCGGCCATGTGTGGCACATTACCTACAGCTTGGGCGGATCTGAGCCGAGACGAGTGGCGAGCACTGAACTCAGTGGTTTCCATCCATGCAGCGGAATAACTGGTAGATGACAACCTCACGATCCTTGACCTCGAAAGCATCCTCCTCACGGGAACAATCGTCGCGCGCCAGAAAGACCGCGATACGAGCGAAATCAAGAACATCATCCGTGGCCCCACGCTCGAAGGGAACGAAGCTGAAGCCGTTGTCAAAATCGGGGCAAGTGGCAGGCTCTTCGTCATTACGGTCTACCTCGTATAGCGAATGTGCGTCTTGCGGGCTGCCGCAAGCCCAGCTTCGGCACGTTACACGCAGCTTTGGAACTGGGAGCAAGTTGCTTGTTATCGAAGGGGTTCCGTTGTGGTCTTGCGCGCAATGCGGGGCTTCATACTTTACCGCTCAAACCTTGCACGAAATTGAACGGATCAAGGCACTTCGCCGGTCGGTAGCTATTTCGCGCCCCGTACCTGTCGCTCAATATCAGGCGTAACCAATGATTGCTCGATCAACACTGCTTCTTGGCGGCTTGTTTGTGACAACCGGATGCCTTGCTGCTGGAGCAATCGATGCCCTTCTCGCAACTGACCCTATCAAGGAGGCTTTGTACGCCTCTCCAAATACGCCGAGAAATATAACCAGCGATTGCTTCAACTAGAGCCGCTCCGTAGCCAGCGGCCCTAACGAGTAGGGTTTGGAGAGATTAAGGGTCAATTTCCGCTCTGTTCATAAGAACACCTCACACCAAGTTCGCCGGGGGTAGCCCGGCGACTTTTCTCTAACGACCTGCTCACAGCACCACCGGCTTATTCGGCAATTCGTCCCGCCTCCCCTGCGACGGAGGAAAGTGTTTCGCCAAATGTTCCCCGACCGCGTGAATCCCCGCCACAGATCCTTGCTCAAAATGGCCGGCGCGAAACGCCTGTTCCATTCCCCGGCAGATCGATTCCCAAGCATCCGCCCCTGCCTTCGCGTGAATGCCGCGATCCGCGACGATTTCCACGTCGCGCTCCGCCAGCAGCACGTAGACCAGCACGCCATTGTTCTCTTCGGTATCCCAGATACGCAGATGGGAAAACACTTCGAGTGCGCGCTCGCGTGCGCTGACTCTCGCCCTAAGCTCTGGCCAGTCAAGGGCGGTTTCGACAACGAAGCGGATTTGTCCGCCATGGCGGGTTTCATCGCGCGCGATGGCAGATTCAATGTTCGCGAGAGTTGGGGGCGAGAACGCGCGCCGCAGCGCGAAGCGGGTCTTGGTGAGGTGGGTGAAATAACGCTGAATGCTCATCGCCTACCAGCGCCCCGATGCACCGCCGCCTCCGAATCCGCCACCGCCCCCTCCAAAACCACCGCCACCTCCGAATCCGCCCCGGCCCGATCCGCCGTACCAGCCCCCGCGTGAGGATCCTAATCCGCGCCCTACGCCAGCCAGGGTGAAGAAGAAAGCGATCGCCGCGATCACTAACCCCACCACCAGGGTGCCCACCAGCAACCACCCCGCGACGCCAGCGATGACGCCAACAAGGCCGGCGGCGGGAAGGGGCCCAAAGATAGCGCGCAATATTCCGCCCACGACGAATACCAGCACCAAGGCGATGACGAAATAGCTCTCCAAGGACTGCGTATTCATTCCTTGGCGCCGCGCCGCGGGCGGCGGCAGCGCCTCGCCTTCGATGACGCGCAGCATGCGCTCCACGCCCGCTTGAATACCACCAGCGAAATCGCCCTCGCGAAAACGCGGCACGATCACCTCGTCGATGATGCGCTTGGAGATGGCATCGTTCATCACGCCTTCGAGCCCGTAAGCCACTTCGATGCGCAGCCGCCGGTCTTCCTTCGCCACGATGAGGAGGGCACCGTCATCCACGCCCTCGCGCCCCAGCTTCCACTTCTCCACCACGCGCAGCGAATATTGTTCGATCTCCTCCGGCTTGGTGCTGGAAACGATGAGCACCGCCACTTGGCTACCCTTGCTGCCCTCGAAAGCTGCCAAGCGCGCTTCCAGATCCTGTTGCTGGCTAGCGGATAAGGTCGCCGTGAGATCGGTGACCCGTGCCCGCAATTCGGGAACCGGCTGTAGATCTTGCGCGGGGATGGGAAGCGCAAGCGCGCAAAGCGCCAGAGCCAGAAGAGCTTTCACGGGATTACTTGGGTGCGGGGGCGGGCTGCGAGAAATCCACGGCGGGCGGTTTCGCGATGGCAGCCTCGTTTTCCACGGTGAAACTCGCCTTGGGCTTATAGCTGAACATCATGGCCGTGAGGTTCACGGGAAATTGCCGGATATGGGTGTTGTAGTCCTGCACGGACTTGATGAAGCGGTTGCGCGCCACGGTTATACGGTTTTCCGTGCCTTCCAACTGGGCTTGCAGATCGCGGAAATTTTGGTCCGATTTCAATTGCGGATAGTTCTCCACGATCACCATCAAGCGCGACAGCGCCGAGGTCATCTCGCCTTGCGCGGCCTGGAAATTCTTCATGGCCTGCGGGTCGTTCACCAACTCTGGAGTGGCTTGGATGGAACCCACCTTCGCGCGTGCTTGCGTCACGCCGAGCAAGATCTTTTCTTCTTGCGATGCGAAGCCCTTCACCGTGTTGACCAGGTTGGGAATCAAATCCGCGCGGCGCTGGTATTGGTTGAGCACCTCGCTCCAAGAAGCCTTGATGGCTTCGTCCTGGCTTTGAATGGTGTTGTAACCACATCCGCCCAGCGCCAGGGATGCGGCTATTACGAACAGCGCCATCAGTCTTTTCATATCACGCTCTCCTGTGGAACAGCCGCCTATATGGGTACGGTCGCCTTGGATTTCAACCGCGCCATGGTTTCCACCGCGAAACATAAATCTTCCCAGGCCTTGGATTTATCCGGCAGATTGCGCAGGAGATAGGCCGGGTGGTAGGTGACGATGAGCGGAATCCCGTGGTAATCGTGCAGGTTTCCGCGCAGGCTGGCGATGGAGGCTTGGCGTTGCAGCAGATTCTCCGCCGCTGTTTTGCCGAGTGCTACCATCAAGCGCGGCTGGATCAACGCGATCTGGCGCTTGAGATAGGGTTCGCAGGCGTTCGCCTCGGCGGGCTCCGGCACGCGATTCCCGGGCGGGCGGCACTTGACGATATTGGCGATGTATACGTCCTCGCCGCGTTTCAATCCGATGGCGGCCAGCATGTTGTCCAACAAACGGCCGGCCTGGCCCACGAA
>JBJXGQ010000408.1:0-10842 GCA_046160525.1 Burkholderiales bacterium
GCCTATCTTGTACCGGATTGGTCCTTTGGGTTGCATGAGAACAAGTTGCAAGACTTGGTACGCAGCGTACGCGGGCAAGGCGCGACAGTGGTCGTGCTGTTGTCCCACAACGGCATGGATGTGGATCTCAAACTCGCCTCTCGAGTAACCGGCATCGACGCCATCCTGGGAGGGCACACCCACGATGGTGTTCCGAAACCGGTGCTGGTGAAGAACCGGTCCGGCCATACCTTGGTAACCAATGCGGGCTCCAATGGAAAATTCCTCGGCGTGCTGGACTTCGACGTGCGGCAAGGCCAAGTAGAGGGCTTTCGCTACGCGTTGCTTCCAGTGTTCGCGAATCTCTTGCCGGCCGATGCACCAATGCAGCAACTCATCGATAAAGTGCGCGCGCCTTTTCAATCGAAACTGGATCGCAAACTCGCCATCACCGAGGGCTTGTTATATCGCAGGGGAAATTTCGGCGGCACCTTCGACCAACTTCTGCTTGATGCGCTAATGAACGCCAAAGACGCACAAATCGCGCTCTCGCCCGGGTTTCGCTGGGGAACGAGCCTGCTGCCGGGCGATTCCGTAACCGTGGAGGACGTATTCAACCAGACGGCCATCACCTATCCCGCGACCACTGTCACGAACATGAAAGGCGCGCAGATCAAGAATATTCTGGAAGATGTGTGCGACAACCTGTTCAACCCCGACCCTTACTACCAGCAAGGCGGCGACATGGTGCGCGTGGGCGGAATGACCTACACCTGCGCACCCAATGGGAAAATGGGCGAACGCATCGGCGACATGCGATTGAGCGGCCGTCCCATGGAGGCGGACAAGGTTTACAAGGTGGCGGGTTGGGCGCCGGTGGCCGAGGGCGTGACCGGCGAGCCCATGTGGGATCTGCTACAAACCTATCTACAAGCCCATCCAACCATCAAGCCCCTTGTGCCGAATGCCCCGAAGCTCGTTGGAGTGGAGGGTAATCCGGGTATCGCGTAGGAGTTTCGTAACCGATTGCCCTCGCCGCGCGTTTGAGGGATCATCTTCATTCAGAGAATTAATAAGGAGACACCTCATGAAAGCCCCATGGCTCATGTTATTCACTGGCGCGTTGATCGCGACAGGCACCTATGCCGCGGATACGAATCAAGGCCGCTACCTCGCCTCCACCTGCGCCAGTTGCCACGGGACCGATGGCAAGTCCGTGGGATCGGTTGCGAGCCTCGCTGGCCAATCCGCCGGCGACATCCTCACAAAGCTCTCCGAATTCAAGGACGGGAAGCGCCCGGCGACCATCATGCACCAGATCGCCAAGGGCTACACCGACGAGCAACTCAAACTCATCGCCGAGTTTTTCTCGGCACAGAAATAAGGAGGCGGCCATGACGGATAGACGCAACTTCATCAAGGCAGCCACCGCGGTGGCGGGCACCGCCATCACCGGCTTCCCGGCGATCGTGCATGGGATGGGACAAAAAAATGTGGTCGTGATCGGTGGCGGTTACGGTGGTGCGACCGCCGCCCGCTACGTGATGCGCTGGGGCGGGCCGAAATTTCGGGTGACCCTGGTCGAGCGCAACACGCAATTCGTCTCCTGCCCGCTTTCCAATCTGGTGCTGGGCGGCAGCAAGACGCTCGCGGACGTCACGCGCTCCTACGACGGCCTTCGCAAGGAACTCGTCATGACGGTGCAAGACGAGGCCATTGCCATCGATTCCGCCGCCCATCTGGTAAAGCTCAAGAGCGGGCGCAACATCGACTACGAACGCTTGATCGTCTCTCCCGGAGTGGACTTTCTGTGGGACCAGGTGGGCGGAATGGGAAGCGCCGAGGCGCAAGCCAAAATCCTGCACGCCTGGAAAGCTGGGCCGCAAACCGTGGCGCTGCGCAAACAATTGGAAGCCATGGCCGATGGCGGCGTATTCGCCATTTCCATTCCTCTGGCACCCTACCGCTGCCCGCCCGGGCCCTACGAGCGAGCCTGCCAGGTGGCGCATTACTTCAAGCAGCACAAACCAAAATCCAAGGTGCTGGTGCTCGACGCCAACGATAAGATCGTTTCCAAGCCCGCCCTCTTCGAGAAGGCCTTCAAGGAGCGTTACGCGGACATCATCGAGTACCGCCCCAACAGCAAGCTGGTGGAAATGGATGTTGCGACCAACACGGCGAAATTCGAGTTCGACGACGTGAAGGCGGATGTGTGGAACGTGATCCCGCCCCAACGCGCCGCCGGCATCGCCAAGCAGGCGGGCTTGATCACGTCGAATCAAAAATGGTGCGAAGTGAATTGGCTTTCCATGGTGTCCAAGGCGGACCCGGACATCCACGTGCTGGGCGATGCCACCCAAGCCGGGCCCATGATGCCCAAGTCCGGGCACATGGCAAACCAGCATGGCAAGCTAGCCGCTGCCGCCATCGTCAATATCATGAATGGCAGGGACCCCAATCCCGAGCCGGTGGTGATGAACACTTGCTACAGCTTCGTGGACGACAAGAGCGTGATCCACGTGGCCTCCGTGCACCAGTACAACAAGGAAAAGAAAGTCGTGGAACCTGTGCAAGGAGCCGGCGGCGTATCGAAGGAAGCCTCCGAGCTGGAAGGCGAGTACGCGTTCTCCTGGGCAAAGAATATTTGGGCGGATATGCTTGGGGGGTGAGGACTGGGGACTGAGGACAGAGGGGTGGCAGTCTGGGGTTACTCCTCACTCCTCACCCCTCCCTCCTCCCGTCTTATCTTTTACAACACTTCTTCTTCACCGGCTTCGCATGGGCCCATTCGATCACCGCGTCGTGAAAGGCTCCGGATGAACGGGCGCTTGCGCCGTTTACCACGCACACCACCACGACAAGGTTGTCCTCTTCGTCTTGTACGTAACCCACGCTTGCACGCACTCCTTCGAGATATCCGGTTTTGATGTGAGCGCGGCCGGCGGTGGGGCTGTCCTTCAAGCGCTTGCGCATCGTGCCGTCCAAGGCGCTCAAAGGCATCGAAGCAATGAATTCTGGCGCGAGCGGCGACTTGGCGGCCCACAGCAACAACTTGCCAAGATGCTCGGGGCTGATGCGCTCCACTCGGGATAGGCCCGAACCGTTTTCCACCACCAATTCCGGGAAGTCGAACCCTTCGCGTTGAAGCCAATGCTTGAGAGCCTGGGCGGATTTTTCCGTGTTCAAGGGTGCTACGTTTATGGCGAGCCCCAGCGCGAGATACAGATGACGCGCCATGACGTTGTTGCTGAATTTGTTGATGTCGCGAATGGTTTCCGCCAGCGGCTCCGATTCGTGCGCAGCCACGAAGGTGGCGGTACTGGAAGCCATCCCGTCGCTCGCCTGGCCCGAGAGCGTTCCACCCATCTCCTTCCACAGTTCGCGGAAGACCGCTTCGATGTACACAGGCGAGGAAAGGGGGCTGTAGTTGCGAGCAGTCTCACCGCAGGGAATGGGGAATTCGCCCTTGAACCAAAGCTCGCTGGAGTTGGGTTCTCGCGCCGGATCTTGCGGCCAATCGGTGCATACCGCTTGCACCGCATGCAGATCGTTGCGAAGCGTTATTTCAGGAAGTAGCGGACTCATGAGAATGTCCACCAACCCTGATTCGGCATTCGGAATGAAATTAAGCCGAACGGCATTGAAGTTCACCAGCAGGGCATCGGGGAGCGCGTTGTAAGGGCGCAGAGCATCTCCGTCGAAATCTCCGGGCGCGCCCTCCACTTTGTCGAAGATAGACCGGTCTAGGATCAACTCTCCATGAATGTTCTTGACGCCGCGGGCACGCACTTGCCGCAACAAGGCCCAGAATTCTTCGAGGGTAAGCTTAGGATCTCCCGACCCTTTAATGACTAGATTCCCTTCCAGTACTCCATCTTTCACCGGGCCGTCGGCATGGACCTCGGTGCGCCAGGAATGAGTAGGCCCCAACAGATGCAACCCCGCCGCGGTGGTGAGCAGCTTCATGGCCGATGCGGGATTCATGGCGCGCTTTGCGTTGTAGACCAACCGCGGCGGCTTCTCTCCTAACACATGGATGTACAAGCCAAGCTCCCCGGCGCGCAAACCATGCTCCTTCGCCACACGCGCCAGGGGTGCCGGAAGCGAGTCCGCATGAACCCAACCGGTACATAGGAGCCACGCCACCGCCACGAGCATTTTCATAGGGGATTGCAACAAGGAAATTGTCCTTTCATCTACATATTCAGGTGTGGGTGGCTACGCTGCGAAGCACAATCCTTGGCAGTCCTCGCCCGCGAGCGCTAGCACACTAATGCGGGGAAGCAAGCTACATTTCAGGTTCGCGGATTTCGTCCGATGACAATGGCAAGTAACACGAATAAGCAGGGCGGCGCAAGTTTACCGGCACGGACGCGACCAAGAAGTAAGCGTCAAGGCTGTTTTTATTCGGCGGAGGAATGCGATGGAATTAGTCGGGCGTATCGAGCAACAAATCTGCGCAACCAAGTTGCCTTTGGTGGCGATTACATTCGCGGCGGTGCCTTGCCCCGATACACCGGTCATTCTCACCTTACATTGGCACGGCTTCGTGACCGACAAGATTGCCGATGTGGAAGGTGCCAACCCCGTGCGGTTCACCTCGGTACCAAGCTCGGCTCTGCAATTGAATGAACACTGGGACGACGTGGAGGATCTGGACCGCGCCACCTTGGACGCCGCCTGGGCTCTCGGTGCCTGGGATGTAGCCCGTGCCGAGCGGCCTTCTTGCATGCGGCCGGGCGCACAATCGCGGGAGGCGGTGGAATGCCTTCAGGCCTTCGGCGGGTTTCCCTTCGGCGCCAACGCGGAGCAAGTGGTGGTCAGCGAAGCTCCCGATGCCGACGAACTCATCAGCGTGGCGGCCAAACGCGGCTACCTCATGTGGATGTTCCGGCCCGTTCACGGCGGAATCTGGAAGGACGTGGCCGATGACCCTACTCTCAAGCCCGACGGCACGCGCGAACTACCCTGCCCGCTCGACCCGGTTCCCCCGGTAGGGAAGGGCACGCGCAAGACCGTCTACCGGTTAGGGGCCTGCCTCTAGCCCTTTTCGCCAAAGCCGCGAAACGCACCCAAGCGCTTTGAAGCCAGGCGGTCCCTGATCGCCTTCCTGGGCTTGTCCATTCCAAATTCGCCCGTTACTATTAGCACTCAGTAGCAAGGAGTGCTAATAGACTTCGTCTCGGCGCTCCTAACCATCCGAGTAGTACATACATTCAATCAGTTAGAGAAAAGGAGAATTCCATGAAGATCCGGCCTTTGCATGACCGAGTCGTCGTGAAGCGTCTGGAAGAGGAGCGCAAGACCGCCTCTGGCATCGTCATCCCGGATACGGCGGCGGAAAAACCCGATTCAGGCGAGATCATGGCCGTAGGCTCGGGCAAGATCGGCGACGACGGCAAGGTCCGTCCGCTCGATGTAAAGAAGGGCGACAAAGTGCTGTTCGGCAAATACTCCGGCCAGACCGTCAAGGTCGATGGCGTCGAGTACCTGGTGATGCGCGAAGAAGACCTGATGGGCGTGATCGAGGGCTAATTCGCCCCCCCGCCCCTACTACCCAATTTTAGGAGACATACATGGCTGCAAAGGACGTAAGGTTTCACGATAGCGCCCGTGCGCGCATCATGGCTGGAGTAAATGTTCTGGCCGACGCAGTGAAAGTAACCCTGGGCCCCAAGGGCCGTAACGTGGTGCTGGAGCGCTCCTTCGGCGCCCCCACGGTTACCAAGGACGGCGTATCGGTCGCCAAGGAAATCGAACTGAAGGACAAGTTCGAGAACATGGGCGCGCAGATGGTCAAGGAAGTCGCTTCCAAGACCTCCGACATCGCGGGCGATGGCACCACCACCGCCACCGTGCTGGCCCAGGCCATCGTGCAGGAAGGCATGAAGTACGTAGCTGCCGGCATGAACCCGATGGATCTCAAGCGCGGCATCGACAAGGCGGTCATCGCCATCGTCGCCGAGCTGAAGAAGATCTCCAAGCCCTGCTCCACCAGCAAGGAAATCGCCCAGGTGGGCTCCATCTCCGCCAACGCGGATGACGACATCGGCAAGATCATCGCCGATGCCATGGACAAAGTGGGCAAGGAAGGCGTCATCACCGTGGAAGACGGCAAGAGCCTGAACAACGAACTGGACGTCGTGGACGGCATGCAGTTCGACCGCGGCTACCTCTCGCCCTACTTCATCAACACCCCCGAGAAGCAAAGCGCGCTGCTCGACAACCCCTACGTACTGCTGCACGACAAGAAGATCTCCAACATTCGCGATCTTCTGCCCGTGCTCGAGCAAGTGGCCAAGTCCGGCCGTCCCCTGCTGATCATCGCGGAAGAAGTGGAAGGCGAAGCCCTTGCCACCCTGGTGGTGAACAACATTCGCGGAATTCTGAAGACTTGCGCCGTCAAGGCTCCGGGCTTTGGCGACCGCCGTAAAGCCATGCTGGAAGACATCGCCGTTCTGACCGGCGGCACCGTGATCGCCGAAGAAGTGGGCCTGTCCCTCGAAAAAGCTACCTTGGCCGACCTTGGCCAGGCCAAGCGCATCGAAGTGGGCAAGGAAGAAACCACCATCATCGACGGCCAAGGCGATGCCAAGCAGATCGAAGGCCGCGTCAAGGCCATCCGCCAGCAGATCGACGAAACCAGCAGCGATTACGACCGCGAGAAGTTGCAAGAGCGTGTCGCCAAGCTCGCCGGCGGTGTGGCCCTCATCAAGGTGGGTGCCGCGACCGAAGTCGAAATGAAAGAGAAGAAAGCCCGCGTGGAAGATGCCCTGCACGCCACCCGCGCCGCCGTGGAAGAAGGTATCGTCCCCGGTGGTGGTGTGGCCCTCATCCGTGCCCGCAGCGCGCTCACCGCGATCAAGGGCGACAACGCCGACCAGGATGCCGGTATCAAAATCGTCATCCGCGCCCTGGAAGAGCCTCTTCGCATGATCGTGGCCAACGCCGGTGCCGAACCTTCCGTTGTCATGAACAAAGTCATGGAAGGCAAGGGCAGCTACGGCTACAACGCCGCCACCGAGCAGTATGGCGATATGGTGGAAATGGGCGTGCTGGATCCCACCAAGGTTGCGCGCTGCGCTCTGCAGAACGCCGCCAGCGTGGCCGGCCTGATCCTCACCACCGATGCCATGATTGCCGATGCTCCGAAGGAAGAAAGCCACTCCCACGGCGGTGGCGGCCACGGCGGCATGGGTGGAATGGGCGGCATGGGCGGCATGGACATGTAATTGGGTCCAACCCTCCAGTAGTAAACGCTGTACAAGAGAGCCCCGCCCCGTGCGGGGCTCTTTCTTTTTGTCCCGCATGCTATTGCCATGTGACGGGGCGGGCATTTTTAGTAATATGTCGCGCTTCCCTGTAGCTGGGGCCCGTTCGCTGGCGAGCGGCACGGGGACACAATCCATAAAATCGATTTCGGGGAGAACACTATGGCTGTAGCGTCCGCTGTGGGACAGGGTGAAGTACGGCCCATGAGCGCCGACGAGAAGCGAGTTATTTTCGCCTCGTCCCTGGGCACCGTATTCGAGTGGTACGACTTTTATCTGTTCGGCGTCATGGCGGCCATCATCGCCAAGAACTTCTTCACCGCCCTGGACGACTCCACCCGCGTCATCTTTACCTTGCTGGCCTTTGCCGCGGGCTTCGCTGTACGCCCCTTCGGTGCCATCGTGTTCGGCCGCCTTGGCGACCTTGTGGGCCGGAAGTACACCTTCTTGATCACCATCATGCTCATGGGAACTTCCACCTTCATCGTGGGCTTGTTACCCACCTATGCATCGATCGGCATTGCAGCACCCATCATCCTTATCGCTCTGCGCTTGCTACAAGGCTTGGCCCTGGGCGGCGAATACGGGGGTGCGGCCACTTACGTCGCGGAACACGCGCCCCATGGCAAACGCGGTGCCTACACGGCTTGGATTCAAACCACGGCGACCGTGGGCCTCATGCTCGCACTCCTGGTCATCCTGGGAACTCGCACGGCGATGGGTGAAGAAGCCTTTGCGGCGTGGGGCTGGCGCATTCCCTATCTGCTTTCCGTGATCTTGCTGGGCATTTCCGTGTGGATTCGCTTGCAATTGAATGAATCCCCGGCCTTCCAGAAAATGAAGGACGAAGGTAAAGGCTCCAAGGCACCGCTCACGGAATCCTTCGGCCGGTGGCCTAACTTGAAGATCGTCATCCTAGCCCTCGTGGGCTTGACCGCGGGCCAGGCGGTGGTCTGGTACACCGGCCAGTTCTACGCGCTGTTCTTCCTGGAAAAGATGGCGAAGGTGGACGGCCCCACGGCAAACATTCTCATCGCCGCGAGCCTGGTCATCGGCACTCCGTTCTTTCTCCTGTTCGGTTCGCTCTCGGACAAGATCGGGCGCAAACCCATCATCATGACGGGGTGCCTAATCGCGGCCCTGACCTACTTTCCGCTGTTCCAGGCCCTCATGCACTACGCCAATCCGGACTTGGCCGCGGCGCACGCGAAAAGCCCCATCACGGTCAGCGCCGACCCCGCGCAATGCTCCTTCCAATTCAACCCAACCGGAACGGTGAAGTTCACCTCCAGTTGTGACGTGGCGAAGGCCTACCTAGCGCAGAACGGATTGAACTATCACAACACCGAAGTGGCCGCGGGCACCACGGCGTCGGTGAAGATTGGGGAGAAGGTTATTGCCGCCTACGACGGCAAGGCACCCAACGCCAAGGAAGAGGGCGCGCGCTTCAAGACGGAAATGGACGCGGCGGTAAAGGAAGCCGGTTACCCCGCCAAGGCCGACCCCGAGAAGATGAACAAGCCGATGTTGATATTGCTGCTCACCATCATGGTCATCTACGTCACCATGGTCTACGGCCCCATCGCCGCCATGCTCGTGGAGATGTTCCCCACCCGCATCCGTTACACCTCCATGTCGTTGCCCTATCACATCGGTAACGGCTGGTTCGGCGGCTTCCTCCCCGCCACGGCCTTCGCCATCGTGGCCGCCAACGGCGATATCTACTCCGGCCTGTGGTATCCCATCGTGATCGCCACCGCCACTTTCGTGATCGGCATGCTGTTCGTGAAAGAGACCAAGGACATCGATATCTACAAGAACGACTAGCCACCCCCGCTCGAAGGGAGGCTAGCCTCCCTTCGAGCGCTTTCGTTTTAGCGCGGGCGCGGCTAGAATGCGCGCCTTTCGCCGGTAGGGTAATCCCCGGCGAGTTGGCCAAGTAGCTCAGTTGGTAGAGCAGAGGACTGAAAATCCTTGTGTCGGTGGTTCGATTCCGCCCTTGGCCACCCTCCCCGCGCTAAAGCGCACTCCCGCCATAGACGCACGGCGCCGCCCGTGGCCCCGCGGTGCAATAAATCCGTTACTCTTGGATCAGTGGCGCACATGATTCGAAAGAGGGCGGTTCGCCCTGTCCGGCATTTGATCCTACAAACGGCGATTAACCACGAGGGACACGAGGGTACACGAAGGAAATCAAAAACATCGAAGCGGCATGGTCCCCACCAAATTGGTGAGCCTCAGTTGTCCCGGGTTTGTTCGAATTTCCTTCGTGTTACTTCGTGTCCTTCGTGTGCTATAGCTTTTTTTAGGTTGATAAGGCAAGCGCAACCACCCATGCCCGCCGCAATCAAGCACTCTCGTAATTCTCGAATGCCCGCCAGTGACTTGGAAGGCTCTACTGGATGAACGTTGGCACCTACAAGGACATCGAAAAACTCGAGACCGATCTCTGGGCGGCGGCGGACAACCTGCGCGCCAACTCGAAACTCACGTCGAGCGATTACTTCATGCCGGTGCTGGGAGTCATCTTCCTCCGGCACGCCGCCAACCGTTTCGAGGCGGCGCACCGGCAAATAGAGGCTGACCAGGCCAGCGGCAAGATGCCAAAGCGCAAGGTCCTCCCCGCGGACTACATCGCCCGGCGCTCGCTCTACCTGCCTGCAAAGGCCCAGTACGACTGGATTATGCAGCAGGCCGCCGTCAGCGGCGCCGACTTGCCCCGGCTCGTCACCGAGGCGATGACCGCTATCGAGGCCGAGTTCGAACCGCTCTTGGGCGTCTTGCCCAAGGACTACGGCATCTTCGAGACCAAGGTGCTCGAAGACTTGATGCGCCTCTTCAATAGCGAACAGATCAAACAGGCCATGGGCGATGTGTTCGGCCGCATTTACGAGTATTTCCTCGCCAAGTTCTCGATCCAGAAGGCGCACGACAACGGCGAGTTCTTCACGCCGTCTTCAATCGTGCAGACCATCGTCAACGTCATCGAGCCCGACCACGGCACGGTGTTCGATCCGGCCTGCGGCTCAGGTGGGATGTTCGTGCAGTCGAGCCACTTTATCGAGCACGAGGGCGGCGACACGGCGAAGAAGGTTGTGTTCTACGGACAGGAAAAGAACCGCGACACCATCCGCATCGCCAAGATGAATCTGGCGGTACACGGCCTCGAAGGCAAGATCGCCGAGGCCATCACCTATTACCAGGACGATCACAACCTGGGACCGAAGAAGGCGCTGGAACCTGGTCGTTGCGACTTCGTGATGGCCAATCCGCCCTTCAATGTTGACTTGGTGGACGCTGAGCGCATCAAGGGCGACCCACGCCTGCCCTTCGGCCTGCCGGGCGTGAACAAGCAGAAGAAAGTCGGCAACGGCAACTATCTGTGGATCTCCTACTTCTGGAGCTACCTGAACGCGAAGGGCCGCGCGGGTTTCGTCATGTAGGGGGTCCGTGGTCGGATAGAAGAGAAGAAGGGCCAGGGTCAGGCACGCGCCGACGAGTGTGGACAGCATGTAGGCACCCGACAAGGGCACAGGGCCTCACCTGCCGCCTAGCCAGGGTTTAGGCCAACGGCCAAAACCCTGGGGCGGCT
>JBJXGQ010000409.1:0-11249 GCA_046160525.1 Burkholderiales bacterium
GGCCGGGAAGGGATTGCCCCAGCTCGAGCGTATGGTTCAGGTTCGCCTTCCCGCCTTTAAAGCCGTGCGGCGGATGTGCGGCCAGTTTCCTCTACTGCTCTATCTCGGGACGATCGCGCTCATGGCGGGAAGCCTCACCGCTGGTCTGCTGCGGATGGCCCATGACGGCGGTTTGCAGGGTTGGGCACTCGCCCCGGCGGGCCTTGTCTGCCTGCTATGTACAAGCCAACTGGCCGTCGCGCTCGTGAACTGGCTGGTTACACAAGTAACGACACCGCATCTGCTGCCGCGTATGGATGTTTCCGAAGGGATCCCTGCGCAATCGCGCACTTTGGTGGTGATTCCAACCATGCTGACCAGGCCTCAAGTCATCGAAAGTTTGATCGAGGCTTTGGAAGTCCGGTTCTTGGCAAACCGCAACGACTATTTGCACTTCGGTCTGCTGACGGATTTTTCGGATGCGCACGCGCAAACCCTTCCCGGGGACCAGGCGCTTTTAGAACAGGCGCGCGAGGGGATCGAGCGGCTCAATGCAAAGTACCCAGGTGCTACCGGCGGCAGTTTTTTTCTGTTCCACCGCCCGCGCCGGTGGAATCCGAGGGATAGAACTTGGATGGGTTACGAACGCAAGCGCGGCAAGCTTGCCGGCTTGAACGCGCTGCTGCGCGGCCGCGCGGGCGATCGTTTCTCTCTCGTGGCCGGCCACACCGCTGTCCTGCCCGGCGTGAAGTACGTGATTACGCTCGACACGGATACCCAACTACCGCGCGATGCCGCCCGGCAGCTCATCGGTGCCATGATGCACCCGCTCAATCGCGCGCGCTACGACGCTGCCAAACAGCTTGTAACAGACGGCTACGGGATCCTGCAGCCGCGAGTGGCCGCCAGCCTGCCGGGCGCGAACCGCTCGCACTATGCGGGTTTGTGGGGCTCGGAGCCAGGCATCGACCCCTATACGCGCGCCATCTCGGATGTATACCAGGACTTGTTTGGCGAAGGCTCGTTCATCGGCAAGGGTATTTACGATGTCGATGCGTTCGAAAGCACATTGAATGAGCGCTTCCCCGAGAACCGGATTTTGAGCCATGACCTTCTGGAAGGGTGCTACGCGCGCTCGGGCCTGTTGAGCGATGTCAATTTGTATGAGGAAGATCCTTACAGTTACAGCGCGGATGTAGCGCGGCGCTACAGATGGATTCGCGGAGACTGGCAGCTTGCACGCTGGATGTTCCCGGGCGTTCCTGGCAGCGGCGCAGGCCGCCAAAAGAACCCGCTCTCGGGACTTTCCCGCTGGAAGCTCTTCGACAATTTGAGGCGTAGCCTGGTCCCGGCGGGATTGACGCTGCTCCTAATACTGGGCTGGGCAGTGTTGGAGCCAGCGTGGTTCTGGACCTTATGCGTGCTAGGAATCGTCACGATTCCCGCGCTCGTGACCTGCACTGCCGAACTGTTCCACAAACCGCGGGACGTGCTTCCCCGCCAGCACTTCGCTGCCGCCGCACGCTCAGCCGGACAGCGCTTCGCCCAAGCCGGATTCTCGCTCATGTGCCTACCTTATGAGGCTGCTTTCAGTCTCGAGGCCATTGCCCGCACCGCGGGCCGGATGCTATTTACCCACACGCGGTTGCTGGAGTGGACCGCGTCGAGCGAAACAGCCCGCAACGGCGGCACGGGCCTCGCGGCCCATTACCGCTCGATGTGGAGCGCCGTGGCGATTGCCAGCATCATGCTGGTCTATCTTGCCGCGTACAAACCAACTGTATTGCTCGTAGCGGGGCCGGTCTTGGTGTTGTGGTTGTTCTCTCCTGTCGTTGCATGGTGGATAAGCCGGCCGCTCGTTGCGCGTGCCGCCCAGTTGTCCAATGAGCAGATCGTCTTCCTGCGAAAGACTGCACGCAAGACATGGGCGTTCTTTGCCACCTTCGCCGGCCCGGACGATCATTGGCTACCGCCCGACAATTTCCAGGAGCAACCCGCTGCCGGAGTCGCACACCGCACGTCGCCGACCAACATGGGGCTGGCACTTCTTTCGAATCTGTCGGCGTACGATTTCGGTTTCATCTCGGGCGGCCAACTGATCGAGCGCACGCGCAATACACTGGCCACGATGGCCATGCTGGAGCGCTACCGGGGCCATTTCTACAACTGGTACGACACGCAAACGCTCAAACCCCTGCTGCCACTCTACGTTTCGACCGTGGATAGCGGCAACCTCGCAGGCCACCTGCTGACATTGCGGCCGGGACTGCTCGGACTCGCGGATCACAAAATCACCGGTGTGCGATTGTTCGAGGGACTAACCGATACTCTGGGAATCGTAGTGGACAACGTTATAGGGGCGCTACCACCTCAGTTAGTTCGAATGCAAAAAGACCTGGAGTCCGCTTATGATTCCCGGCCCAGCACCCTCTCCGCGACGCGAAGCTGGCTTGAGCGGCTGGCACAGTCCGCCACTCAGGTCGATGAAAGCCTTCTTGCGGCGGGCGAGAGCGAGGCACGCTGGTGGGCAAGCGCCCTGGTGCGCCAGTGCCAGGATGCGCTTGGCGATCTGACGTTTCTCGCGCCTTGGACATCGTCTTCTTCCGCTCATATTGAAATGGGCACAATTTCTGGCCTCGATCAAGTTCCAACGTTGCGCGAACTGGCAAGACTGGACTTGCCCCCGGAAACCGAACCCCAATGGGGGGATCTTCGAGGGCTGATTACGCTCGCGCGCCAGCGCTCCGCTGACAGGATCGCGGCTCTCGAACGGCTGGCCATGCAAGCGAACGAACTGGCCTTGCTGGAATATGATTTCCTCTACGACGCGGGCCGCCATCTCCTAACGATCGGATACAACGTGGGCGAGCGCCGGCGCGATTCGGGCTACTACGACCTGCTGGCCTCCGAAGCGCGATTGTGTACCTTCGTGGCCATTGCGCAGGGACGTCTGCCGCAGGAGAGCTGGTTCGCGTTGGGACGCCTGCTTACCACTGTAGGCGGCGCGCCGGTTCTGCTTTCCTGGAGCGGCTCGATGTTCGAGTACCTCATGCCGGTGCTGGTCATGCCCTCCTATGACAATACCCTGCTCGACCGGACTTGCAAGGGCGCAGTCATGGGGCAGATCGATTATGGGAAGCAACGCGGGGTGCCGTGGGGTATTTCAGAATCGGGCTATAACACGACCGATGTTCGTCTCAATTACCAATACCGCGCCTTCGGCGTGCCCGGCATGGGGCTCAAACGCGGTCTGGCGGAGGATCTAGTCATCGCGCCCTATGCCTCAGCCCTGGCGTTGATGGTGGCGCCCGAGGAAGCGTGCGCAAATTTGCAGCGCTTGGATGCGGAAGGAGTCTGCGGGCGGTACGGATTCTACGAAGCGATCGACTACACGCCCGCCCGGCTGCCACGCGGACAAGAAAGGGCCATAGTGCGCTCGTTCATGGCGCATCACGCTGGCATGAGCTTACTGTCGCTGGCCTATCTCATCCTTGGCCGCCCGATGCAAGCGCGGTTCGAATCGGACCCAATGTTCCGCGCAACCGCGCTGTTGCTGCAAGAACGTGTGCCCAAAGCCACGGTGTTACAGCCGCACATCGGAGAGTTCTCCGATGTGCGTGCCACGACCTCGGGTGAGGAATCCCCGCTGCGCGTGTTCAACAACGCGAATTCGGCCACTCCGGAAGTCCAGCTTTTGTCCAATGGCAGATACCAGGTGATGGTCACCCACGCGGGCGGCGGTTACAGTCGCTGGAAGGACATGGCCGTCACGCGCTGGCGCGAGGACACCACCCGCGACAATTGGGGCAGCTTTTGCTACCTGCGCGATGTGGCGAGCGCAAAGGTCTGGTCCACGGCGCATCAGCCGTCGCTCAAGCAAGCGGATAAGTACGAAGCCATTTTCTCGGAGGCGCGCGCGGAATTCCGCCGCACCGACTTCGATCTCGACACGCATACCGAGATCGCCGTTTCGCCAGAAGATGACGTCGAGCTGCGCCGGATCAGCATCACCAACCGCTCACGAGCGTCCCGGACCATTGAGATCACGAGTTATGCGGAAGTCGTGCTGGCACCGCCTACCTCGGACGCTTTGCATCCGGCTTTTAGCAATCTCTTCGTTCAAACCGAGATCATCCGGCCGCGACAGGCTATTTTGTGTACCCGGCGGCCACGCTCCCAGGGGGAGTCCGCGCCGTGGATGTTGCATCTCATGGCCGCGCACGGCGCGAAGATCGAAGAAATCTCCTATGAAACCGACCGCATGCGGTTCATCGGACGGGGCAATACCGTGGCCAACCCCCAGGCGATGACCGATTCCGCGGCGCTCTCCGGCACGCAGGGTTCGGTACTCGATCCAATCGTTGCCATTCGCTACCGGATCACTCTGGAGGCGGAGCAATCCGCAACGATCAACATAGTCTCCGGCATCGGGGAAACCCGCGAAGGGGCCTTGAGCCTCGTGGAGAAATACCACGACCGGCGTCTCGCGGATCGCGTGTTCGATTTGGCGTGGACGCACAGCCAGGCAATTCTTCAACAAATCAATGCTACCGAGGCCGAGGCACAACTCTACGGACGCCTTGCGGGCTGCGTCATCTATGCGAATTGCGCCTTGCGCGCCGAGGCTTCCGTTCTTATGCAGAACCACCGGGGACAGCCCAGTCTATGGGGCTATTCCATATCCGGTGACCTCCCCATCGTACTGGTGCAGATCGCAGATCCGGCTAATATCGAACTGGTGCGCCAGCTTGTGCGAGCCCATGCCTATTGGCGCTTGAAAGGGTTGGTCACGGACCTGGTCATCTGGAATGAAGATCACACCGGATACCGGCAACAGCTCAATGACCAGATCATGGGTCTGATAGCAGCGGGCTTCGATGCGAATTTGATCGACCGCCCGGGTGGGATCTTTGTCCGGCCTGCGAACCATATTTCGAACGAAGACCGCATATTGCTGCAAACCGTCGCTCGTGTGGTTCTCTCCGATAGCCGGGGAACCCTTGTGGAGCAACTCAATCGTAACGGCTTTGCCGAGAGGCGAGACCCGCGAGCGCAACACACCGGCCCTGGCACCTTTGCCGAGAGACGCGCCGTGCGCCTGGTCCCCACCAGAACTCACCCTATCGAGTTCCCCGCGAGCACTGTGTTAGCGCATCGCAATCTGCTCTTCTTCAACGGCCTTGGGGGCTTTACGCCCGATGGGCGCGAGTATGTCATTACCACCCAACGTAAGCATCTCACACCAGCGCCCTGGGTAAATGTTCTGGCGAACCCGCACTTCGGCACTGTCATCTCGGAGAGCGGGCTGGCCTACACCTGGAGCGAGAATGCCCACGAGTTTCGTCTCACACCGTGGAACAACGATCCGGTAAGCGATTCCAGCGGGGAAGCTTTCTATCTGCGTGACGAGGACAGTGGCCACTTCTGGTCACCGATGCCGCTGCCAGTGCGCGGGCCCGCACCCTACACCAGCCGCCACGGATTCGGCTATAGCGTGTTCGAGCACTCGGAGGCCGGCCTCCATTCGGAGGTTTGGGTTTACGTGGCCACGGACGCACCGGTCAAGTTCACGGTCATTAAGCTGCGCAACGATTCCGGCCGCTCGTGCCGTCTGTCCGCCACCGGTTACGTGGAGTGGGTGCTGGGTGACTTGCGGCCTAAATCCATCATGCACGTGATCACCGAAACCGGCCCCGAAAGCGGCGCGCTGTTCGCGCGCAACCCCTACAACACGGAATTTCCCGGCCGCGTTGCTTTCTTCGCCTCGGGCGAAGTAACTTGCAGCGTGACGGGTAACCGGACTGAATTCCTCGGCCGCAACGGCACGTTGAACAATCCGGCTGCCATGTTCCAGCAGCGGCTTTCTGGCAAGGTAGGAAGCGCGCTGGATCCTTGTGCGGCGATTCAGGTCCCCTTCGAGCTTGCCGCGGGCGAGGTGCGCGAAATTGTCTTCATCCTCGGCGTTGGGCAAGACTCCAGCGAGGCCAGTGAACTAGCGCGCACCTGGTGCGGGACAGCTGCGGCGTCGCGTGCGCTGGAACAAGTGTGGCGGCATTGGAACCGCACGCTCGGGGCGGTGCAAGTGGAAACACCCGATCCCAGGATCAACGTTCTGGCCAATGGTTGGCTGGTGTACCAGACTCTGGCTTGCCGGCTTTGGGCACGCAGCGGCTATTACCAATCCGGTGGCGCCTTCGGTTTTCGCGATCAATTGCAGGACACCATGGCGCTCATCCATGCCGAGCCGCGGTTAGTGCGCGAGCACCTTTTGCGTTGCGCGGCACGCCAGTTCCAGGAAGGCGATGTGCAGCATTGGTGGCATCCACCTTCGGGCCGCGGCGTGCGTACGCACTGCTCCGATGACTATCTCTGGCTGCCGCTGGCGGCGTGCCGCTACGTTTCAATGACCGGCGATAGCGGGGTACTGGACGAATCCATTCCCTTCATCGATGGGCGCCCGGTAAGTCCCGAGGCGGACTCCTATTACGATCTGCCCGGCCGGTCCGAGCAAGTGGGCACCGTGTACGAGCATTGCGTGCGCGCCATCTTGAAGGGCTTGAGTTTCGGCGAGCACGGCTTGCCCTTGATGGGCTCCGGCGACTGGAACGACGGTATGGATCTCGTGGGCGGACAAGGCAAAGGCGAAAGCGTCTGGCTGGGATTCTTTCTCTATGATGTTCTCATGCAATTTTCCGAGCTAGCCCGCATGCGGGGCGATGCAAGCTTCTTCGAACGTTGCCAGGGCGAGGCCGCGCAATTGCGCCGTAATATCGAGCACAGCGGCTGGGACGGGCAGTGGTACCGCCGTGCATACTTCGACGACGGCACGCCGCTGGGATCGGCGCAGAACGCCGAATGCCAAATCGACTCCATTGCCCAGAGCTGGTCTGTACTGTCGGGCGTGGGCGATCCGGCACGCGCGCGCATGGCCATGGAGTCCATGGACAAGCGCCTGGTGCGCCGCGAGCATGCCATGATCCAGCTTCTGGATCCGCCCTTCGACAAGTCGGAGCTCAATCCCGGTTACATCAAGGGCTATGTTCCCGGCGTGCGGGAGAATGGCGGCCAGTACACGCACGCCGCGATCTGGGCGGCCATGGCGTTCGCCGCCTTGGGCGATAGCGCGCGCGCCTGGGAATTGACCGGGATGATCAACCCGCTCAACCATGCGCAATCTCCCCTGGGCGTGGCCACATACAAAGTAGAACCCTACGTCATCGCAGCCGATGTCTACGCGCTCGCCCCGCACACCGGCCGCGGAGGATGGACGTGGTACACGGGATCGGCAGGCTGGATGTACCGGTTGATCCTGGAATCGCTGTTGGGACTAAGGCTGGAAGGAGCAACGATGCGTTTTGCGCCCTGTCTTCCCGAGGACTGGACGGCGTTCAAGGTGCACTATCGCTACCGCGAAACCCACTACCATATCGCTGTCTTGCGCTCAGGAAAGGCAGAGGCATGCGTAACGGTGGATGGCATAAAACAGCAAGACGGGAGGATCCCCCTCGTTGACGACCACCTCGAACACGCGGTCGAGGTGAAGCTGGATGTTCTCGGCACTGGAGCGGGGTGAGATGCGTCCGGTTGGTCTACCGCCAGGAAGTTGCAGGCATTCCCGGAGCTTAAGCAGCGTCTGGCAACGATTTACGTGGCGCCGCAGCCGGTGTCACTGAGCTGTTGCTGCCAGCCGGTAAGGGTCATTCCGTGCAAACGCCTAATGCCACGGTGCCCGGAGGGAAAAAGCTTTCGTTCCAGGTCCTATGCAAAAACACAAACGCCGAAAGGTATTCCTCCACATCGTTGGGCTCGCGCGTTGAATCCAGCGCTGGACTGCCGGAGAACTCTTTCTGGGTAATGGACATCGCGGCAACAGGGAGCGGCGGGGTGTACAAGATGGATGCTGCCGCGCTCAGCGCTTCATGGAATGGCCGCCCAGATTCGGGGAGCGGCCCCGAAAACGCGCTGAAAGCAACTACCGGCAACCATGAGAACAGCGAATAAACCCCTATGGTCTTCAACGCGTTCCTCTTCACGGTGGCGATCCTCATTGCTGCATCTCCGATGAACTGCTTTCCGGCACCTTCAAAGCGATGCCGGTTCATGCCCGTAGCGGAAGGTTCCACGCGACAGCATTCCGTGCAACTACTGGGACGCCATGATGATTGTCCAGATCTTGAAACACGTTTTCTGTGCGGCAGCGCACATGCGATGCGCATTAGGTACTGTGTGTGCGAGCGTACATACAGGCTTTTCTTCTTGCGGTAGTCTCGTTGGCCGTCTAGTACGCCATTCAAGCGAGACGCACGGAACACCGGTTCCGTTTCGCCCTGTACGGTGGTGAATTTCTAAGCCGGCTGCCCTGCTTCCTTAATCCGTAGCCGAGTTTCTCGGTAACACACAAGGCCATAATGCGCATCCCCGTTGCCAATAGCCTGCTGGCGGCGCTGCCCGTCAAGGATTACCGGCGGATGCTCGCCAACCTGGAAGCGGTCACGCTGACTTTCGGCGAGATCTTGTACGAGCCCGGGGCTCTCATCCGGCATGTCTACTTTCCCACCGACTCGGTGGTGTCGTTGCTCACATTGGTGGAGGGACACATGGCACTGGAGATCGGCTTGGTTGGGCGTGAAGGCATGCTGGGGATCCCGGTGGCGCTCGGAATAAAGCATTCGCCGGTGCGCGCCCTCGTACAGGGAACCGGGACGGCCCTGCGCATGACATCCGCGCACTTTCGCAGGGAGCATGATTTGCATGGTCCCTTGTTTAGAGAATTGAACCGGTATATCCATGACCGGATCATTCAAATCACCCAAACCGCCGCGTGCAACCGCTTTCACCCTATCGAAGGCCGGCTTGCCCGCTGGCTTCTGATGACGCGAGACCGCTTGGGAAAAAATCAATTTCGTATTACGCAGGAGATTCTCGGCAATATGCTGGGTGTACTGCGAGTGGCCGTTACGAACGCCGCCGGCCACCTGCAGCAGCACAAACTGATCAGCTATAAGCGCGGCGAGATCGACATTCTCGACGGCAAGGGTCTCGAGGCCGCCTCTTGCCGTTGTTACCAAGTGATCAAGGCCATGGCCCACGGCGCGCCCGCCTGAGACTGGCTGCCATTCATTCAATTTTCATCATTTGGAGCCCAACCGTGAACCAACTTGCAGGCGAGGACTTGCGTCCTCCGAAGATAGGTCTGAAGCAGCACCAGCTTCCCCCTTTGAATTATGACTATGCCGCGCTAGAACCCCACATCGATTCACGCACCATGGTGCTGCATCACGACGCTCATCATGGATCCTATGTGGAAAAGCTGAACGCGGCATTGGCGAAGTTTCCTGATTTGCGGGGTTTTTCGGCGTTGTGGCTATTGCGCAACCTGGATAAAGTACCCAAGGAAATCAGGACTGCGGTTCACCACAACGCGGGAGGTCACGTCAATCACAGCATGTTCTGGCGAGCCATGAAGCCCGGCGCGGCGGGCGAACCCAAAAGCGTGCTTCGAGAGGCGCTCAATCGCGACTTCGGAAGCCTCGCCCAATTCAAGAAACGCTTCGAGGAAGCAGGCGCCAAGCTATTCGGCTCAGGGTGGGTCTGGCTGGTGCGAACCCCGAAAGATGGCGGTACGCTGGAAGTCATCACCACCGCGGGCCATGACCATCCGATGATGCAGGACCACTTTCCGATATTGTTGAACGACTTATGGGAACACGCTTATTACCTGCATTATGAAAACCGCCGTCCCGACTACCTGAAGGCCTGGTGGGCACTGGCCGATTGGGATGAGGCAGCCCGCCTCTTTGATCTGTCCGAGAATTCCGCGGAGCATCTGTGGGAAGCAGAGGGAGGCCATCTGATCGAGACAAAGGAATGATAGGCGCTGCCGGTGCGCCCGCCCCAACGGGACCTCGCAAACGGGTCAACGTCCTTGCCAATTCGCGCACGCATTCGAACCATTAACCAAAGGAGTGAAAAATGACTCAAGGTAGAAACGAGATTCCCGCAGGTAAAGGCGGCGCGCTATCCGACATCCAGTCCCTGCGCAAGCGCGCCCGGAAAAACATCGAGGAAGGCGCGGTTACCGAAGGTTACGGGGCTGACCGCAAGGCCGTCATCGGGCTGTTGAATGGCGCGCTTGCCACGGAACTCGTCTGCGTATTGCGCTACAAACGTCATTACTTCATGGCAAGGGGTATCAATTCCGAACCCGTCAAAGCGGAGTTCCTGGCCCACGCGGGCGAGGAAATGTTGCATGCGGACCGCCTCGCAAATCGCATAACGGAATTGGGCGGCGAACCCGACTTCTCCCCCGATGGACTGAGTGCGCGCAGCCACGCCGAATACGCCGAAGGCGATACGCTCAGCTCAATGATCAAGGAAGATCTGATCGCCGAACGCATTGCGATCGAAAGCTACCGAGAAATGATCTCTTACCTGGCCGGGCACGATCCCACCACGCAGCGCATGCTCAAGGAAATCCTCGCCAGCGAGGAAGAACATGCCGAAGATCTCGCGTCGCTGCTAGTGGGTATGAAAACCTGAAACGGGATCCGAAAGCAGCCGGTCGAATTCCTTCTTGACCACCGTGTAACACTCGCAGACCGCTTGCTCCAGCCGCCGGCGGTCGAGCACTGTAATGCGGCCACGGCTGTAGCGAATCAATCCGGCATTCTGCAGCTTTCTGGCGGCTTCCGTGACCCCTTCTCGCCGCACGCCGAGCATGTTGGCGATCAACTCTTGCGTCATGGCCAACTCATCGCTGGGCAAGCGGTCCAGGCTCAGCAGCAACCAACGGCACAGTTGCTGTTCCACCGAATGGTGCCGGTTGCAGGCCGCTGTCTGTGCCATTTGCGTGATAAGTGCCTGGGTGTACCGCAGCAGCAGGTGCATGATCACTCCGCCGCGATTGAACTCCTCCTTCAAAATTTGCGCACTCAGACGGAAACCGTAGCCCGCGCTCTGCACCACGGCCCGGCTTGGTGTGGTTTCTCCCCCCATGAAAAGCGCAATGCCAAGTATTCCCTCATGTCCGACCACTGCGATTTCAGCCGAGGCACCATCCTCCATGACATAGAGCAACGACACGATGGAGTTTGCCGGGAAATACACGTGCTGTAAGCGCCCGCCGGACTCGTAAAGGGCTTCCCCCAGCGGCATCGGGACCAGTTCCAGATGAGGCGCCAAGCGGTTGAATTCGGCTGTTGGGAGTGCCGCGAGAAGACGGTTTTGGGCCGGAGATATGTTGGCGGGGGGGGGGGGGGGACATAACCAAA
>JBJXGQ010000410.1:0-5484 GCA_046160525.1 Burkholderiales bacterium
GTTCCTCTCACGCTTCACGTCTCACGCTTCACGCTTCATCGTCAACCCGTTATCTGGTCGCGGATAACGTCACTAGGAGTAAGAAGTCATGTCAATCGAAGTTAGCGCAAGTCCGCGTTCGGCACAGGGCAGAGGTGCGAGCCGCCGCCTGCGCCATACCGGCAAAGTACCCGGCATCCTCTACGGTGGCGGGCAAGATGCGGCAAGTATCGAAGTGGATCACAAGGACTTGCTGGCCAAGCTCAAGCTGGAGGCTTTTCACGCGTCCATCCTGAATCTGAACATGGGTAGCGACAAGATGCAGGTGTTGCTGCGCGATTACCAGATGCACCCCTTCCGCCAGGAAGTGGTGCACGTGGATTTTCAGCGCGTCGCCCAGGACCGCAAGATCCACATGCGCGTTCCCCTGCACTTCGTGAACGCGGAGATCGCCCCTGGTTTCAAGACGGGTGGTGGCGTGGTTCAGCACGTGATGTCGCAACTCGATGTCAGTTGCCTCCCGGCGGATCTGCCCGAATACATCGAGGTCGATCTATCCACCTTGCAAATCGGGCACTCCATCCACTTGGCGCAGTTGAAGCTGCCTCAAGGTGTGGAATCCACCCAGTTGCGTTCGGGAGACGATGCGGTGGTGGCAACCATTCCGGTGCCCAGGGCGGAAGCCGAAGTGGTGGAAGCAGCGGCTCCGGCAGCAGCTGCCGCCGCAGCTCCAGCCGCTGCGGCCGCACCCGCTGCGGGCGCGGCAAAGGCACCGGCTGCTGCGAAGGCACCTGCGGCAGCGAAGGCACCTGCGGGCAAGGGCGGGGACAAGAAGTAATTCAGTCCCTTGCAAACAGGGCCCGCATGGTGCAGACCAGGCGGGCCTTTTTATTTGAGTGTTTCAAGAGATCGTTACGATGCGGCTCGTGGTAGGGTTGGGCAATCCCGGACGGCAATATGAGCGCACCCGCCACAATGCCGGGTTTTGGTGGGTGGAACGCCTTGCCCAGATGGCCAAAGTGGAGCTGCGTCCGGAGCGCAAGTTCCACGGCTATGCCGGGCGGCTCTCCTCGCCACAAGAGTGCTGGTTCCTGCTTCCCCAAACTTACATGAACGCAAGCGGGCAGGCCGTGGAAGCACTCGCTAATTTCTACAAGATCGCACCAGAGGAAATTTTGGTGGTACATGATGAACTCGATTTGGCGCCGGGCGCGGCCAAACTCAAACTCGGTGGCGGTGCCGCCGGGCACAACGGCCTGAAGGATATCGCCGCCAGATTGGGGCAGAACTTTTGGCGCTTGCGCCTAGGCATCGGACATCCGGGCCAACGCGACATGGTGGTGGACTATGTGTTGCGCGTCCCGAGCCAGGAAGACGCGGAACTGATCTCCCAGGCCGTGGATCGCAGCTTGAAGGTTTGGCCCTTCATTCAGGCGGGCGAGATGGAGAAGGCGATGCATGCGCTACACACTAAGGCGGGAGACGTGAAACGTGAAGCGTGAAGCGGAAGGCGGCGCACCCTTCACGTTTCACGTCTCACGTTTCACGGAATTTATTCACGTCTCACGCTTCACTCTTCACGGAATTCAATATGAAATGCGGAATCGTCGGCCTGCCTAACGTAGGCAAATCCACCCTGTTCAACGCGCTGACCAAGGCGGGCATCGCGGCGGAGAACTATCCTTTTTGCACTATCGAACCCAACGTCGGGATCGTTGAAGTGCCCGATGCAAGGCTGGCGGCCCTTACGGCCATCGCCAGACCGCAGAAGGTCGTCCCTGCCATCGTGGAGTTCGTGGACATCGCGGGCTTGGTCGCCGGGGCTTCCAAGGGCGAGGGCCTGGGCAATCAATTTCTCGCCAACATCCGGGAGACCGACGCCATTGCCCATGTGGTGCGTTGTTTTGAGGACGCTAACGTCGTCCACGTCGCGGGTAAGGTAAACCCCGTCTCGGACATCGAAACCATCAATACCGAACTGGCGCTGGCAGACCTTGCCACTGTGGAAAAGCAGTTGCTGAAGTACGGCAAGGCCGCGAAAGCGGGCGGAGACAAGGAAGCTCAGCGCTTGGTCGCGGTGTTGGAAAAGGTGTTTGTGGCTCTAAACGCAGGCCAGCCCGCCCACTCCTTGGACCTGTATCCCGAGGAGCGGCACGTGCTCAAACCCATGTTCCTCCTCACCATGAAGCCGACCATGTACGTGGCCAACGTGGCCGAGGGCGGGTTCACCAACAACCCCCTGCTCGACCAGGTCAGGGAGTACGCCGCCAAGGAAAAGGCTCCCGTTGTGGCCATATGCGCATCGCTGGAAGCCCAGATCGGGGATCTGAGCGACGAGGACAAGCAGATTTTTCTCGCCGACGCAGGCCT
Source organism: Burkholderiales bacterium (assembly GCA_046160525.1). Classification (GTDB taxonomy): domain Bacteria; phylum Pseudomonadota; class Gammaproteobacteria; order Burkholderiales; family SHXO01; genus SHXO01. The sequence goes on from JBJXGQ010000410.1 coordinate 2,350, forward strand.
GGAGGAACCGGGACTGGACCGCCTGATTCGCGCCGCCTACCAATTGCTGGGCCTTCAAACCTACTTCACCGCCGGGCCCAAGGAAGTGCGCGCATGGACCATCCATGTGGGCGACACGGCCCCGAAAGCCGCCGCCGTGATCCACACAGACTTCGAGAAGGGCTTCATCCGCGCCGAAGTGATCGCTTACAACGACTACGTGACCCTGAAGGGCGAACAAGGCGCCAAGGAGGCCGGAAAGATGCGCCTCGAAGGCAAGGAGTATGTGGTGCGCGACGGCGACGTCATGCATTTTCGTTTCAACGTCTAACCCACCCGTTCGCGCCCGCGAACGGGTCAAGAGTAATTCCTTGGAGTGACATCCGGGTTTGCTGCATTTTTGCGTTCCACCGCCGATAAGTGAGACCGCGGCAACAACGCTGCGGGAACATCGGAAGGCGCCAAAATTCGGCTCGCGATACCAAGGAAGCTAAAGAGCGCGCAGGACAATACGACACGGCCGAGCAGGGACCTTCCCCGCCCGGCCGCGCCCGCTGGAGCACCCAAACCCCCACCGGTTAGGCGCGCACCGGCGAAACGCCCTTCGGCCGCGGCTTTATTGCTGAAACTCTTGGCGGGTGTCCAGGCGCGCGAGCGCGGGCGAGACGCCGCCACGGTGCTGGTCACGGAGGTTGCCACACAGTTTGCCTGCGACCGTGTGAGCTTGGGTTTTTCCACGGCGCGGTCCATCGAAATGGTGGCGCAGTCCCACCAGGTTCTGGGCAAGGGTAAGCAAGCGCGCGTTCACCTTGTCACGGCGGCCATGGAAGAGGCGGCGCTACAGAAAACGGCCCTTTGTTTTCCGGAGGAAAAAGGCAGCCGCCACATCATGCTGGCGCATCGCGAACTGGCGCGCCGGCAAGGCGCCCACTACATTCTCACGGTGCCCTTGGCGCGCAATAAGAAAGTTTATGGCGCGATGACCTGCGAGCGTGGCAGGTCCCGGCCCTTCCTACCCGACGAGGTGGTCTTCATGGGGCATGTGGCTGCGCTCCTGGGGCCCGTGATTGAACTCAAGTGCGATGCCGATAAACCCTTGTGGCAACTGGTAGCGCGCTCCTTGGGAAAGCGGCTGCGAACTTGGTCGTCGAAGTCCGCGGTGCTCAAGCTTGGCGTTGCCGCTGGTGTGCTGTTCATAGCCATGATGGGCTTCCTGCCCGTGCAGTACCGCGTGAGTGCTCCCGCCCGGCTGGAAGGCACCCTTCAACGCGCGCTGGCCGCCCCCACCGATGGCTTCCTCAAGCAAGTTCATGTGCGCCCCGGTGATGAGGTCAAGGCTGGGCAAGTCCTGGCGGAGCTTTCGGACGAGGAATTCAAGCTGGAACAGGGCCGCCGCCAAAGTGAGGTAGCCCACTTGGAGAGTTCCTTGGGCGATGCGCTCGCCAAGCACGATTACTCCCAAATTGGCGTACTGGCCGCCAAGGTTCAGGAGGCGAAGGTGCAACTGGAGTTGGTGGGCCAGCAGTTGCAACGCACACGCATTGAAGCCCCCTTCGAGGGCGTCATCCTAAAGGGAGATCTCATGCAGTCCGTGGGTGCTCCCGTGCGCCAGGGCGATGCCTTGTTCGTGCTGGCACCCCTGCAAGGCCACCGGGTTATTTTGGAGGTGGACGAGCGCGACATCGCCGATGTGGCCCTTGGCAAACCTGGGGCCTTGAATCTCGCGGCCTATCCGTCTCAAACCATTCCCTTCTCGGTGAAACGCATCACCGCCATGGCCGTCACGAAGGATGGCCGCAATTACTTCGAGGCCGAAGCGGCCGTGGAAGATTCCGCCTTCGACCTTCGGCCCGGGCTTCAAGGCGTGGCAAAGGTGGACGTGGAACGCCGCGCGCTGGGGTGGGTGCTGGGCCACGATGCGTGGAACTGGTTGCGCCTGAAGCTGTGGTCCTGGATCGGATAGCGCATGGGCCCCTCTCTATTTAGCGAACATTGGTACCGGGTCAGCACGCTGCACCCGCGGCTGCGGGCCCACGTGAGCGTGCAAAGACGCTTCTACCGGGGTAGCGCCTGGTACTTGTTGCAAGACCCCAATTCCGGCCGGATCCATCGCGTGAGCGAGACCGCCTACCACGTGGTGGGCCGCTTGACTGGCGAGGCGACGGTACAGGAAGTATGGGATCAGGCCAAAGGGCACTTGGGGGAGCACGCCCCCACGCAAGATGAAGTGATCCAGATCCTGAGCACCCTGCACGAAAACCACTTGATTCAATCGGAGATGACTCCCGACGTGGATGAGATGTTTCAGCGCGCCGAGAGCAACGCCGGGAGAAAACGCTTGGCCATGGTCAATCCCTTTTCCTTCCGGGTGCCGTTGCTAGATCCCACGGCGATGCTCAATCGCTGGGTGCGGTGGGTCAGTCCTCTGTATACCCGGGCGGGCCTCGCGGCTTGGGCGTTCATCGTCTGCGTGGCGCTGGTTGCCCTGATGCCTCACTGGCGCGAGGTCGCGGTCCATGGCGGGCGCTTGCTGGAGAACCGCTATCTGTTGCTCATGGCGTTGTGTTATCCGGTGATGAAGATCTTCCATGAGTTGGGGCATGCTTTCGCGGTGCGCGTATGGGAGGGCGAAGTCCGGGAAATGGGTTTGTCGCTCATGCTGCTGATTCCCGTGCCCTACGTGGATGCCTCGGCGGCCTCCGCATTCAAGGAACGCCATAGGCGGGTGATCGTGGGAGCCGCCGGCATCATGGTGGAACTGCTGTTCGCCGCGCTGGCCGCCTTGGTGTGGCTACACGCCGAGCAGGGCCTGGTGCGCGATATTGCCTTCGTCGTCATGGCCATTGGAGGCGTGTCCACCGTGATGTTCAACGGCAATCCCTTGATGCGGTTGGATGGCTATTACGTGCTCTCCGACGCCCTGGAAATCCCCAATCTGGGCGCTCGTGGCAACGCGGCCTTTCTCGCCTTGGTGCAGAAGTATCTATTCGGGATAAAGCATTCCGAGGTGCTTGGAACGGATAGGTTTGAACGATGCTTTCTCCCCCTTTATGCCGCGCTGTCCAACTTGTACCGTCTGTTCGTATCGGTAGTGATGCTGCTCTGGATCAGCGCCAAGTCCTTGCCCCTTGCGTTGTTACTGGGCGCGTGGGTTAT
>JBJXGQ010000411.1:0-24072 GCA_046160525.1 Burkholderiales bacterium
CTCGCACGCAACTGGAGCATTACTTCGGATAGTTTGTCTGTATGGCTTGCTCGCCATCTTGGTGCAGAGCACCTCGTTTTGGTGAAATCCGTTCAGGTGGAATGCGGCGAAGCGCGCCCCGAAGAATTGGTTCGGCGCGGTTTGGTAGACCAGGAATTTCCGCGCATGCTTCCGTTCATGCAAGGCCGCACGCGATTGCTGGGCGCCCATCACATCGCACGCTTTAGCGACCTCATTCTTGGTAATGCTGTGATGGGACTCGAAGTTCTCTAGTTGTTTGTCTTTGCGTTGCGACGACGCGCCGCGTTGCCAGGTTGAGACTGCGCAATGCCCTCAATAACTTAGAACCAGTGAGCGGCTTTTGCTTAGGCTAGAAAGCATGCTGCTTTTCCCGCACGCGTTGTTCATATCAAGACACAGGAGAATTTACCGATGATGTACAAGAAAATTTCGAAGCTGGCAGGCGCCTTGGCGTTTTGTCTAAGTCTTCCTTTAGCTGCGGCGCCGCTGTTTTCGAAAGTGGAAGGATCGCTCGCCGCGAATCTGCCGGCTGCCGCGCGCTCCGCGGTGGTGCAACTTGACCGAGGTGCCATTCAAACGATCCAAGTGGGAGAGGAACTCACGATCGCGGTACCGGGTGTGAAAAGCTATTCGTACAAGGTGCTCAGACGCTCAGCCGGGGGAGACGTCAATCTGATCGAAGGCGTGTTAACCGAGAATGCGAACCACCGGATGGTGCTCGGTGTGCGCGCCGAGGGCGTGTCCGGGGTCTTTTCAACGCCCGCGGGTGTTTTCTCCTTGGGCTACGTAAACGGCGAGCAGTGGTTGGGTATGGCAGGTTCCGCGGATAAGGTGTTGCTGGGCGATGCCGCTGGCCGGCCTCTTGTTTTCGAGAATCGCATCGCGCAAAAAGCCGAGAAAGCACCGGTCAAAGGCGCTCAGCCGGTCACGCTCAATCTCGCCGCGTTGACCGAAATGCAGCCCGGTGATGAAGCACTGCTGGCTTTGCCAGACTTGGGTTCCGTGCGAGTGAGCTACGAGGAAACCCGCGCTACCGGGGAATCGGCCACCTGGATCGGATACCTCAAGGACTTCGGCCAAGACTTCCGCGTTGTTCTAACCTACAGTCCCACGGGAACCATTGGACATATCCTCACTCCGCAAGGCGAGTATTCCATCGAATCCACGGCGCTGGGACAAACTTACTTGGTGGACCCCAGAAAACTCGGCATGAAACGAGTGGAGCAAACCGAAGGCGATGCCGTGGCGCCCTTGGCAGCTAATGGGTCATCCACCCAGGCAGGGGCCGGTGCGGACGCAGCGGTGAGCGCCAGCACGCTGCCCGGTACGGTCGTAGTGGATGTGCTGGTGCTTTATTCGCCGGGCTTCGTGACGGATAAGGGGGGCGTGGCGCAGGCGCAGGCTGCCATCGATCACTTGGTGGCGCTCACCAACCAGGCCTACATCGATAGCGGCGTGGCGATGCAAATCCGCAAGATTGGCGCGGAGCAAGTCAGTGTCTCGGATACCACCACCAATAGCAGCGTGTTGACCGATCTGACCAACGGCGTGGGCGCCTTCAGCAATGTCAAGGCGCGGCGCGACGCTCTAGGCGCGGATCTCGTAAGCATGGTGCGGCCCTTTTACAACCAATATCACTCGGGATGCGGCATTGCCTGGATCGGCGGCTATAACGGTACATCCATCAGCGGATCGAGCGCCTACGCTTATTCCGTGGTGTCGGAAGGAAAGGACCGCCAGGGTTCGGGCTGGTATTGCGATATCACTTCCTTTGCCCACGAGTTAGGGCACAACCAAGGCTTGATGCACGATCGCGCAACGGTGGCCTCGCAAGGCGGCGGACAAGGCGCTACCCCTTATGCATACGGGTATGGGATAAGTGGGACCTTCGGCACCATCATGAGTTATTTGTGGCCCAAGCTGGGAAAGTTTTCCAATCCGAACGATTACACCTGCGGGGGAAATTTGCGATGTGGAATCCCTTCCACTGAAACCAACAGCGCGGACAATGGCATGGCGTTGAACTACATGAAAACTGGGGTGGCCGCATTTCGCACGGTGAGCACCACCAATCCGCCTCCCACGGTCACGCAAGTCACCATCAGCGGGGTTGTCACCCTAAATGGTTCGCCACGCTCCAATGTTACTGTGAGCGGCGCTTCATGCACGAAGACGGGGAGCAATGGAGTATTTCTGTGCACGGTCAGCGCGGGATTCACTGGGACCTTGAAACCGAGCTACACGCGCAGGGGTAAGGTTGCTACCTTCTTGCCGGTGTCGCGTAGTTATAGCGATCTCACCGCGAACGCGGTAAACCAGAACTTTGCCGGCACCTTGAAATAGCACTGGCGGCAATTAATGCACGCCCGCGCAGCGGGCGTGTATGAAATTTGGGCCAGATCTATCGCGAAAACCCCCTCACATGAAATTGCGCGTGTGCAGATTGGAGAGTTGCTCGGCGTCGCTCTCGCTGAAACCCAGGCGGTTTAACCTGAGTTCTCGGCCTTGAGCCATGTCTTGCTTGAGGGCCTGCACTTTCGCGAATCCGGATTCGATGGCGCGCGGTGTCCACCCGCCGGCGGCAAGTAGCACGAGGGAGTCGAACACTTCCTCATTGAGGCCGCTGGTGTTGGAAAGCACGTCGTACCGGTTCATCACAGCTTGGGCGAGGCGTCCTTGCAAAGTTGGGTCGCGGCGCAACTGGTATTGCAAGTGCGCCATGCCGAAGGCCACGTGTCGTGCCTCATCGCGCGCCGCGAGTTTCGCGATTTGCCGCGTGAGCGGATCGGGCGCATGCTCGGCGAGGAAGTGCAGCAGCGAAACGAACGTTCCTTCGCCCAGAACGGACAGCAGGAACGACGCGACGGCGAACTCGGGTTCCTCGAACAAGGTTTTGAGCGATGCTTGCGCGCCCGCCGTGGAAAGACCGAGCCGCTTGCGTTTGAGTAACGCGCGCCGGGTGAACACTTCCACGTGGCGCGCTTCATCGGCGAGTTGCAGTGCGAGGAGCTGAATCACTTCCTTGAAGTGCGGGTGGATGTGCCCGAGAAAACGCGCGGGTACCAGCAGGGCGGCGTTTTCGTTTTCGATAAGAAAGGTCATCACTTGTACCACCGCATCCTCGATTTCCGGCGGCAAGTCGGATGGAGCATTCCAGTCGATAGCCTCGTCCGGGTTCCACTGCGCGTTCAAAGCCTGGGCGTAGAGATGGGCGGCTTCGTCCGCCCAAATCTCCTGTTTGTTCGACAGCGCGAAGTGAAAAGGAGGCGCGCCGGCTTCCACCGTGGCGCCGCGTGCCGCGAGGCCCCAGGTTGCACGCGGCGAGTCCGCTACGGCCGCCTCGCTTATGCCGTCCGCTTCGCCGGCCAATTCGGCGCCGCGCCATCGCCCCGCCTGGGCGCTTCCCTTGGTGATCCAGGCACAGACGCCATTCGTGCCTTGGCTAAAGCCATGGCCCTGAGCGCGGCACCAGCCAAGCAGATGCACGGCAAGATCCGGCGCCGTTCCTGTTACACCTAAGCGGGCACTGGCTGCTATGTTTTGCAGTGCGCGCTTGATGAGGAGATGGCCGCCGCGATCGAGGCCAGTGCCTTCAATATCGATAACCGGCGATGGTGATGTTGCCGTCGGCATCGTAGAAGTTCGTTTCGTTCACGGCCTCATCAAGTAGCTTGTAGCCTTCCGTGCGGCCCGTCCTCCAAGCCTTGAGGCCCTCCAGGTCGAGCAAGGGCCGAATTTCGGCATCGGCGTAGGACATGGCGAGCAGCATGCGCTTGAATTGCGCGATCAGATCCGCTGGTGCCCCTGGGCTCACACTGAAGTTGCAATGATCGAACGCGGGTGTTTGCAGGAGCACGCGAGTTTGCCCCGCTGGAAGGGTGCCCTCGGTGATGAAGGCGAGGTGATTGCCGTCGATCATGCAGGCGGCGTCGGCCTGGCCCTCCATGAGGGCACGCGCGGCGTCGCGCTCGCCACCAATATGATCCCCGTGCTTGCCGCCCAGAACATCGAAGCGCAGCACGGAAAAATCGGTGTGTGGCACTACTCCCTGTTGGCGCAGAACTTCCAGGGGAATCAGTGTCGCTTGCGGCGAATCGATGGCGCCCACCGCCACGCGCTTTCCCTTCAAATCTTTGGCGGTCTTGATTTGCGAATTGGATTTCACCACGACGACGGAGGTGAGATCGCAATCCGTATCGCGCATGACAATGGCTTCCATGGGAAGACCGCGTGCCTTGGCCATGCGTTGTGCCCGAATCCATGCGAGCGGAGAATTCCAGGCCACATGAATGCCGCCCTCGAACATGGCTTCGACTTGGCGCTCGTAGTTGGAGTACAGCACGTAATCGAAGGGCAAGCCGTTCTTGGAAAAATATTCCTTGAAGCCATCCCATATGGTGACCACTTTGGGCGCGTAGGCCACCGCACCCATGACGAGTACCTGTTTATTGTGCATTCTAGAAACCATGGTGGACCGAGTTTAGAGCCAATACTGCCCTCACCCTCGTTCCCTCTCCCGGAGGGCGAGGGATGTAAAGAGCCCTTCTCCCTCCGGGAGAAGGGTGCGGATGAGGGAAAGCAACGTGTCATGAATCGAACAAGGATCGATAGTCATAAGGTCTAGGCGTGTCCCGGCGCGCTCACGCCTAGCGAGCGTGCCGTAGCCACGATGGACGCCCATGTTTCCTCGGCGAGGGGAATGCCTTTCGCCAATCGCGTAGCGCGCATGCGCTCCTCGGGCTCTCCCGGCAGCAAGGTTTCATCGCCTGCCTGGGCGGGCTTGGCGGACTTGACGTATTCGGCGTAACGGGCGACTTCCTCCGGAAAATATTCCGAGGCGTCGAGCTTGGCTGGATCGATGTATAGAGAAAACATTCCGTTGGAAAAGCGCTTCCCGGGGGCCGGGCAACCGTTACCTGTAAGAGCGCCTCCCAAGAGTTCGCACATCAAGGCAAGCCCCGAGCCCTTGTGATGGCCGAAGGCGCGGATGGCTCCTTTGCCCGTGAGAATGTCGCGCTTGCCGGTGGCGGGAAAATCGCCATACAGCAAGCGGGTGTCGTCGCTCAGTTCACCATCGGGGCCGATCAATGCATCCGCGGGTATTCCCTTACCCCCTTGGCTCGCCACGAGCACCTTGCCTTCCGCCACGAGGGAGGTGGCGAAATCGAGAATCAGAGGTGAGCGGCCTGGGATTGGGACGCCCACGCAATAGGGCGCGGTGGAGACGCGCCGCTCGAAACTTCCGAAGGGGGCTACCAACGCACTACCCGTGGCGTTCACGAAGTGAATCGAAACCAGCCCGGCTTTCGCCGCCATCTCGGCCCAGTCACCGACTCTTCCGATGTGGCCCGAGTGGCGCAGCGCCACCGCCGCCAACCCCATCTGCTTGCACTTGCCAATGCCTATTTCCACGGCCTGGGGAGCGATGGTCTGGCCGAAGCCATATTGGCCATCGACGACGCACAGCACCGGTGTGTCGGATACGACCTGTACTTTTTTTCCGGCGTGCACCAGGCCGTCGTTCATCAACTGAATGTAGCGCGGCACGCGTATGACGCCGTGGCTGTCGTGGCCCGTTAGGTTGGCGCCTAGCAAGTAAGTGGAAATTTGGTCCGCTTCGTCGCGCGCGCATCCGGCCTTGGAAAAAATTCCGGACACGAAGGTGCGCAAGCTATCCGTGGCGATGGTTAGGGTGTTCAGACTCATGGTTCTAGATAATCTTTCCGGTGTTGTTGTCGATGAGATGCATATGGTTGAGGTCCGCCACCAGGGTAATGACCTTGCCTGGTTGTGCGCCGGCGTTTGGGCTCACCCGCCCGCAGATCTCATTGCCGTTGATGGAGAAATATATAAGCGTATCCATTCCCATGGGCTCGGTGACATCGAGCTTCATATCGAAGGGATGTTGGTTGGGCTCCAAAGTCGAGCGCCGCTCCAGTATATGCTCTGGGCGCAAGCCAAGGAGCAGACCGCTACGATTGAGATACGGCCGGTACCGCGCGTTGTCCGGCACCGGGAAGCGAAGATTGTCCGTGAGCCGGACGCAAAGCCCTCCGGCCGCCTCTTCCAGCGCGCAAGGGATGAAATTCATGGAAGGCGAGCCGATGAAGCCAGCCACGAACTTGGTGGCGGGCGCGTGATACAACTCGTTGGGCGGCCCTACCTGCTCGATGATGCCCGCGTTCATGACCACCACCCGGTCCGCGAGCGTCATGGCTTCGACCTGGTCGTGGGTGACGTAAATGGTGGTCGTGCGCACTTTCTGGTGCACCTTTTTGATCTCGATGCGCATCTGAACCCGCAACTTGGCATCCAGGTTGGAGAGCGGTTCATCGAATAGAAACACTTTCGGGTTGCGCACGATGGCGCGCCCCATGGCCACGCGCTGGCGCTGCCCGCCGGAAAGCTGCTTCGGTTTTCGTTCCAGCAGCTCGCTGATGTCGAGAATGCGCGCGGCGTTATCCACCTGGCGTTTTATTTCTTCCTTGGGTGTTTTCTTCAGGCGCAAGCCGAAGGACATGTTCTCGAACACGGTCATATGAGGATAGAGCGCGTAATTCTGAAACACCATGGCGATGTTGCGGTCCTTCGGGGGGACGTCGTTCACGATGTCTCCGCCGATCATCACATCTCCTCCCGTGATTTCCTCGAGCCCGGCGATCATGCGCAGTGTGGTGCTCTTGCCGCAACCCGAGGGGCCTACCAACACCACGAATTCCTTGTCGGCGATGTGCAAGTCGATTCCTCGTACCGCGAGTACTTCGTCGTATTTCTTGACCAGCTTGCGCAGCACGACCTCGGCCATAACTATCCCTTTGTGGCACCCGCCGTGAGGCCGGCGATGTAATAGTCCATGAGAAAGGCGTAAATGATGAGCGGGGGTGCGGCGCCCAGAAGCGCGCCGGTCATGATCTGCCCCCAGTTGAAGACATCGCCCTTGATCAAGGTGGTGATGATGCCCACGGGTAAGACCAGTTGGTCGGTGGAAGTGGTGAAGGCGAGCGGATAGAGAAACTGCGCCCACGACACCGTGAAGGCGAAGATGGTGGCGGCGATGATGCCGGGCAGCGCCACGGGGATGAAGATCTTGGTCAGCATCTGGTAGTAGTTCGCGCCGTCGATCAGGGCGGCTTCATCGAGTTCCTTCGGGATGCTGCTGAAGTAGCCGATCATGATCCAGGTGCAAAAGGGCACCGTGAGCGTGGGATATAGGATGAGCAACACCCACCAGTGGTTGATGAGTTCGATGCCAGTCCATTCCTGCACGAAGACGAAGATCTTGAACAGCGGGATGAAGAGCAAGGTTTCCGGAATCAGGTAGGTGAGAAACACGCCCGTGGCGAGTGTGGCCGATCCCCAGAACTTCATGCGTGACAGAGAAAACGCGGCTAGCACGCTGACCACCATGGTGATGGTGACCACCAGCACGGATACGATGGCCGAATTGCGGAAGAAGGTGAGGTAGATGGGCGAAGTCAGTAGCTCCTTGTAGTTTTGCAGCGTGGGATTAAACACCCACCAGGGATTAGTACCCGTGGAAATTTCCGCGCTGGTCTTCAGGGAGGTAATAAACATGTACAGCGGCGGTGTGAGAAAAAAGATCACGAACAGAACCAGAAAGAAGTAGGACCAGTAGAGCGCACGGCGGCGGTCGCGCCGCATGCTTCCTAGGTTGCGCGTGCCTGTGGACAGAGTGGCTTGAGCAGCAGACGGTGTCATGCTCACGTCTCGCCCACGCGGCGGGTCACGTCGCGCAAGATAAATACCGCGGCGATGCCCAGGATGGGCAGCATGAATAGCGATACGCAGGCACCCAGCGGGATATCGTTGCCCTCGATCCCCACTCTGAAAGCCCAGGTGGCGAAGACGTGGGTTTGATCCACCGGCCCGCCGGCGGTGAGCACGCGCACGATGTCGAAGTTGGCGAAGGTGACGATCAGCGAGAACAGCACCGTGATGGATATGATGTTGCGCATCATGGGCAAGGTGATGAACCAGAGTTTCTGCCACCAGTTGGCGCCGTCGATGGCGGCCGCCTCGTAGAGTTGTTCGGGCACGGACTTCAACGCGGCCAGATACATGATCATGAAGAAGGGTGCGCCCACCCAAACATTCACCAGGATCACCGCGAAGCGTGCCCAGTACGGGTCTCCCACCCAGGGAATGCCCTTGGCGCCGAAGCTCTCGAAAATCCAGTTGAAGGCGCTGTAGGACGGATCGAATAGCCACAGCCATGCGAGCGTGCTCATGGCGGGGGGGATCACCCAGGGCACGAGCAGCATCCCGCGCCATTTGCGCTGGCCCTTGGCGGGGATGTTGTGCACGCAGTGCGCGACGAATAATCCGATCAGCGCCTTGAAGAACACCGCCGTCACCGCGAAGATGACGGACTGCTTGACGACCATCCAGAAAGTTTCGCGCTTGAACAAGAAGCTGAAGTTCGCCAGCCCCACGAAGCGCTCCATGGATTTGTTGAGCGTGGCGAGGTAGATCGAGTAGACGGCGGGGTAGAGCACCAGCGCGGCGATGATGACGATGAGCGGCAGCGCCATCAAAAACGCAATCGTCGATTTGCGCCGCGCGAAATTCTTCATGGGACTCTTGAACTACGTGCGCATGAATCCTTCAAGCTCGGAGGCGGCCCAGCCTATCACCTTGTCCATGGAGTCGCCGCCCTGGACGAACTTGGCGATCATCTTAGGCATGGTGGCCTGGGCGAACATTTGATTGGCGATGGCCGCGGGAGCGGGTGCGCCGGGAATCGACACGATCACATCCGCGCGCGGAGGGTAGTGCGACAAGGTGCCCTTGGGCGGGCCGGTATCGTCCCAGATCTTGAGGTCGCGCAAACCGGAGAAGGCCGGTATGTCGTAGCCTCCGCTTGCTTGCACCAGTTGCTCCACGGAGGAGCGTTGCGACAAATGAGTGAGCAGGCTGCGCGCCGCCGCCTTGTTCTTGGAGAACTTCCAAATGCCCCAGTAGAAGGGCAGGCCCGGCTGGTAGCGGCCCTTGGGCCCCTTGGGTGCGGGGAAAGTCCACAGTTGCTCGGCGACTTTGGGATTGTCTCGTTTGGCCACGGCCCAGGCGCTGGGTGGATTCATGATGAGCGCGCCCTTGCCGGAGATCAGCCATTTGTTGTTGGAGGCGTCGTCCCACGCAAAAACATCCGGCGGAAGAAATTGCGCGAGGCGCTTGGCGTACTCCAACACTTGGCGGGTGGCATCGGACTTGACCGTGATGTTGCCCTTGGCGTCCACCAGATGCGCGCCGTAGGCGGCGAATATCGCTCCGGCAGAATCCACCGAATCCGCCGTTTGCCCGAAGCCGATGCCGAAGGGAAACCCTGCCTTGTGGCACATCTGCGCCGCCACCAGGAACGCGTCCCAGGTCCACTTATCGGATAAGGCCTTGTCTGGCGTCGCGCCACCCGGATACATCTTGGTGAGGTCGATGCCGGCGTGCTGCTTGAACAGATCGATGCGCCCGCATGGGCCCTTCATCTGGCTACCTGCCGTGGCAGGTACCGCTATCCACTGGCCATCCTGTTTTCCTAAATATTCGATGGCGGGCGCCAGGGCGCCGTACTGGGCAATAAGGCCTTGCACGATATCGCCCACGGGCTCCAGGTTCTTCGCCTGCGCGGTGACGTACCACGTGCCGAAGGAAAGAAGATCGTGCCCCGATTTAGCCTGGGCCTCGGAGGTGATGGTGAGCAGCAGCTTGTTGCCTTGTGAGGTGATGAAATCGATCTTGAGACCGACCTTTTCCCTTGCTGCCCATTCGTTGCACAACTTGGCAAGGGTTTCGTTCGCGCCGGGCACCCAGTGGTCCCAGAATCCCACCGCCAAGGAACCCGCTGCGCGGGAGGTGCGAACGTAAGGAGCGGCGGCCGCGGCGGCTGTCGCGCCGAGAAAACGACGGCGGTTGAACTTGCTGGCGTGCATGACATCCTCCCCCTGTACCCCAGGCCGTGGCCTGGAATGGCTTATGATGTTACCCCTGACCATCACACCGGATACTAACCGTGCGAGAAAACACAATCAAATCGATTTGGAAAAAAGGCGGCGCTGTCATCAATGGCTGGCTGGGCATTCCCAGTTCCGTGGCGGCGGAGAACATGGCGCAGGCGGGCTGGGATGGGTTGACCGTCGATCTGCAGCACGGTCACGTGGATTACCAAGTGGGCATCACCATGCTGCAGGCCATCGCCACCACCAACACCACGCCTCTCGCACGCGTGCCGTGGTGCGAGCCGGGCATCATCATGAAGATGCTGGACGCCGGTGCCTACGGCATCATCTGCCCCATGATCAACACGCGCGCCGAGTGCGAGGCATTCGTGGGTGCTTGCCGTTACCCGCCACGCGGCTACCGCAGTTTCGGCCCGGTACGCGCTACCTGGTATGCCGGCGCGGACTATTTCAAGCACGCCAACGAGACGTTGATCACCATGGCGATGATCGAAACCAAGCAGGCGATGGAAAACTTGGACGAGATCCTGAGCGTCCCTGGCCTGGACTCGCTCTACGTTGGACCGAACGACCTCGCCATTTCGCTGGGCTACCCGCCTTCAGGGGTGCCCACCGACAAAGTGGTGCTCGATGCCATCAAAACCATCGTCGCGGGTGCCAAGAAACACGGCGTCTACGCGGGAATTCATTGCGGATCCACCGCCATGGCGAAGGAGATGATCGCGCAAGGCTTCCAGTTCGTTACGTTGATGGCGGACAATGCCTTTCTTGCCGGGGCAGCTAAAGCAGCGGTGGCGGAGATGCGGCAGGGGGCGCCGAGCGGAAGTAAGCCTTCCGGGACTTATTGACAGAGCGAGATGTAATTAATTCCCTGGCAAGCGCATCGAAAAGTATCCGCGGCAATATTCCCTCCCTTGCGCGCATGGCGCGCGGGGGAGGGCTAGGGTGGGGGCGGTTCGCACTCGTCGGCCTTGCTGATTCAACATCACCCACTCATTTTGAAGCTCAGGCCTGCGGTTCTATATGCGCAGCGAAGAGGCGGCAGCGGCTTGCACGTGGCCGGTACGACGCATAAACTGGCGCTCTATACACATATGGAGGTGTAAGGTGCGAACGAACATCGTCCTCGACGAAAAGCTAATTCGAGAAGCCATGAAGCTCGCTAAAGTGGGTACGAAGCGCGAGGCGGTGGATATTGCACTGCGCCGCTTTGTGCAGAGCGGCAAACAGAAGAAACTCCTCGATCTTTACGGAACTGGTGGTTTGCTCAAGGACTACGATTACAAGAGGGTTCGGTCGGGCGCCTGATGTTTCTGGTCGATACCTCTGTATGGATCGATTTTCTTAGGGCCACCGAGACGCCTCAGGTCCGCGTTCTTCGAGAATTGCTCGATGACGAAGCGGTAGTCGGAATCGCGCCGGTCATCCTTCAAGAGATACTACAGGGTGCGGACTCGCAGCAGCGTTTCGATAAGTGGTACAGGTATTTCTCGGAACTCTGGGTCTACGTTCCGAAACACCCGGTTGAGTCGCACATTGCGGCGGCGCGCCTTTATCACTCCTGCCGCCGGGCAGGAAAGACGCCACGCAGTAGTAATGATTGCCTGATCGCGCAAGTCGCCATTGAGCACGCCCTCATCTTGCTGCATAACGATAAGGATTTTGATGCTATTGCCGCCGTTGAGGACACATTGCGGCTCTATCGATAGTGAGTGGCTGGCCTATTGACGGAACGAGATGTAATTCCCTCCCTCAGCGAGCGCTTAGTCACGAATCCACGGCAACATTCCCTCCCTTGCGCGCCTAGCGCGCGGGGGAGGGCCAGGGTGGGGGCGGTTCTTATGCGGCGGCTTTGCCCCTTCAACATCACCTACTTCTTGGGTTGTACATCAATAATTTCTAA
The DNA here is from genome assembly GCA_046160525.1 of Burkholderiales bacterium. GTDB lineage: Bacteria > Pseudomonadota > Gammaproteobacteria > Burkholderiales > SHXO01 > SHXO01. Next base: position 11,896 of record JBJXGQ010000411.1, read on the forward strand.
GTCCATTCGAAAAAAACTCCAATTGGCGGATTTGCTTTTGATGCAATGAATATCGCGCCGGCGCTGCTGGCTGGATGCAAGACCGGGTTCCACCTTGCCTGGATGCTGTCCGAGATGGGCAAGCACGTCGTGGTTTTTTATTCTTGGTGAGGGGATGCGTCTACATTAGGAGCGAACCACTTGAACGCATCTCGCCGCTGAATTCTTTCCTGCAAATTTGCAGCTTGTTCGCTCCACCAGGTCATATTCATGGTTGGGAATAGCGCTTGCGCCTTGGCCAGTTCTTCCAGAGCCCGGCCGAAGTCTCCTTTCTTGTGGAGGATCTCGGCGTGACGGAAAAAATTTAGCGCCAGGTTTGGCTTGACGCCGCACTCCTCGGATTCGGCGTTCCCGGTTTCGATGTGGCGTTCCACGGCGCTCCAATCTGGATCGGAAAGCTGCGCGGCGATGGTCGCTTCGACACGAGGCAGTATGAAGGCGCCTATTTTCCATCCGGGCCGGATGACTTGGCGGGAAATCTCGACATACCGCTGGGCGGCGGCAACGTCACCAGCCAGGGCGTGCATCTCGGCGCAGAACGGTCCCCACACCGTCAGGATGAATTTCGCTTCTGTGGACAATATTCCCGCGATCCCCCGTCGGCAATCCTCCAATACTGCAATCCCCTTACCCAAGAAAAAACGGCTCGCGCCCGCACCAACAAGACCTTGATAGGCGGGCGACTCGGCACCTATCTCGGCGGCAATCTCGTGTCCTAGTTGAGTAAATCGATACGCGTCTGGCCAGTTTCCCACTATGAAATGCGTGTATCCAAGTATAAAAGTGCACCAAGCCTCCATGAACCGATTCGAAGCTGACTTCGCAATATTGAGGGCACTTATGGCGTTTTGAATACCTTCGTCCGTGTCACCTTGCCAAACTTGCGCAAGGCCGAGATAAAAACGCGAGAGCGCGTGCTCAAATACCAACCCCTGATCTTCCGCGAGAGGGATAGCCTCAACTAGAAGCTTACGACAGGTAGTGAGATCATTGGAAAAAAGAATGACACGTCCATAGCTGTTGTTAAGGAGCGCAGTAAGGGTTCTGTCGCCAGAAGATTCGCACCACTGGGAACATTGCTGAAACAGCCTCTTGGCATCCTCCGCATCGGACAGGTAGTAATGAACGCGGCCTAGCCAAAACATCGAGTAGGCGAGCCTTGCTTGGTCTCCTAATTCGCGAGCATAACGCACGGCTGTCGCCATCATAGCCACATCTTCACGCACCGGAAAGAAACTGCCGAATAAGGACCATTTTAAGGAGAGATCGATTCGCCTGCGTTGAATGTCAGGAGAGGGTGTCATCGAATCTAAAATCGCTAAAGCCTCGCGGAACCGCTGCATGGTCTTTACCACCAGAAATAGGCTTGCCGCTTTGTCTCCCGCCTTTTCCAGATATTCAATGGCTTTTTCGAGGTTATCGCTTTTCGCGTAATGTTCAGCTAGGGTTTCGTAGTGTTGTTCTATTCGTTGCACTGACATGGTTTCAATGGACATTCCGATGCGCTCGTGCAATGACTTTCTCTGGCTGAGAAGAAGCGTTTCATAAACCACATCCTGAATCAGGGCGTGTTTGAATAGGTATGCGGCCTCGGGGACGACACGCAATGGATGGATCAGGTCCTGCCGAATCAGAATCTCCAAGGCACCAGGCAGGCGCGAGGGTTCTGGGTGCAAGCGTTCGAGCAGCGGGCGGGTAAATTCCCGGCCAATAACGGAAGCTAGCCGAAGTACCTCGCGCGGTTCAGGGTCGAGCCGGTCCACGCGAGCGCGAATAACGGCATGCACGGAATCGGGGAGACGAAGCGTCCCGATGCCGGTCGTCAGTACCGCGCGATCGCCCTCTACTTTTATCTTCTCGCCCTCAAGGAGAGCACGAGCGACCTCTTCGTTGAATAGCGCATTCCCATCGGTACGGCTATGTATTTGCGCCGCCAACCCTTCAGGAAGAAGCTGCGCCTTCCAGACAGAGCGCAACATCTCAGCGGTTTCCGCTTCTCCCAGCGGTTGCAATACCAGCGGCGTGTAATTTTCCGGGTTTGACCACTTCCGATCATAGTCTGGCCGGTAGGTGACGATCACATGTAGCGGGTGATAAGGAACCAGGGCAGCCAAGTGTTTTAGGGAAGCATCGCTCGCGTCGTCGGCCCAATGCCAATCCTCCAACACCAAGAGCAGCGGCTTTTGTTTGGAGGCGAGCGTCACGATGGCGGCGAAGGCTTCCTCGAAGGAGCGCCGCAGCGCATCGCCTTGAAGCGGCGCGGGAAGACTGTATGTTTGCGAGGGAATAGAAAGCAGATGCAGATACTGCGGAAGGAAGTTCTCGATATCTTGCGAAATGGAGCGAACTACGGTTACCACATGGTCGTGTAGAGCGGCTGCGTCACGTACCTCATTTATCCTGAGTTTTCGCCTCAGTGCATCGACTAACGGAAGATAAGGTGTGTTCTGGCCGTAGATCTGGCAGCGCCCTTCCATGACCGTCACCTCATCGGCCTGAAGGGAATGCCTGAACTCGAATAGCAGCCGGCTCTTGCCGATACCGGGCTCTCCCATGACGGTGACAAACTGCCCCTTGCCGGACCGCATTCTTTGTAGCGCATTTTGCAGAGCGCTCAATTCGCTTTGGCGGCCCGAGTATTGAGTAAAGCCGCGTTGTGCTGCTGCTTCGAAGCGCGAAGAGATTCCAGTACGATCCGTGACAAGGTATGGTGTGACACGGCCCGATTTGCCTTTGAGTTCTACAGGGGCGAGCGGCTTTATCTGGAAAAAGTCCGCGATCAGCCGCTGAGTCTCCTCTGAAACTAAGATCTGGTCACTCTCGGCCTGGCTAGCCAGCCTCGCGCCCGTGTTGACCGCATCGCCGGTAACGCCATAGGTTCCGTCGCGCCTGTCCTCCGTCCCCGTAACGATGAGTCCTGTGCTGATGCCGGTGTGCAGCCGAAGTGGAGCCCCGATGCGCGGGGCCACCTCAGGGCTCATAGCACGGACTAAGTCGTGTAGTTCAGTGGCGGCCCGAACCGCTCGCACTGGGTCATCCTCGTGCGCTACGGGAATGCCGAACAAGGCCATGATCTCGTCTCCCACGAACTGGTTGACGATGCCGCCATGGTTCTCGACGATACGCACAGATTCGGACTTGATGCGGCCCACTATCCGTCGTACTTCCTCCGGATCCAGCCGCTCGTTCATGGCGGTATAGCCCGATAAATCGCTAAACAGCACCGTTGCCTGGCGGCGCTCACCTGTGGCTACCGGGTTGGCGGGAGGGGTCCCGTGACTTGCGACGGTAGACGCGGGCGCGCCTGCGCGTTGGCCACACTGATTGCAGAACTTTGCCGCAGCGGGCTGCCTATGTCCGCAATTTGTGCAAGCACGGTCCAAGATGTGACCACATTCCTGGCAAAAGCGCGCCGCTTCGGTGTTCTCGTGATCGCAATTTCCGCACTGCATATGCTCCCCTTCACCTATTAGGGCACCACTAACTGCCGGGCATTAATACGTCGCCGCCGCCCCCCGTGAATGGCACCAACATCTACGTGAGTCTGGGTTCAAGCCTTGCATTTTGCCTACCCCCGTCGGCGGCATTATGCTTTAGTCTATTCGTCATCCCTCCGCTGTACCGGCGCGACCTCGCCGGTTTCCGCTTGCTCGCGTTGGATCACCGCCTTGGAGTTGATCTCCGTGACGCAATAGGAGTTCACTTCGCAGGTGAGGACGATGTAGGCCTTCTCGCCATCCCAGAAATACTGCAAGAACTTTTGCCGGGGCCGGACGGGATCGCCGTACATGCCGGCCAGCGTAGCCAAGATTGCTTTCTGGTTTGCGCCGCCGTAGGTTTGAATAACGCCAGAACTGAACTGGTCCTTGTAGTAGCGGTAGGCGATCTTCACCGTATCGACGTGCCCGAATTTGAGTGTGTCGCCGGTGCGCTTGTAGTACTTGACCGTACCCTCATCGCGCAAGAGAATCATACGGGCACTGGCAACATCTAAAGGTTCGTCCCAGGCGACGCCTTGAAAGCCGGAGGGTTCGTTCTTCATTTCGGCGAACGCGCCGCCAACCACGAACAATGTGGTGAAAGCCGCTAGCCACTTGCGTTTGGTTCTCATGCGAGCTCTCCTGAAGCGCTATCAAGTACCATCGTAACTTATTGGAGTATGAAAGTGGCGCAAATAGTGGTCAGAAATTTCGATGAGGACATAAAGGCACAGCTTAAGCGAAGGGCGCAACGCCACGGGCGCAGCCTGGAGGAAGAAGTTCGCCATATTTTGAGTGCCGCGGCGAGGGAAACGAATCGGGTTGTACCGGGTCTCGGAAGCCGCATCGCCGCCCGCTTCTCGAAGGTTGGGCTTTCCGATGATTTGCCCGAACTGCACAAGCATGCAGGCTAATGCAGAATTGAGAGTGGCTATCGCCGGGTTGGGTGCTATTGGGCAGATCATCGCACGTGCATTGGACAAGGGCATTCCAGGACTACGTCTCAGCGCGGTGGCCGTCCGCGACGAGACGAAAGCCCAAACTTTTCTGGCTGGATTGGTTCGCCCTGTACCCATCGTCCCCCTGGCAGCACTTGCGCACAATGCGGATATCGTGACCGAGTGTGCGCCGGCCGCGCTGCTCGCGCAGATCGCGGAGCCGGTGCTTGGGGCAGGGAAGAAACTCATCGTGCTCTCCTGCGGCGCATTGCTCGCTAACCCTCAGCTTGAAGGCATCGCCAAGAGAACGGGTGCTCAGATCATCGTGCCCACTGGAGCGTTAATCGGTCTCGATGCCGTCACGGCGGCAGCGGAGGGCAAGATCGAATCGGTGCGATTGGTTACCCGCAAGCCCATCGCCGGGCTGCTTGGGGCACCGTTCCTGGTGGAAAACAACATCGATATCTCCGGGATTGCGGCTCCGCTCAAGATTTTTTCCGGTACCGCGCGGGAGGCCGCGAAGGGGTTTCCCGCGAACCTGAATGTGGCCGTTGCCTTGTCGCTGGCTGGCATCGGACCGGATCGCACGCAAGTGGAAATCTGGGCGGACCCAACAGTCACGCGCAACACCCATCGTATCGAGGTGGAGTCCGACTCGGCGAGGTTTAGCATGACCATCGAGAACATTCCCTCCGAAAATCCCCGGACGGGCCGCATCACGCCCTTGAGCGTCATCGCGCTATTGCGAAGAATCGGTGCGCCCATAAGGGTCGGTTAATGCAACAATATCCGCTCTTGCCTTGATCTGCCGCCGCCCTGGAGCCTGCTGCCATTGGCCAGCGCTGCCTGGGCATATCCGGCAACCATTTCGGCAGAATCGTGGTCAATGTATAAGTTGAAGATGGTTCCCCGCCAAGCATGAAGCGCGTATTCAGTCTGAAGGTCCTATTCTGGGCGGCTTTGCTCGTCATGGCGGCCAATGCACTAACGCCATTGCAAACCTTGGAGTGGGTGAGGGTGGCGCGGGACGATCTCACTCACGTGGAGCGCAATCTCGATACGCTGCATGAAATATTGGCATTGCTCACGCAAGCGGAGAGTGGCGCGCGCGGTTATGCCCTTTCAGGCGAGGCCGATTTCCTGGAACCCTATCACGGAGCGTTGAGCCGCTTACGCGATTTGATCGGCGATTCGCGCACCGAATTCGCCGCTGATGCCCAGCAGTCGTCCAAGTTGAAGGAAGTTCTGCCACTGGTGGATTTGCGCTTGCGTTCCCTTGAAGCCCTCGTGGCTACGCGGCGTGACAAAGGGCTGGGTGCTGCCGTGGAGATGGTCAATCGCAGCGATAGCAGGCCTCGCATGGACCGCATTCGCGGGGACATCGGCAGCATGATCGATCTGGAACAAGAACGCGTGACCAATGGGGCGGCGGAATTGGAGCGCCGCGTGAAGCGCGCCACCACCATCGGCGTGACTGTGAGCGTCATCAACATGGGGATGCTCGTGGTGCTCTTTGTGCTGGGCTACCGCACCTTGCGCGAGCGTGCGAACGCCGAGATTGCCCAGCGCACGACAGCGGAAAGCCTTGCCCGGGGTTTGGCCGAGTTGGAAATCCGTAACCAGCAAATCTCCTTGCTGGCGGAACTGGCCGTGGGGCTCGAATCGCCGTCTTCCATGGAGGAAACCTTGCGCACCATCGGATTATTCGGTGCGCAGCTGTTCCGCGACACCAGCGCCGCGGTCTATCTGTTCCGGCCCTCACTCAACGTTCTCGAACGCGGCTCGACCTGGGGAGATCCGCAGGGCATGCCTGAGGTGCTCGATCCGGCGGCGTGCTGGGCCTTGCGCCGTGGCCAGCCGCATACGGTACGCTCGAAGGACCAGGATTTGATCTGCCCTCATTCCGCCGGTCTCGCGCCGGATACGCTTCCACAATTGTGTTTGCCGCTGATGGCCCAGGGCGAGATATTGGGATTGGTATGTGTTCAAGCGACACAAGGAACTTCGTGGGTGGCCGACGAGCGCGCACAAAGATTGGCGCGCGCTTTCTCGGAGCAGATCTCCCTAGGTTTGTCGAGTTTCTCCCTGCGCGAAACGCTCCGCCGCCAATCCATCGTGGATTCTCTGACGGGGCTCTACAACCGCCGCTACTTGGATGAAACCCTCAGGCGCGAGGTGTTTCGCGCCAAGCGAAGCGAAAAAGCCCTGTCGGTCATCATGCTCGACGCGGATCATTTCAAGCGCCTTAACGACACCTTTGGCCATGATGCGGGCGACGTCGCGCTGCGAGGGCTGGGGGAGCAACTCAGATCTGGCGTGCGCGCGGGCGACATTGCGTGCCGTTATGGCGGAGAGGAGTTTGCCTTGGTGCTGGCCGATTGCGGCAAGGAGCAGGCTTTGCAAAGAGCACGGCGCATCGCGCAAAACGTGCGTGAGTTGCGCCTTGTCCATGGCGGCACGCCGCTTCAACAAATCACGATTTCCGGAGGTGTCGCGACCTACCCGGAGGATGGCGAGGAAGCCGAACAGTTGATCGCGGCGGCGGACCGCGCGTTATACGCGGCCAAGCAAAGTGGCCGTGACCGGGTGTTGGGCACGGAGCGCGGCGAATCGTCTTCGGCGGTTGGCGCCACGAGTACGAAAGCTTGAAGGCCGCGTTGATTGTTCTATGGTGCTGCCTTGCATGGCAGCACGCCCGCGCGGAAATTCTCGAAGGCCGCGTGGTGAAAGTGATCGATGGCGACACCGTCGAAGTGATGGATTCCAACCGCCAGCGTTTTCGGGTGCGCTTGTCGTGGTCGGACGCTCCCGAGAAAGCGCAACCCCATGGCAACAACGCCACGCGTAACTTGCGCGCGTTGGTGTATCGCAAACCTGTGAGCGTTGATTGGTACAAGAAAGATGAGTATCACCGCTTGATTGGACAGCTCTGGGTGGCACCTTCTGATGCGTGTCCCAACGCCTCGGCCACCTGCAAGCGCACGCTGGATGCCGCGCTCGCTCAAATCAGCGCGGGAATGGGATGGCATTACCGGCATTACGCGCACGAGCAATCCGTGGAAGATAGGGAGCGTTACGCGCAGGCGGAAGAGCAGGCGCGCAGACAGCACGCCGGGCTCTGGGGTGCGCGCAGAAAACCCACTCCGCCGTGGGAATGGCGCCACTCACATCATTAAGCCCTTCCTCCCGCATAATCAAGTACCACCCGCATAGCGTGTGGTATCAGGAAGTCCCCTTGAAGGGGGCGAACCACGAAATACAACACCCAAAAATCCTTAACGCAAAGACGCAAAGGACGCGAAGAACCTCCTTGGCGTTTTTCTTTGCGTCCTTTGCGTCTTTGCGTTGATAGCCTTTTCTGCCTTTGTTCGCTGAATAGTCACCTGGACTCGGAAACGTTTCTTTTCACGGCAGAGCCTTTTCGATTCTTACCACCTTAGGCGGCGGCTTAGCGTTGGAGTTACTACAGGCTAAGGCCGGGCGAGAAGACCAGGAACCAAGCCTCCGAGCGAGGATTGTCCTAGTAGCAACATGGCCGAGTCTATTTCTCTACGAAACATCTCGGCCACCTTTTCCACACCGGCTTCGCCTTGCACGGCCAGGCCGTAAAGAAACGGCCGCCCCACCATGCACGCGCGAGCGCCTAGGCACAATGCCTTCACCACATCTATCCCGCGCCGCACGCCACCATCGAGGATGACTTCCGCGCGGCCGCCCACCGCGTCCACCACGGCGGGGAGGGCGGCGATGGCGGAAATTGCGCTATCCAATTGGCGGCCACCGTGATTGGAAACGATCACGGCATCGGCCCCATGTTGCACGGCGAGCTTCGCATCTTCGGGCGACAAAATTCCTTTCACCGCAACCGGTCCTTGCCATTCGCTCTTGCACCACTCCAGTGCTTCCCAGCCGAAACTCAAGTCATATAAATCTCTGATGTATTCAGCGATGGTGAAAAGATCGGACTTGGAATGAGTTTCGCCCGCCAAATTCGCGAAAGTCACCGTGGGACCTAACGGCACATCCAAAGTCCAGCGCCAGCAGCGCACAGCGTCCGCTAGATTGCGCAGCGTAATGCGCGGCGGAATCACGAAACCATTGCGCATATCGCGCTCGCGCGGGCCTTGTGTCTTGGTGTCTACCGTGAGCACCAAGGTACGGTAACCGGCCGCGCGTGCGCGCTGCATGATGCGGCGGTTGATATCGCGTTCCTTCAGCAGGTAGACCTGCAGCCAGTGCGCGCCCGGCGCGGCGGCGCTGATATCCTCGATGCTCGATGCCGACATTTGGCTTTGGCAATAGGGAATGCCCAGGCGGGTGGCCACTTGTGCTTCCAGGCATTCGCCTTTGCGCCTCACCAACCCAGCGAGGCCGGTGGGCGCGATGACGATGGGGAGACTCGCGGGCTGCCCCAGTATCGTGGTGGCAAGCGAACGTTGCGACACATCAGTGTTAACGCGCGGGATGAAGCGGTGGCGCGAGAAATCCTCTCGGTTGGCGCGCAAGGTCACCTCGTCCGTGGCGCCCCCATCGACGAACTCGAAAATGGCCTTGGGTAGATATCCGCGCGCGAGCTGGCGCAAGTCCTCGATGTTAACGATGGGTGTGGGCACGATTCGTTGTTATGGATAGCGAAGCGCTAGTGCTCTAACGTCTATAAGTTTAACCGCCGGGAAGTTCGCCACGGTACTCACGTATGGATGAAAGCGCAATACAGCTTGGCCGAACAACTTGCTCAGAGGGCTGAGGGGCGGCATCTGGCCGCCGCTCAGGTGGCATTGAGGTTTCGATCTTCGCGGGGATTCCCAAGCCGGAACGCGGCTGGTACTCTCGCGCAGGTATGCCGTTGGGAAATGCGGTAACGGCACCGAGCGGTTACAACACATATATGGAGGAGGTCTATGAGGGCTTCGATTCGCTTCACGTGGGCAACTTTCGCATCGGTGGGAATCCTGGCGGCCGGCCTTGCCGCGGCGCAGGCTCCGAAGGTCAAGTTCAATGTCGCCAATAATTTCCCCAACAGCCTTCCCATCGTGGGGGAGGCGGGGCCTCGTTATGCCGAGCGGGTAAAGCGGGCATCCGGCGGGTCCATCGAAATGAAGTTCCACGAGCCGGGCGCGCTTGTTCCAGCCTTGCAGTCCATCCAGGCGGCTTCCAAGGGGTCGGTGGACGCGGCATGGTCGAGCGCCGGGTTCTTCTCAGGCACCGATTCGGTGTTCAATATGTTTTCCACCGTGCCCTTCGGGCCGACCATCCCGGAATACATGGCTTGGATGTACTACGGCGGGGGAAGTGAGTTGCAACAGGAGATGTTTCACAAGCATGGCATCCATCCGCTCTCCTGCGGCATTCATGCGCCCGAGGCCTCTGGCTGGTTCCGCAAGGAGATCAAGAGCATTAACGATCTCAAGGGGCTGAAGATGCGTTTCTTCGGCTTTGGCGCCAAGGTGATGGAACGCCTTGGGGTGTCCACTCAGTTGCTGGCGCCTGGCGATATTTTCCAGGCCCTGCAGTTGGGGACGATCGACGCCACCGAGTTCTCCATGCCGGCCCTGGACCAGCGGCAGGGGTTCCACCAGGTGGCGAAGTATTACTACTTTCCGGGCTGGCACCAGCAGGCGTCCATCGTTCATTTGCTCATCAACAAAGTCAAGTGGGATTCCCTGGCCGACGCCCAAAAGGCCGTGCTCGAATTGGCCTGCGGCGACATGATGCGCGATGTCGCCGCGCATAGCGAAGCGGTGCAGTGGAAGGCCATGCAGGAAATGCGCGATAAGAATGGCGTCAAGCTCATGCGCTGGTCCCCGGAAATTCTCAAGGCTTACGAGAAAGCTTGGGGCGAAGTCGTCGCCGAGGAATCGGCCAAGAATCCCAACTTCAAGAAGGTGTGGGATTCCTACTCGCAGTTCCGGGCGAATTATTCTCTTTGGCGTGAGTATGGATATCTGAAGAATTAGCCGGCCCGCCGGGTTTAGGGTCTGTTGCAAGGAATTCCAATAAGGAGGAGAGCATGGACCGGCTGCTTGAGGTGAGTAACGCCATTGGCGCAGTGCTGGAGAAAATCGCCGCAGCCGTGGGGTGGCTCTTTCTCGTGGCCACGGCCGTCATCATCTTCGACGTGCTCTCGCGCAAGTTCGGGTTTCAGATTCCTGGCATGGGTTCCACGCGCTTGCAGGAACTCGAATGGCATCTGCACACGGCGTTGTTCTCCTTCTGGATCGGCATGGGCTACATCCGCAACACCCATGTGCGCATCGACGTCGCGACCACCAACGCCAAGCCGCGCACTCACGCCATGCTGGAACTCCTCGGCTGCCTCATCTTCGCGCTTCCCTACACCCTGGTGGCGATTTATTTCGCGGCGGATTTCGCCTGGATCTCCTTCGTTGACATGGAAGGATCCGAATCCGCCAATGGATTGCCCTACCGCTGGATTCCCAAGACGTTTCTTCTGGCGGGGCTGGTGCTCCTGCTGTTCGCGGTGCTCTCGGTGCTGATGCGAGTGATCGTGTTTCTCCACGGACCGGAAAGGCTGCGCGCCGCGGCGTCTTTCGGCGGCGCCAAGGCCGCGAGTTAGGAGGCCGCCATGGAATGGATCGCGCACCATCTTTCCCTCATCCTTTTCCTCGTTCTCACCCTGCTGTTGTTCTGCGGTTTTCCCGTGGCCTTCGTGCTGGGTGGCATCGCCATCATATTTGGCGTCATCGGAATCTGGCTCGATGTCTTCATGCCAGTGCAGTTCTTCAACTTGTTACCGCGCATCTTCGGCTCGGCGGCCTCGAACCCGATCCTGGTGGCGGTGCCCATGTTCATCTTCATGGGTACGGTGCTCGAGCGAAGCGGCGTCGCCAACGATCTTCTGCATTGCCTGCAAGTGCTACTGCGCCGAATTCCGGGCGGCTTGGCGATGTCGGTCACGCTCATGGGGACCATCATGGCGGCCACCACGGGCATCGTGGGCGCCTCCGTGGTCATGCTCACCTTGATCGCACTGCCGGCCATGATGGAGCGGGGCTATCAGAAGGAGTTGGCGGTGGGCACCATCGCCTCCGCCGGCACCCTGGGAATCTTGATTCCGCCTTCCATCATGCTTGTCATCATGGGGGACTTGCTGTCCGTATCGGTGGGTTCTTTGTTCGCCGCCGCCGTGATTCCCGGCCTGATCCTTTCTTTCTTGTACCTGATCTACATCGGCGGCCTCAGCTTCCTCAAACCCGAGTGGGCGCCCCCCTTGCCCAAGGACATCGGGCCGAAGACCAGCGGCGAATTTTGGGCGATGATCCTCAAGAGTTTTGTTCCGCCCACTTTCCTGATCGTGCTCGTGCTGGGCTCCATATTCGGCGGGTGGGCCACGCCGACCGAAGCGGCCGGCGTGGGGGCCTTCGGGGCACTGATACTGGCGTGGTGGAAGAAGCGCCTCACGCGGCAAGCCTTGAAGGAAACCATCGAGGCCTCCGCGCTCACTAACGCCATGGTCTTCTTCATCTTCTTCGGCGCCACCATGTTTTCCTTCGTGTTCCGCTCCTTGGGCGGTGACGAGGTGGTGGTGGATCTCCTGCACAAGGCGGGGCTCAACACCGGTTGGGAGATCCTCATCTTCATGATGGTACTCACCTTCATCCTGGGCTTCTTCTTCGACTGGCTGGAAATCTGCCTCATCGTGCTGCCTATCTTCGCTCCCGTGCTGCACGGGGCGGACTTCGCCGCGCATCTGGGCGAGG
>JBJXGQ010000412.1:0-2685 GCA_046160525.1 Burkholderiales bacterium
ACGGCTTCGCGCAGCGCTTCCTCCAGGTGGGCGAGGCGAAGCGGTTTGTTCGCTTGCGCAATGCCTAAGCGCGTCAGCGAGGCAGTGGTAACCAATTGATCGATGGGCACGCATACGACCACGGGCAAGGGACAGCGCACCTTGAGATCTTCCAGCTTCACGGATGCATCGAACGCGCGATGAGACACCACCAACGCCGCCGCTTCCGAGGGATTGAAGCGCTCTAGGTCTTCATGGCGAAGGGGGCCCGGAACCGTTACGTGGGAAAGATGAAGCGCATCGAGAATGTCGTTGATGACGGTGAGAAGGTGTTCGCCGCTGGCCGTGAGCATCTTCACGAACCGCTGCTGGTCCGAACTCAAGGAGGTGGTAGCGAGCAATTGGGCCATGCCCAGTACGCCGTTCATCGGAGTGCGGATCTCGTGGCTCATATTGGCCAGGAATTGCGATTTCGCCTTGGAGGCGGCGAGCGCCTCATCGCGTGCTACCGCCAACTGCGCGTTCTGGCTTTCAAGGGATGCCGCCGCATCGCGCAGATTTTCGTTGAGGGCCTTTTGATTTTCGAGCGCTCGGTGGCGAGCACGCTCCACCAGCACCAAAAACGCCAAGATAACCACAAAGAGAGAAACAGCATTGATCGCGACAAGGGCCAAAGGCGCCTTGCCCAAGTCCGCCGGAAGCGACAAACCGGCCGAGTGAGCCCAGTAGAACGCGCAGACCGTGGCCAGGATCGTCACCAACCAGATCGCCGCGGAGCGGTACCCTCCCGCAGTCAACGCAACAACGGGAATCGATACCAGCCACCATAACGTTGGAGAACTGGCAAGGCCGCCTTGCAGATAGGTGACGCACGTAATGAGCGCGTAAGCGGTGAAGTGGATGACTTCGAGGCCCGCGGCCGGATGTTTCAAAATCCTCTGGATCAGCGGCGCACCGGCAAACAACGGCACCGCCAACAAACAGGCAAGGCCCACGTGAGGCGACCCCAGCCAGTAGTAGAGCGGGGCGTATAGACAACACACGACGGTCCCCACGATGGACGCCAAAGCGAGAGCTTGCTGCCGTGGGTCGGGTAGCGCGCGGTTTTGGTTAGGGGAATGCGTCAAGGGTCAAGCTGGGAGGAGGATAAAGACTGCCCAGGTTATCGGCCCCGCACCCGTACGGCTTAAGCCCACGTCCCAGTTCGGAACGCTCTCACGGCTGGAATAGCGAACGCTGCCTTTGTCTCGCGGGGCTTCCCTAAAACAAGAGCTACGCGCCCGAGAATCGGTTTGTACAACCGTCACGGTCATGTGGGTGCCGAGCGAGGAAGCTCATCAAATTGGCGGCAGCAAAATCAAGGTAAGCTGAACCCCGGCTTCGGGCGCAACGATCCATCACCCGCATGGCGCGTTCGGCCGCATCTTGCGGTACCCTGGCTTTTCGGGCAGCGCATTTCGCTTGGTTGCTTGCGACCCTCACCAAAGCCCATGGGCAACAGTTACACCAAGGAGACAAGAATGCTTTACGCACTACAGTTCCTGGCCGTGCTGAGCACCTGCCTGTTCGCGGGCGCCGCCATATACATCAATCTCGCCGAGCACCCTGCACGAATGGGCTGTGAAACCAAGATCGCCGCAACCGTTTGGGCGCCGAGCTACAAGAAGGCCACGGTCATGCAGGCCTCATTGGCAATCGTGGGTTTCCTGTCAGGGCTTGCTTTGTGGCTACTCGGCGGGGGAATAACGTGGCTGGCCGGCGCAGCGTTGATTGGCGCGGTGGTACCGTTTACCTTCATCGTCATAATGCCAACGAACCAGAGATTATTGGAGCCGGGCCGCGACCTCTCCACGCAAGAAACCCGGGCATTGCTGGAACGCTGGGGAAAACTGCATGGTGTACGCAGCGTATTGAGTCTTATCGCATCGGCCGTGTACGTCGCTCTGCTGCTTGGTATCTAACCCGCGATCTAGAGAACCGCCTTTCGCCTCGCTCAGGTGGAGTATTGAACGACCGCACCGTGCTAGAAAGCACGCTCTTGCCGAGCAAGGCGCAAATATAGAAATGCCGCGCGCACTCCGAGGCGCACGCGGCTTGGCCAAACGTATTACTTGATGGGGATAAAGTCGGCGCCGCCTGGGTTATGAATGAAGATCGTGCATCCGCCGCTGGACTGGCAAAGGTTATCGTGGGGGCCGTTGGCCGGCTGGAACCACATTCCCGCAACGCCAATGCTCGGGCCCTTGTCGTAGCTGCCCGGCACGAAATTGTGCATCGACCCGCCCAAGCCGATGACATAGGCGTCGGAGGCGTGGGTATGGGGCCCGGGCGTGAATCCTCCGGGGAGCTTTAGCAAACGCCCCGTTGGCTCCGCCTTGGCGGGGTCGCCGTAAAACTGCCAGGCCAGCGGGCCCTTGTCACCTGCGTTGGGATCCAGGGCGGTGTACTTCACTTCGCCTTGGTAGGTCATGCGCATTTTGGGGGTACCCGCAGGCTCCTTGTAGCTGGCGTCCGTCGGAATGAAGTCGGCCCCGCCCGGGTTGTAGGCGAACACGATGCATTCGCCCTCCATTGAGCAAACGTCGTTATGCACGCCGTTGGCCGGCTGGAACCACGCCTGAACCGGCTTGCCTTGATCCTGCCCTGGGCCAAAGTGGTGGTGCTTACCCTTGAGTACCACAACCCAACCGTCCGTCTTGTGGATAT
>JBJXGQ010000413.1:0-13346 GCA_046160525.1 Burkholderiales bacterium
TCACTGCCAGCCACGACTAGACAGTCCGCCTCACCATCAACTCCTTGATCTTGCCGATGGCCTTGGTGGGATTAAGGCCTTTCGGGCACACATCCACGCAGTTCATGATGGTATGGCAACGGAATAAGCGGTAAGGGTCTTCCAGATTATCCAGCCGCTCGGCCGCACTCTGGTCGCGCGAATCGGCCAGGAACCGGTAGGCTTGCAACAGCCCAGCCGGGCCCACGAATTTGTCGGGATTCCACCAGAAGGACGGGCAGGCCGTGGTACAGCAAGCGCACAGGATGCACTCGTACAAGCCATCCAATTGCGCCCGCTCCTGCGGGCTTTGCATGCGCTCCGTTTCGGGTGGCGAATCGTTGTTCACCAGGTAGGGCTTGACGGAGTGGTATTGCTTGAAGAACTGGGCCAGGTCCACGATCAGGTCGCGGATCACGGGCAACCCCGGCAAAGGCCGGATTTCCACGGGCTCTTTCAAGTCCGCAATGCGGGTGATGCACGCCAGCCCATTCTTGCCATTGATGTTCATGGCATCGGACCCGCACACCCCTTCCCGGCAAGAGCGCCGCAAGGACAAGGTATCGTCCATGACCTTGATGCGAATCAAAGCGTCGAGCAACATGCGGTCGCTCTCCTGCAGTTCCACCTGGTAGTCCTGCATGTAGGGAGCCGCGTCCTTATCTGGATCGTAGCGGTAGATTTTGAAATGCATGTTTTTTTCTGGGGGCTGGGAACTGGGCACTAGGGACTTGTGAAAACCGAACTTCCAAGCCCCAAGCCCCTAGCCCCTCGCCTCTAATAAGTTCTCACCTTCGGCTCGAAACTCTGCGCCGTTAGCGGTTTGAGATGGACGGGTTTGTAATCCAAGCGGCTGCCTTCCTTGTACCAAAGAGAGTGCTTGAGAAAATTCACGTCGTCGCGGTTGGGGTAATCGGCACGGTCGTGGGCGCCGCGGCTTTCCTTGCGGGCTTCGGCGCACACCAGCGAGGCCACGGCCACCTCGATGAGGTTGTCCAGTTCCAGGGCCTCAACCCTCGCGGTGTTGAACACCTTGCTCTTGTCCTTGATCTGGGTACGTTGGGCTCGCTGGGCGATTTCCTTGATCTTCTTCACCCCGTCTTCCAGCAGGTCAGGGAAGCGAAACACGCCGCAGTGGGCCTGCATGGTCCGGCGCATGGCCGCCCCCACCTCGTGGACACTTTCTCCGCCTTGCTGGGTATCCAGGCGGTTAAGACGTGCGAGAGTGCTCTCGGCGGCATCCGCCGGCAGGTCCTTGATGCCCGGGTTTTCTTGCAGGAACTTGATCACGCTGTCGCCGGCGGATTTACCGAAGACCAGCAGATCCGTGAGGGAATTGGTGCCTAAGCGGTTGGCGCCGTGTACGGAGGCGCAGCCGCACTCCCCGGCGGCGTAGAAGCCGGCCACCTTGGACTCTGGATTGCCATTCTTGGGCGCGACCACTTCGCCGTGGTAATTGGAGGGAATACCTCCCATCTGGTAATGCACCGTGGGGACCACGGGAATGGGTTCACTTACGGGGTCCACATTAGCGAACTTCTTGGCGATCTCGCGGATACCCGGTAGGCGCTTTTCCACCACGTCCACGCCCAGATGGTCGAGCTTGAGGAGCACGTAATCTGCCTCGGGCCCGCAGCCGCGGCCTTCCTTGATTTCTGTCGCCATGGCGCGCGACACCACGTCCCGGCTGGCCAGATCCTTCATGGTGGGCGCATAGCGCTCCATGAAACGCTCGCCGTTCTTGTTGAGCAGATAACCGCCCTCCCCGCGCACGCCCTCGGTGATGAGTACCCCGGCACCCGCCACTCCCGTGGGATGGAATTGCCAGAACTCCATATCCTCCAGCGGTATGCCGGCCCGCGCGGCCATGCCTAGGCCATCACCGGTATTGATGAACGCATTCGTGCTGGCGGAAAACACGCGCCCTGCCCCACCGGTGGCGAAGATGGTGGCGCGGGCGTGGAGCACGTACACCTCGCCCGTTTCCATCTCCAGGGCCGTGACGCCCAGCACCTGCCCGCTGGCATCGCGAATGAGATCCAGGGCCATCCACTCCACCAGGAAGTGGGTGTTGGCGCGCACGTTTCTTTGATAGAGCGTGTGCAACATGGCGTGACCGGTGCGGTCCGCCGCGCAACAACTGCGTTGCACCGGGCGTTCGCCGAAATTCTGCGAGTGGCCTCCAAAGGGCCGCTGGTAGACGGAGCCATTGTCATTGCGGTCGAAGGGCATGCCGAAGTGTTCCAGCTCGATTACCGCCTGAGGGGCCATGCGGCACATGAACTCGATGGCGTCCTGGTCGCCCAGGTAATCGGACCCTTTGATGGTGTCGTACATGTGCCAAAGCCAGTTGTCCTCGCCCATGTTGCCCAGGGCCGCGCCGATTCCGCCTTGGGCCGCCACCGTGTGGGAACGCGTGGGGAATACCTTGGACAGCACCGCCACCTTGTAGCCGGCCTGCGCGAGTTGCAGCGACGCCCGCATGCCCGCGCCGCCCGCCCCCACGATCACCGCATCGAAGCTACGTTTCGGTAATGCCATCTAGATACTCCACAAAATTTGAATGGACCAACCGGCGTAGCCCACCAGGGCGACGATCGCCAGCACTTGCAGCATGAGGCGCAGCCCCGTGGGTTGGATGTAATCCATGAAAATGTCGCGCACGCCGATCCAGGCGTGCCAGAACAAACTGACCAGAAAGACGAAGGTCGCGGCCTTGATCCCGGAATGGGAAAACAACCCGCGCCAGGCGGCGAAATCGTTGGGCGGGGAAACCAGCAACAACCCGAACATCCAGACCGAATACAGGGCCATCACCACGGCCGTGACGCGCTGGGCCAGCCAATCCTTCAAGCCGTAATGGGCGCCGACCACCACTTTGCTGTTCACCATATGCGGGCTCCAAGAATGAGGGTGAGCACTATACTCACCGCGAGCACGGCCCAACTGGTCGCGCGCGCCGCCTTGAGTTCGCTACCCCAGTGCATGTCCAGCGCAAGGTAACGGATACCCGCGCAGAAATGATGCAAGAAGCCCCAGAGGAGCGCGATCAATAACAGCTTGAGAAGCGGATTCGCCAGCGCTTTTTGGAACTGGGCATAGCTTGCCTCGGAGCTGACGCTGGACTGAAACAAGCACAACAGCAACGGCAGGAATAGGAATAGCGCCGCGCCGCTGATCCGGTGCATGATGGATATCACCCCTGGCAAGGGTAGCCGGATCTTTACAAGATCCAGGTGCTTGGGCCGTTTTTTCGGCGCCGGCTCGCTCGTAATGGACATGTTTTTTCGCCCTGTGGTCGCGCGGTCAGTTAATAAGGTTCCTGTAGTGATGCAAACGGGTGTCGCAGTAACTCATGCGCCATTCCATGGGAATACCCGAATAGGTGGTGGTGACGCGCTCCACCAGCAATAGCGGGGAACTTGGCGCCACCTTGAGCTCCCGCCCAGCTTCGCCCATGGCTTCCACCGCCCGGATGCGTTCGTGGGCGTGCAGCGCGCGCACGCCGAAAGCGCCTTCGAACATGCTGTAGAGCATGCACTCGTGGCGTTCCACCAGCGCTACGGACAGGCCCTTGAAGAGCGCAACCGGAAGGTGTACTTCCTCGAAGCACACGTCCTTGCCGTTGAGCGCCAAGCGCCTTTTGAGCTGCAGCACCGAGGCGCCGCGCTTGATCCGCAGCGCTTGCGAGCAGCGCGCATCGGCGCGCAGGCGTTCCAGGCTGATCAAGGTCGCGCTCAGATTCGCGAGATCTCCCTGGTCCGGGGTGATCCGCAAGAAGGGAAATTGCACGCGCTCCTCGGCATGGGAGGCCACGAACGTGCCGCGCCCCTGGTAACGGACAAGCAGTTTTTCCTCCGCCAGCTCGCTGATGGCCTTGCGCACGGTACCCTGGCTCACGTTGTAACGCTTGGCCAAGTCCAACTCGCTGGGGATGACGGTGCCGGGTTTCCATTCGGCCGCCACTAGGCTTTGCGTAATCAAGGCCTTGATCTGGCGGTAGAGGGGATGAAAGGCGGGGGAATCGTTATGGGGTTTCATGGCGCAAGCGCTATTTAGCACATTGTCCTATGTCTCGTCTACGCCAGTCTTATATAAGACATGGCACTTGTCGTTGACACGCCAAGGGGTGGTTCGCTACCATCACGCGCTTCGCACCAGCCCTTGGGTAGCTCCCGCCGCCCACGGGTGCCGGCGCTACGAGTTCACTCCCAATCAAGCGAGACCACCCATGAAAGCTCCTGTCAGAGTCGCGGTCACTGGCGCCGCCGGCCAAATCGGCTACAGCCTGTTGTTCCGCATCGCCAACGGCGAAATGCTGGGGGCCGATCAGCCAGTCATCCTGCAACTTCTGGATATTCCCCAGTCCATGGCCGCCGTGAAGGGCGTAGTGATGGAACTGGAAGATTGCGCTTTCCCGCTGCTCCAAGGCATCGTGGTCACGGATGATCCAAAGACTGCCTTCCGGGATATCGACATCGGCTTGCTCGTGGGTGCGCGCCCGCGCGCCAAGGGCATGGAGCGCAAGGATTTGCTGGAGAGCAACGGCGCCATTTTCACCACCCAGGGCAAGGCCCTCAACGAAGCCGCCAAGCCTGACGTCAAGGTGCTGGTGGTTGGCAACCCGGCCAACACCAATGCCTACATCGCCATGCGCAACGCGCCGGACTTGAAGCGCGAAAGCTTCACCGCCATGATGCGCCTGGACCACAACCGCGCGCTTTCGCAGGTAGCCTCCAAGCTCGGCAAGCCCGTGTCCAGCATTCGCAAGATCACCATCTGGGGCAACCACTCGGCCACCCAGTATCCGGATTTGTTCCAAGCCGAGGCCGATGGCACGAAGGTGTGGAGCGCCATCAACGACCAAAGCTGGTTGGAAAACCACTTCATCCCGGTGGTGCAAAAGCGCGGGGCCGCCATCATCGAGGCGCGCGGCTTGTCGAGCGCGGCGAGCGCAGCCAACGCCGCCGTGGACCATGTGCGCGACTGGGTCAACGGCACCCGCGCGGGCGACTGGGTTTCCATGGGCGTACCTTCGGATGGCAGCTACGGCATTCCGGAAGGATGCATTTATGGCTACCCGGTCACTTGCAAGAGCGGCCGCTATGAAATAGTGAAGGGCGTCGAGTTGAGCGAATTCAGCAAGGCTCGCATGCAGGCCACCCACAAGGAATTGCTCGAAGAGCGCGACGCCGTGAAGCACTTGCTTGGCTAGGAAAAACCTCGAAGGCCTCAACGCAAAGACGCAAAGGACGCAAAGGAAAGCTATGAGTGAAACGCGGTGTTTCGGATTTTCTTTGCGTCTTTGCGTCCTTTGCGCCCTTTGCGTTAAAGGTTTTGTTTAGGAGTCGCACAGCATGCAATCGCAATCGGCCGGCGCCCGCTTCCGCCAAGCCGTCACCGAAGAACAGCCGCTACAAGTCATCGGGGCGATCAACGCCTACCATGCGCGGCTGGCCGAACGCACGGGCTATCGGGCGATATATCTGTCAGGCGGAGGTGTAGCCGCCGGTTCCCTAGGGTTACCGGACCTGGGCATCAGCACGCTGGATGACGTACTCACCGACATACGCCGCATCACCGATGTGTGCGCCCTGCCCCTGCTGGTGGATGTGGACACCGGTTTCGGCGGCGCCTTCAACATCGCCCGAACGGTAAAGTCCCTTATCAAATTTGGCGCCGGCGCGATGCACATCGAAGACCAAGTGCAAGCCAAGCGCTGCGGCCACCGGCCCAATAAGGAGATCGTCTCCCAAGCGGAGATGGTGGACCGCATCAAGGCCGCGGTGGATGCGCGCACGGATCCTAATTTCGTCATCATGGCCCGCACCGATGCACTCGCCGTGGAAGGCTTGCAATCGGCCGTGGACCGTGCCTGTGCCTGCGTGGCAGCTGGCGCGGACATGATCTTCCCCGAAGCCATGACCGAACTTGCCATGTACAAGAAATTCGCGGACGCGGTGAAGGTTCCCGTGCTGGCGAACATCACGGAATTTGGCAGCACGCCGCTTTTCACCGTGGATGAGCTGCGCTCAGCCAACGTGAGTCTAGTGCTCTATCCGCTGTCGGCTTTCCGCGCCATGAACAAGGCCGCGCTCAACGTCTACCAGAGCGTGCGCCGCGATGGCACGCAGAAGAATGTCGTGGACAGCATGCAAACGCGCGCGGAACTCTACGACTTCCTCGACTATCACGATTACGAACGTAAGCTCGACCAGCTTTTCGCGAAGGACAAACACAAATGAGACACAAATGACCACGCAAGCTACTGCCACGCTTAAGCCCAAGAAATCCGTCGCGCTCTCTGGCGTGCCCGCCGGAAACACGGCCCTCTGCACCGTGGGCCGCGCCGGGAACGATTTGCACTACCGCGGCTACGACATTCTCGACTTCGCCGATAAGGCGCAATTCGAGGAAGTGGCCTACCTGCTCATTCACGGCAAGCTGCCCAACACAGCCGAGCTGGCAGGCTACAAGCGCAAACTCAAGGCGATGCGCGGATTACCCGCCACCGTGCAAGACATCCTCGAATGCATTCCGGCCAACACCCATCCCATGGATGTATTGCGCACGGGCTGTTCCGCCATGGGTGCCGTACTGCCAGAGCCCGAGGATCACAAGCTTGCCATCGCGCGCAACATCGCGGACCGCTTGATCGCGAGCTTCGGCTCCATGCTGCTCTACTGGTATCACTATTCCCACTCCGGGCGGCGCATCGAAGTGGAGACCGACGACGAATCCGTGGGGGGGCATTTCTTGCATCTGCTGCACGGCCGGCCGCCGTCGCTATTGTGGGAGCGCGCCATGCACACTTCCCTCATCCTCTATGCCGAGCACGAGTTCAACGCATCGACTTTCGCCGCGCGAGTGGTCGCCGGTACGGGCTCGGACATGTACTCGGCCATCACCGGTGCCATCGGCGCATTGAAGGGCCCCAAGCATGGAGGCGCCAACGAGTTCGCCTTCGACGTGATCGGCCGCTACGATACGCCCGCCAGCGCGGAAACCGACATCGTGCGGCGCATCGCGGAGAAGCAGATCATCATCGGCTTCGGCCATCCGGTCTACACCATCGCCGACCCGCGCAACAACGTCATCAAGGAAGTCGCCAAGCGCCTATCGGAGGATGCCGGGGATATGAAGCTCTACGATATTTCCGAGCGCATCGAATCCGTCATGTGGCGCGAAAAGAAAATGTTCCCCAACCTGGATTGGTACAGCGCCACCAGCTACCACATGATGGGCGTACCCACCGCCATGTTCACACCGGTTTTCGTCATCAGCCGCACTGCCGGCTGGTCCGCCCACGTCATCGAACAACGCACCGACGGCAAAATCATCCGCCCCAGCGCCAACTACACAGGGCCGGAGAATTTGAAGTGGGTACCAATTGAAGGCAGGGGTTAAGTGCCAGGGGCTAGGGGCTGGGGTCTTGGGGCTAAAACCTTAACCCCCACCCCCGCCCCGGTCCGCAGCGCCTAGCCCCCAGTCCCTAGCCCCCAGTCCCCAGCCCCCAGTCCCTATGTCATCACACATCTCCAACGTCCGCCCCAAACCCGATAAAGTTCTCGCCGACATCGCCCACTACGTTTCCAACTATCCGATCCGCAGCCCAGAAGCTTACGATACGGCGCGCTATTGCTTGATGGATACGCTGGGCTGCGGCTTCGAAGCGCTGGAATATCCTGCGTGCACCAAATTCCTAGGGCCTGTAGTGCCTGGCACGACGGTGCCCAATGGGGCGAAGGTACCGGGTACATCTTTCCAGCTCGATCCCATTCAGGCCGCCTTCAACATCGGCGCCATGATTCGCTGGCTGGATTTCAACGACACCTGGCTCGCCGCCGAGTGGGGACATCCTTCGGATAATCTCGGGGGCATTCTCGCCACCGCCGATTGGCTCTCCCGCAACGCGCTGGCCAATGGCAAGAAGCCCTTCACCGTGAAGGACGTGTTGACGGCCATGATCAAGGCCCACGAAATTCAAGGCTGCATCGCATTGGAGAACAGCTTCAACAAGGTAGGCCTGGATCACGTGGTGTTGGTGAAGGTCGCCTCCACTGCCGTGGTCGCCGAAATGTTGGGCTTGAACAAGGAAGAAATCATCAACGCATTGTCATTGGCCTGGGTGGATGGGCAAGCATTGCGCACCTACCGCCACGCACCCAACACGGGATCGCGCAAAAGCTGGGCAGCGGGTGATGCCACCAGCCGCGCCGTGCGCCTGGCATTGATCGCCAAGACCGGCGAAATGGGTTATCCCTCCGTGCTAAGCGCCAAGGGCTGGGGCTTCTACGACGTGCTGTTCAAGGGCAACCCATTCAAGTTTCAGCGCCCCTATGGCTCCTACGTGATGGAGAACGTGCTGTTCAAGATTTCCTTCCCGGCGGAATTTCATTCGCAAACCGCCGTGGAAGCCGCCATGCAAATTCACGCGGAGCTGGCCAAGCTCAAGAAGAGCGCGGAGGACATCAAGAAGATCACCATCCGCACCCACGAAGCCTGCATCCGCATCATCGACAAGAAAGGGCCGCTCGACAACCCGGCCGACCGCGATCATTGCGTGCAATACATGGTGGCCGTGCCCATTCTCTACGGCCGCCTCACGGCATCCGACTACGAAGACAACATCGCCTCCGATCCGCGCATCGACAAGCTGCGCGACAAAATCGAATGCGTGGAAGACAAACAATTCACCAAGGACTATCACGACCCGGAGAAGCGCTCCATCGCCAATGCCCTCACGGTGGAATTCAAGGACGGCAAAAAACTGAAGGAAATCGTCGTGGAGTACCCCATCGGCCACAAACGCCGCCGCAAGGAAGGCATGCCCGTGCTAGTGGAGAAATTCAAAACCAACCTCGCGCGCCGCTTCCCCGCGAAACAGCAACAAGCCATCCTGGATCTATGCCTGGATTCCAAGAAACTCGATGGCACGCCTATCCATGAGTTTGTCGATTTGATGGTGATCTAAGACCCCACCCAATGCTGCTCGGTTAGCCGTTCGGGCTGAGTCGTGAGCTTGTCGAACGATCGAAGCCATCCACCCTTCGACAGCCTCAGGGCCAACGGGCTTATACGCAAAGCATCCCCCCTTTTTCACACGAGAGCCCAGCCATGACCCATAACCTGTTCAACACCCTTCAGGAGTTCAAACCGGCCACCGGGAAGGCGGGCAAGTACTACTCGCTGCGCGCCCTGGAGAAGGCGAAGGTAGGCAAAATTTCGCGCTTGCCCGTATCCATCCGCATCGTGCTGGAATCGGTGCTGCGCAACTGCGACGGCAAGAAAGTCACCGAAGAGCACGTCCGCCAGCTGGCCAACTGGAAACCCAATGCGCTACGCACCGACGAAATTCCCTTCGTGGTCGCGCGCATCGTGTTGCAAGACTTCACCGGCATTCCGCTCCTCGCCGACCTCGCCGCCATGCGTAGCGTGGCAAGCCGCATGGGCAAGAATCCGAAGGTGATCGAGCCTCTGGTTCCCGTGGATTTGGTGGTGGATCACTCCGTTCAGATCGACCACTACGGTTCGGCCGATGCGCTACGCAAGAACATGGCGCTGGAATTCGAGCGCAACGGCGAGCGCTACCAGTTCATGAAGTGGGGCATGCAAGCCTTCGACACCTTCAAGGTGGTGCCCCCGGGCATCGGCATCGTGCACCAGGTGAATCTGGAATACCTCGCGCGCGGCGTGCACAACAAGGGTGGCGTCTATTACCCGGACACCTTGGTGGGTACGGATTCTCACACCACCATGATCAACGGTATCGGCGTGGTGGGCTGGGGCGTGGGCGGCATCGAAGCGGAAGCCGGCATGTTAGGGCAGCCGGTGTACTTCCTGACTCCCGATGTGGTAGGGGTGCATCTCACCGGCAAGCTGCGTGGCGGCGTGACCGCAACGGATCTCGTGCTCACCATCACCGAAATGTTGCGCAAGGCCAAGGTCGTGGGCAAGTTCGTCGAATTCTTTGGCGAAGGCGTGGAAAATCTCGCACTGCCCGACCGCGCCACCATCGCCAACATGGCGCCCGAGTACGGCGCCACCATGGGTTTTTTCCCCGTGGACGACGTGACGGTGAGATATTTCGAAGGCACCGGACGCACCAAGGAAGAAATACAAGCCTTCGCCGCCTACTTCAAGGCGCAGAAACTCTATGGCGTTCCCAAGGTCGGCGACATCGATTACACCCAAACTCTGGATCTGGATCTGTCCACGGTAACACCCTCTCTCGCTGGGCCTAAGCGCCCGCAAGACCGCATCGAACTGGGCGAGGTCAAGACGCAATTCTCCGATCTCTTCTCCAAGCCGGCAGCGGACAACGGTTTCGCCAAGAAGGCAGAAGACTTGGCGTTGCGCATCACCACCAAGGATGGCATCGACGTCGGCTCTGGCGATGTGCTAATCGCGGCCATCACTTCTTGCACCAACACCTCCAATCCCAGCGTACTCATCGCCGCGGGGCTCCTCGCGAAGAAGGCTGCGGAGAAAGGACTCACCGTCAAGCCGCACATCAAGACATCGCTGGCGCCCGGCTCACGGGTGGTGACTGAATACCTGACAAGAGCGGGTCTGTTACCTTCCCTGGAAAAGCTGGGCTTCTACCTCGCGGGCTATGGCTGCACCACCTGTATCGGCAATGCCGGGCCGTTATCCGAAACCATCGAGGATGCCATCGTCAAGAACGATCTCGTGTGCGCCGCCGTGCTTTCGGGCAACCGCAATTTCGAGGCGCGCATTCATGCCAATCTGCGCGCGAACTTCCTCGCGTCTCCGCCCTTGGTCGTGGCCTACGCCATTGCTGGCACGGTGCTAAAGGATCTGATGAGCGAACCGCTCGGAAAAGGTACGGACGGTAAGGACGTCTGGATCGGCGATGTCTGGCCCACCAGCCAGGAGATCCACGATTGCCTGAAATTCGCCATGGATCCGAAAACCTTCCAGAGCCTCTACAGCGACTTCACGCACGGCAACGACTTGTGGAACGATGTTCCCACGACCACCGGCCAAGTCTATAACTGGCCCGCTTCCACCTACATCGCCGAGCCGCCCTTCTTCGGCGATTTCGGCATGCAGCCCGGCGCCGTGAGCGCCATCACCGGCGCTCGAGTTCTGGGAGTGTTCGGCGATTCCGTCACCACCGATCACATCAGCCCCGCCGGTTCCATCAAGGATAGCGCACCGGCAGGCAAATATCTTCTGGGCAACGGCGTGGTGAAGGCGGATTTCAACAGCTACGGCGCCCGCCGCGGCAACCATGAAGTGATGATGCGCGGCACCTTCGCCAACGTGCGCATCAAGAACCTCATGCTCCCGCCCAAACCCGATGGCTCCCGGATCGAAGGCGGCCTCACCTTGTTCCAACCCAGCGGCAACCCCATGACCATCTACGACGCCGCCATGAAATACATCGAAGATGGCATCCCCACCGTAATCTTCGCCGGCGAGGAATACGGCACCGGCTCCTCCCGCGACTGGGCCGCCAAGGGCACCCAACTTCTAGGCGTCAAGGCCGTGGTGGCCCGCAGCTTCGAGCGCATCCACCGCTCCAACCTGGTAGGTATGGGCGTGCTCCCCTTGCAATTCCTCGGCAGCGATTCCGCCCAGAGTTTAGGGATCACCGGCGAAGAAGAAATCAGCATCCAAGGCCTAGACCAAATCGCCCCCCAACAAGAGCTGACCCTAGCAATCAAACGAGCCAACGGCGAAACCCAGCACGTCAAGGTAAAGTCGCGCATCGATACGCCCATCGAGGTGGACTATTACAAGCATGGCGGCATCCTGCCTTATGTGTTGAGGGATATTCTTAAGGCGGCGTGAGCTTATTCGTGTCCGGATTTCCCGGTAATCCTCAAACCAGTTCTTGCGCGGTGTTTGACTTGATGCACAGAATAGGATTTGACCCGAGAAGTGCAGCGGGTTACCAGGTAATCGCAGAGCTAGTACACCTGCGAGGTGCATTCAAATGCACCTCGCAGGTGCCGAATTCTAGTTAGCAGTCTCGACGGATGCGCCTCGACATAATCACGAAACAGCAACTGACCGAGCGCCAAGCTCTCCACCTGAATGAGCGCCTCGCCGCGCCAGAGCACGCGAATGACAGCGGCCCCTGCCGTGTGTGGAGTACGTACCAATTCGCGCTCTATGCGTTCATCCACAAGGAAACGGGGTTGCCCATCGCAATTGCTGAGGCATCAGGACGGCCGGTCGCCGTCCCAGGTTGGTGGATCGACTCAAAATTCCGCGGCATGGGCTACGGCAATGAACTCGTCGACCTCCTCGCCGCGAAACTGAAGTCGGAAGGAGTTACAGGCATTGGGCGAATCCTGATCGATACGTACAACGGACACTACAATGCACAGTCATCGCGCTTGGCCAAGAGAATCAGGGCACACTTTGAATCGCGAGACTGCTAACAAGCGCAGCCCACGCGGGGCGCGCGCCGGTGGCTGCGAACGTTAGGTGCATCAAATGAAACGCATCGTTTTCGACATAGAAACTGAACCGTTTTCCGAAGCATTCCAAAAAGCTGAGTCGAGAGCCGAGAGAAGGAAACATGCTCCAAGGTTTCGCCTAGCGTGCGCCTATATTCAGGAAACTCGCAAATATCGCTACTTTGTGCCAGAAACGGCGACGGAGCTTATTTCTTTGCTTCAGCGCGCGAACGAGGTCATTAGCTTTAATGGCAAGAACTTCGACATACTCGTGCTACAACGACACCACAAGCTTAAGGGCTCCACTCCCGAAAAAGGCCGCCACATTGATCTACATAAAATCCTGTCCGATGAAGCCGGGTTTAGAGTAAGCCTCAATCACGCTGCACTAATAAATCTCAGAGAGAAGAAACATACCGACGGACGCAAGATGAACACACTTACTCTCAAAGAACTCAAAATCGCCTGCCGGTCGGATGTGCGCCAAACCTATCGGCTATGGAAACTATACGAAGCTGGGAACCTTAAGGTGCCGTACAAGAAATTCTCGCCAGAGTCTTCGTTCAACCCTCAAGAAATGGGCCCCGGCGACCATATGCCTGACAAGTGCTCTAACTGTGGTGCCGTGCAAAGTCTTGAGTTTCTTCCGTGGGACACCGAGGGCATGACGGACGGTCAGCTTGCCGACTATGAGGTTGGTTTTTATGGCTCTGCATTTTGTCATAGTTGCAAAAAGGAAATTGATTTTGGTTTCTGAAAGATATGCACCTAACGAATAATGGGTCACGCGCAAAGGTAGAGTAGAGGACAGGCTTGCGCCTGCCCTCCCTCATCAAACCGTGCATGCAGTTTTCCCGCACACGGCTTTCCGATGTTCTTCACGCCAAGGCATGC
>JBJXGQ010000414.1:0-6280 GCA_046160525.1 Burkholderiales bacterium
GGAGATCTACTGTCGAATTCCCTGCGGGCCTCTGACGGCTCTTCCGGCAACGCATCGCCATTTGGGCAACAAACCCATTTTCAGCAATGCGTTACAGCGTGGCACGGTAACTGCGACATTGCCGGAACGCAACCAACAGAGACCGAAATGAAAAAGAAAATCAACACAGTATTAGTCTCCCTGGCTTTAGCCATGGGACTCTCGATAACGCCCGCCCACGCCGGACCGTTTAAGTTTAGGTTCAGCGGAATTGGTTCGGGATTGATCGGTGCAACGACCTTTACGAATACGCCAGTAACTCTGGACGTGAGCGGGACCACGGGCTCACTCTTGATTGAAGGGATAGGAGACGAAACCCTGGACCAGGAAGTTACGGTGTCCAACAATGCGCTGGGCCCGATAACGGTAGAGACTCTAGCAGGGGACACACTACTTAGTCTTGACGGGCCGGACGATGAGTCCGGCGACGTCAGCGGCTTCATCGATGTCCCAACTAGCGGAGGGCTGGTTACCTTGACGGGTTTCGACAAAGTATCGTTTGCAGTACCCGAGCCTTCGACCCTTGTCTTGTTGCTTAGCGTTCCGGCAGTTTTGTCCCTGAGGCGCCGCGCCTAGCCATAGAAATTCTCGATTCCAACAACCCTACAGAACGCCCTCATGCCGGGGGCGTTTCGCTTTCTAGAAGGAGAATTTCAAGCTAACGCCAATGGCTGTGACATCGGCCTCGCCGACCGTACCTTCATCGCCGATTTTGGGGAAGTATTCGATCTCGGCTCTTATTGCAAGATTGTTCGAGAAGTCATATTGGGCCCCTATACCCGCCACGAAAGAGAACCCGGTGTCGCTCTGACTTGCGGAGAAGTCGCTTGTCACCTTCCCATTCCATCGTACAACACCCAGTTTCCCGATCCATGTGAGATTGGAACCTCCAGGCAGAAAGAACACGGCTTGTACAGGGATACCACTAGCATCGAATTTCGCGGATCCGCCGCCCACAAGAGTGAGTGAAGTGCTCCTCAACCCCATGTACCCTATTTCGATACCCACGAAATCGTTGAACCGGTAGCCCGCGTAGAGCTTGCCTTCGAAAGAGGAGGTATCGCAACTCGATGTAGGGACGACCGTATTTGTGGCCGTGTTCAGAACCTCACACCCACTCCCGTCGCGGCTCAAGCCTACTCCCGCTCCAACGTAAAACCGCTCGGAGGACAACGCGTTCTCGCTCAGCCCCAGAGTACTTGCGAAGAGGAGGGCGGAACAGGCCTGGTAACGATTCAGTTTGGGCATGTGGGTGTTAGGTAAGTTGGAAGGGTCGCAGACGGAGCAACGAATATGCCGAAGAAACTTCCGCCCTGCCCGCACTGCGTCAATGAGGGGCTTGCGCCTGGAGCGGTGAGTTCCACCTATAATCGGCCGCCTTCAACAGTATAAGCCCGTCATATGGGCTCACGGCCTAGCAGCCCATGGAAATGCGAGGAGATACTTTCCCGAAGTTATTGCTGGAGCATGCGCGCGTGCGCGGTGCTCGTACGGCTATTCGGGAAAAAAATCTTGGTATCTGGCAAAGCTGGACGTGGGCGCAAGCCGCGGACGAGGTGCGCTGGCTAGCCTGCGGGCTGGCCTCACAAGGATTGAAGCGCGGGGTAAATATCGCCATCGTGGGCGACAACCGGCCGCGGCTCTACTGGGCCTTCGCCGCGGCGCAGTCGCTAGGCAGCGTGCCCGTTCCGCTTTATCAAGACGCCATCACCCCGGAGATGGAGTACGTCTTGAGGGATGCGCAGATCGAGTTCGCCATCGTCGAGGACCAGGAACAGGTGGACAAGCTGCTGGAGATCATGCCCAGGACGCCTTGGTTGAAGCGCATCTTCTTTGATGATCCGCGTGGCATGCGCCACTACGCCCAGCCCGAGTTGATGTCCTATGACAGACTGCGCGAACTAGGGCAAGAGTACGACCGTGCACATCCCGAATTTTTTGTTCAGGGCGCGGAGCAAACCAAACCCGAAGATGTGAGCGTGATGCTCTACACCTCGGGCACGACGGGTAAACCGAAGGGCGTGTGCCACACCCACGCCAGTATGATCGCCGCCGCGCGCGGCGATATCGCCTTCGATCGCTTTACCGAGAACGAGGAAGTGCTGTCCTACCTGCCCATGGCCTGGGTGGGCGATCATTTGTTCTCCTACGCGCAAGCCATGGTAGCGGGGTTCACGGTGAACTGCCCGGAATCTTCCGAAACCGTGATGACCGATCTACGCGAAATCGGCCCCACTTATTACTTCGGCCCTCCGCGAGTGTTCGAGAACCTGCTGACACAAGTGACGATCCGCATGGACGACGCGGCACCTTTCAAGCGCGCCATGTTTCACTACTTCATGGGTGTGGCGCGCCGTTGCGGTACGGACCTCATGGAAGGCAAGCCGGTCTCCCTCACGGACCGCTTGCTCTACGCGATAGGCGATTTCCTGGTGTATGCCCCGCTCAAGAACGTGCTGGGCATGAGCCGCATACGGGTGGCCTACACCGGGGGTGCCGCCATCGGCCCCGATCTCTACGGTTTTTACCGGTCGCTCGGTATTAATCTCAAGCAGCTTTACGGGCAAACGGAAACCGCGGCCTACGTGTGCAAGCAGCGGAGCGGACAAACCAAACTCGATGTTGTGGGCCGTCCCTTGGCCGGGGTGGAGGTCAGGATCGCCGAGAACGGCGAGGTGCTGGTCAAAACGCCCAGCATGCTGAAGGAGTATTACAAGCGCCCGGATGCCACGGCGGAATCCATCACGCCCGATGGCTACTTCATGACGGGAGACGCCGGCTTCTTCGACGCCGACGGCGATTTGAAGATCATCGACCGCGCCAAGGACGTGGGCCGGCTGCTCGACGGCACCTTGTTCGCGCCCCAGTTCATCGAGAACAAACTCAAATTCTTTCCCCACATCAAGGAAGCCGTTTGCTTTGGCGATAAGACCGACAAAGTGTGCGCCTTCATCAACATCGACCAACAATCCGTGGGCAACTGGGCGGAGAAGAAGAATCTCTCCTACGGCGGTTACGTGGACCTCGCCAGCAAACCGGAAGTCTATGCGCTCCTCCAGGAATGCGTGGAGAAGGTCAACGCGGACCTCGCCGAGGACGAGCAACTTCGCGGTTCGCAGATCAAGCGCTTCCTCATCCTGCACAAGGAACTCGATGCCGATGACGACGAACTCACCCGCACGCGCAAGGTTCGGCGCGGCTTCGTCGCCGAGAAATACGCTCCCTTGGTGGATGCGTTGTATTCGGAACGAACCTCGCAGCACATCAAGACGCAAGTCAAGTTCGAGGACGGGCGCACGGGCCACATCGAGGCCACGTTAAAAATTCAGAACGCGGCTATCTACCCCGCTCGGAGGAAGGCGGCGTGAGTACGCGGACAACCGGAGAGGTTGTGCTCAGGCTGGATAACATTTCTCTTTCCTTCGGCGGCGTGAAGGCACTTTCCGATGTGAGCCTGGATGTGCGAGGGCACGAGATTCGGGCCATCATCGGCCCCAACGGCGCGGGCAAGAGTTCCCTGTTGAACGTAATCAACGGTGTTTATCACCCAAGTGCAGGTTCGGTCACCTTCAAGGGTAATACGCGCCAGCAGATGCGCCCGCACGAGGCCGCCAGCCAAGGCATCGCCCGCACCTTTCAGAACATCGCCTTGTTCAAGGGCATGAGCGTACTGGACAACATCATGACGGGGCGCACGCTCAAGATGAAAGCGGGCTTCTTGTCCCAGTGCCTGTACTTCGGCCCTGCATTGAAGGAAGAACTGGAACACCGCCGCAAGGTGGAAGAGATCATTGACTTCCTGCAAATCGAATCCGTGAGGAAGACACCCGTTGGGCGTCTTCCTTATGGGTTACAGAAGCGGGTGGAATTGGGGCGGGCGCTGGCGGCGGAACCGGAGTTACTCCTTCTCGATGAGCCGATGGCGGGGATGAATGTGGAAGAGAAACAGGACATGTGCCGCTTCATCCTGGACGTGAACGATGAGTTCGGTACGACCATCGTGCTGATTGAACACGACATGGGCGTGGTGATGGATCTCTCCGACCGCGTCGTGGTGCTTGATTACGGCCGCAAGATCGGCGACGGCACACCGGAGGAGATTCGCACCAATCAAGCCGTGATCGACGCCTACCTGGGAGTGAAACACTGATGGGATTCTTCATCGAAGTGCTGCTAGGCGGGTTGATGGCGGGCGTGCTCTATTCCCTGGTGGCGCTGGGGTTCGTGCTGATCTTCAAGGCCTCGGGTGTATTCAACTTCGCGCAAGGTGCCATGGTGCTTTTTGCCGCGCTCACCTTCGTGCGCCTGATGGAAATTTTTCACCTGCCCATGCTGGTGGCACTGGCCTTGACGGTGGTGGTGATGATCGTGCTCGCCATGGTGATCGAGCGCGTGGTGTTGCGGCCCCTGGTCAACCAGCCGGGCATCGCGCTTTTCATGGCCACCTTGGGTATCTCTTATTTTCTGGATGGCTTCGGGCAGCTGGTGTGGGGCAGCGACATCTACACGCTGGACGTTGGTATCCCCAAGAAACCGATCATGCTCTTCGAGGGCGTGTTCCCAGGTGGCGTGCTGGTGTCCAGCGAAGATCTGGTCGCCACGGTGGTGGCGGGACTGTTGGTGGCCGGGCTCGCATTGTTTTTCCAGAAGACTCGCATCGGCCGCGCGCTGCGCGCCGTCGCGGACGATCACCAGGCGGCGCAATCCGTGGGGATCCCGCTGAACTACATCTGGGTGATCGTGTGGACCGTGGCCGGATTGGTGGCCTTGGTGGCCGGCATCATGTGGGGCTCGAAACTGGGTGTGCAGTTCTCGCTGACCTTCGTGGCGCTCAAAGCTTTGCCCGTGCTCATTCTGGGCGGATTCGAATCCATTCTCGGCGCCATCGTGGGCGGTCTCATCATCGGCGCCGGCGAGAAACTCGCCGAAGTCTATCTAGGACCTTACATCGGAGGCGGCATCGAGAACTGGTTCGCCTACGTGGTCGCGTTGCTGTTCCTGCTGGTTCGCCCGGAAGGGTTATTTGGTGAGAAGCACATTGACCGCGTGTGATTTCCCAAGTCTCCAGCCCCTAGTCCCCAGCCCCCGCCTCTAATGCTTTACCGCGAAACCGGCCAATTCAAAACCACTTACGCCGCTGACCAGGCGGTGTTTCCCATCGCCCAGGACCGCTGGTTCATCGCCCTGTGGATTGCGCTGGGTTTCGTTGTGGTGCCCTTGCTGGCCAACGAGTACCTGATTCGCGCCATTCTGCTTCCCTTCGTGATCCTGGCGCTGGCGGCTCTTGGACTCAACCTGCTGGTGGGGTACTGCGGCCAGCTTTCGCTCGGCACGGGCGGATTCATGGCGGTGGGCGCTTACGCAGCCTATAACCTGTGCATCCGAGTACCCGGGCTGAATCCTATCGTGGCGTTTCTCCTAGCGGGGGGCTGCGCAACGCTGGTAGGCATCGCCTTCGGGATACCGAGTTTGCGCATTAAGGGCTTCTACTTGGCGGTGGCAACGCTTGCCTCGCAATTCTTCCTGGAGTGGGTATTCAACCGGGTGCAATGGTTCACCAACTACACGCCTTCGGGCTCCATCAGCGCGCCCACCGTGACGTTGTTTTCCTTGACCTTTGAGACGCCCGTGGCGAAGTATCTCTTGTGCCTCACCATACTGGTGCTATTCGCCGTGGTCGCGAAGAACTTGGTTCGGGGCCGCATCGGACGCGCCTGGATGGCCACGCGCGACATGGACGTGGCCGCCGAGATCATCGGCATCCGGCCCATGTACGCGAAGTTGTCCGCGTTCGCCGTGAGTTCCTTCTTCATTGGTGTGGCCGGGGCATTGTGGGCGTTTGTGCACCTGGGTTCCTGGGAACCCGCCGCCTTCGATATCAACCGCTCCTTTAGCATCCTGTTCATGGTTATCATCGGGGGATTGGGCTCCATCGCGGGCGCATTTCTGGGTGCTGCCTTTATCACCACGCTCCCGCTACTTTTGAATCAAGCGCCGCAATGGATCGGAATAACCTTGTCCACGGCGACGATTTCGCACCTGGAATTCATGATCTTCGGCGCGTTGATATTGTTCTTTCTCATCGTCGAGCCGCTAGGTTTGGCCAGGTTGTGGCGAATAGGCAAGGAAAAGCTCAGGCTATGGCCCTTTCCGCATTGATACACCGATAACCGGCGCGCACGCCGCGCGTTAGAACTTTTTTAGGAGGACACTACATGAAACCGATCTGGAAAATTGCCTG
>JBJXGQ010000415.1:0-4879 GCA_046160525.1 Burkholderiales bacterium
ACCTCGCCCTAAAAACTCGTCTTGGTTTTCACCAGAAACTGCACGCCTTTTATGGAGGGGTCGTGATTCAAGGGAAACGCAAAGTCCAGATGCAGCGTGTTGCCGAAAGCCGAGCGTGCGCTCAAGATGCGCAGCCCCACCCCCACGTCGTGCAGCCAGCCTTGGTTCTTGCCAGTGGCGGGTGTTTCGCTTCCCCATGCACGCCCCACGTCGTAGAACACCGCTCCACCCACGCGAAACAACCGGAAGGGATACCAGTCCGAGTAAAGCCGCTCTTCCATGGTAAAGAGCAGGCGCCGGTCTCCGCTCTGGTAGCGTAGGGGATAACCGCGCAGGCCGTTATCGCCGCCGAGCATTAGTTGATCGGACTTGGTGGGGTCGCGGGCGATGTCGCCGGAGAGCCCGATAAAGAACAAGGAGCGCTCATCCTGGCGCCGGTAGTAGCGCGCACTCGCGCCATAGAACTGGTTTTCACCGCGCCCGTATCCGTATTGTCCTGACAAGGACATGTTCGCCAGCACCACCGCCTTGGGACTGAGTTCGAAACCTTCCGATAGCGATGCCGAGTAGGTCCACAGTTGGCGTGTGGATCCCAGGGCGGGCAATGACCGGCCTAGTTGCATTACCGAGCGCACTCCCATGGCGAAGAATTCCGGGCGCCCGATTTGATCGCGGTTGCGCGCTTTTTCGTAGTCGTCTTCGATAATTTCGTAACGCACGAAGGGGCTCGTGAGCGTTTGGTCCATGGGCAATTGCGCGGGGGCCACGAGCGCTGGAACGGTATCGTAGCGATCGGCCTGGTAATTGAGTCCAAGGCTGTAGCGCTGCGCCCAACCATTCACCAGACCACGCGACCACCCGCCAAAAACCTCGCGGAAATCTTGCCGGTGCTGGTACTGCCCTGTGAGCGTGCCGGAGCTGTACACGGATTCGATGCGCTCGTCTTGCAATGCAAATGCACCCGCCGCCCAGCGCGTATCCAGCGCGTAGAAGGGATGTTGCAGGGAAACGGAACGGCGGTAACCATCGTCGTAATTGGCATTGGCGAAATCCACGCTGGCGCGGGTGCCAAAAGCGTTGTTATTGACGATCTGAAACTGCGTGCCCGTGCGGTCCGCATCGGAAGTGCGCGCCAAACCGATGTAGGTACCCGTGCCGAAAAAGTTGTATTCCTTGAAGTCCACGCTTTGGCTGTTGGTGCCTCCGGACCGGCTAAAACTCACACCAGGAGCCAAGGTCCAGGTATCGCGCGTTTTAACCTCGATATCCACTACCCCGTCGTGGTACGCAACCGGAGTAATGCTCACATCGTAGACGTAATGATTCGAGCGCAAGACTCGTTCAGTCTCCTCGATGAGCCTCACCGATAAGGGCTCGCCGCGCTTGAACAGCAGCTGGCGTTCGATCACGCTGGGGCGCGTGCGAATATGCAGCCAGTTGGCGGCGCGGAAGAGAATATTGTTCTCTTTCGGATCTTCGGTATCGAAAATGTTGTCGTTGCGGATGCGGA
This sequence comes from Burkholderiales bacterium, assembly GCA_046160525.1. Taxonomy (GTDB): domain Bacteria; phylum Pseudomonadota; class Gammaproteobacteria; order Burkholderiales; family SHXO01; genus SHXO01. The sequence continues at coordinate 1,511 of JBJXGQ010000415.1, forward strand.
TTTCGCCGATCACAGCGCCCGCCGATTGCAAATCCGCAAGGGAAGGGATGCCAGGCAGTGCCGGCGTGTCTTCAGCCCAAGCACTGGACAACGCAAGCATCGCGGCGGCAATGACAGCGACTAACGCCTGGCAAACGCCTACCAGGGAATTCAACAACTAGCCACCAGGCTTCTTTTCCTCTGGTTGCTTGACGGGCCGCACCACGGTCCCGGAGATGAGGGAATCGGAAGGATTGAGGATAACTTGCTCGCTGGCGCCGAGCCCCGAGACAATCTCGATCTGGGTACCGAAATCCTTACCCAGGGCCACCTTCTTCAGTTGCGCTTTGTTGTCCGCCGCCACCACAGCCACCTGCACGCCCTCGGGGCGGAACAGCAGGGCGTTCACGGGTAGGATCAGCGCGGGTTTACCCGTGCGCAGCTTGAGGTGTACTTGCGCATAGGCCCCTGGCAGCAACTCGCCGGTGGGGTTATCCACCTCCACTTCGGCTGGCAGGGTGCGCGAGTTCGCGTCGATGGATTGCGCCGTGCGCACCAGCGTGCCCTTGAAGCGGCGCCCGGGATGCTCCACCAGCACCAGCTCCGCTTCCATACCTGGGGTTGCCTCGCGCGAATAAATCTGGGGCACGCTGATGTTCACGCGCAGGCGGTCGGTGGCCGCCACATGGAATAGTTCCTTATCCTTGCCCGCCGCACCCGCGTCCACCAGAGCGCCCACTTCGGCATTGCGCGCGGTGATCACTCCGGCAAAGGGCGCGAAGATGCGCTTGAAGGATTGGGTCTTCTCCAATCTCGTCACGTTGGAGCGTGCCGTATCCAGCGCCGCCTTTTTCGCTTGCATATCGCCCTGGGTTTGATCGGCACCATGCTTGGACACGGTGTTGGATTTGAGCAATTCCTGCCAGCGCTCGGCGGTTTTCTTGGCCATCTCATAGTTCGCGGTGGCGGTGGCGAGATCGGCCCGCGCCTGCTGCAATTGTTCATCGACCTCGGGGGTATCGATCTCGGCCAGCAATTGGCCAGCGCTCACGCGTGTGCCGATATCCACATAGCGCCGTTTGACGTAACCGTTGGTGCGTGCGTAGAGGGGCGCTTGCGTCAGTGCCTGCATGTTGCCCGCCAGCACCAGGGTCTGCTCGGGGTTTCCCTTCTTCGGCGAAATGACCGCCACGGTGGGAACGTTCAGGTTCTCCGTGTCTTTCTTCAACGCCGCCGTACTCTCCATGCGAGGATGGATCGCCAGCCACAGCAGCAGCGCGATTAAGGCCACGCCCCCGAAAAACGCAAGGGCCTTGCGTAGCGGATGGCTACGCCGGGGCATCATGTCATCTGTATCCACCGAGTCCACTTCTAACCCGCTACGCTTTGCAATGCGTTCCCAGCGGCGCCGGGCACGTCTTGAACATCGCGCTTATTATGAATGGCCGCGAACACCACGGGAACAAAAAATAGTGTCGCCACCGTGGCAAAAGCCAATCCGCCGATCACTGCCCGCCCAAGCGGCGCGTTCTGCTCGCCGCCCTCGCCCAGCCCCAGGGCCATGGGCACCATACCGATGATCATGGCCAGGGCCGTCATCAGCACCGGGCGAAAACGCCCGAAGCCCGCTTCTATGGCGCAGGTCATGGCGTCCGCCCCTTGGCGCAACTGCTCGCGCGCGAAACTCACCACCAGAATGCTATTGGCCGTGGCGATACCCATGGCCATGATGGTGCCGGTGAGGGCTGGAATGCTCACGGTGGTGTGCGTGACAAACAGCATCCACACGATGCCGGCCAGCGCCGCGGGCAAGGCGGTGATGATGATGAACGGATCGAGCCATGACTGGAAATTCACCACCATCAGCAAGTAAACGAGCACGATGGCGAAAGCCAGCCCGGTGAGCAAGCCGGTGAAGGAGGATGTCATGGTCTCCATTTGCCCGCGCACGAGAATTCTCGAACCCTTGGGAAGATCCTTCTCCATGTCCCGCACGATCTTGGTGACATCTTCGGCAACGCCACCCAGATCGCGCCCCTGGGGGGAGGCATATAGATCGATGACCGGCTGCACGTTCCAGTGGCTGATGAGCGCGCGCTCGCTACTGCGTTCGATGGTGGCCAAATTACCCAGCACCTCCGCCTTCGCGCCATTTTGCGCCGTCACCGGAATGTTGAACAAGGCATCCAGGGAATCCATGGTGTACTGCGGAGTCTGCGTGATGACGGAGTAGTTCACCCGGTTCTTGGGGTTGAGCCAGAAGGCCGGGTTGGTCTGAAAACTCCCGCTGAGCGTGATGAGCAAGCTACTGGCAATCTCTCGCTGCGAGAAACCGATCTGCTGGGCCTTGGTGCGGTCCACGTTGATCTCGAGTTTTGGCTGGTCGAAGGCCTGCTGGATGCGCACATCGGCAAGACCTGTCACCTGTCGCAAGCGCTGCAGCAGATCGAGCGCGAATTTGCGGTTGCCTTCAATGTTGCGGCCCACGACCTGAATGTCGATAGGCGATGGAAGCCCAAAGTTGAGGATCTGGCTGACGATATCGGCCGGCAGGAAGTAGAAGGTGGTGCCTGGAAATAGTGCCGGCAGTTCCTGGCGCAGCCTGCGCACGTACTCCTCGGTGGGGCGGCGGCCCTTCTTCAGCGCAACATTGATGTCGGCATCGCCCGTCCCCGCCGTGCCCGAGTTGTTGTAAGACAGGTTGGTGCCGCTGGAGGGAAGGCCGATGTTGTCGATGATGGTCTCCAACTCCTCCGCGGGAATGATGCGGCGAATTTGCGACTCCACCAAATCGCACAAGCGCGCGGTCTCCTCGATGCGGGTCCCGGTCTTGGCGCGCACATGCAGCTTGAACTGGCCAGCACGCTCCGGTAGCGTAAGCGCAAGCTGGCGAAACCGCGCTCAAAGGCACGTTGGAACATCACAAGCGGGTTACCGCTAGGCTGGCCGGAGTGATGGGCTTCCTTGCGCAATAGGTACTTCGCCAGCGTGGGCACCAATGTGCGGGACAGCAGGTACGAGGCGAGCATGGCGAAGACCACCGCCTCGGCCAATGGCACGAACAGATAGCGCGCTACACCCGACAAGAAAAACATGGGCACGAACACGATGCAAATGGCCAGGGTGGAGACGAAGGTGGGAACGGCGATTTCCTGCGCGCCATCCAGAATGGCATCGCCCAAGGATTTGCCGCGCTCCAGATGCTGCTCCATGTTCTCGATGGCCACGGTCGCATCGTCCACCAGAATACCCACGGCAAGCGCAAGTCCGCCCAAGGTCATGATGTTGATGGTCTCGCCCAGAGCGCTCGAAGGGCGCGACGATGCGCGCTTCCATTTCCTCGGAGGCCAGGCCCGTGTAGCGCCATACCACGCTCACCACCGGGATATT
>JBJXGQ010000416.1:0-8303 GCA_046160525.1 Burkholderiales bacterium
GCCGCCGCGGGGTTGCTCGGTTTTGGCACGGGCTTAACGCCTTCCGGTGACGATTTGGTGGGCGCATCTTTGTTCGCGCGCCGTATCTTGGGGCGCTGGAATGAGCGCTGGCAGGCGGTGGCTGAAGAACTGGCACAACTTGTTGAGCGGCGAAGTCATCGCTTGAGCGCGTCTCTGTTTCGCGATTTGGTGCGCGGCCAGAGCTTCGCGCCCCTTCACGACTTAGCGGTAGCCCTGGTTCTGCGCGAAGATGAACGCGCGCTGCATGCGGCCCGGCAGCTTGTGAGCATTGGGCATTCCTCCGGTTGGGACATGCTTACGGGGTTCATCCTGGGCGCGGGCGGTTTCAATACAGCATTGCCCACGGACCCGTCGAATATGACCGGAGGTCACGCTCGCGCGCAAGCGCAGATCCTGAATTGATTCATCGTAGGGTGGGCAAAGCGCAGCGTGCCCACGCGGACTGACGCTTGTCCTTGAAGGTGGGCACGCTGCGCTTTGCCCACCCTACCAAGCTGCTGGCCGACCTAAGGCGGTACCATATGCGCGCTGGCGAGTCATCGTCGGCGCATTCCGGTCAAGAAAATGCAAGGAGACATCATGGCCAAGTTCAAGGCCTTCAGAATTTTCAGCGAAGAAGGAAAAGTTCAATCGCGCATGGTGGAAATGGCGCTGGAGGAGCTCGATCCAGGAGAGGTGGTGATCAAGACCGCATACTCCAGCATCAACTTCAAGGATGCGCTGGCGGCAACCGGCACGGGAAAAATCATCCGGCGCTTTCCCTGCGTGGGCGGCATCGACTGTTCAGGTGTGGTGAGTTCTTCCACCGATGCGCGCTTCAAGGAAGGCGATCAAGTCCTTTGCACCAGCTACGACTTGGGCGTGGCGCACGATGGTGGCTACGCCGAATACACGCGCGTGCCGGCGGATTGGTTGGTGCCGCTGCCGAAAGGGATGTCCCTGCAGGAGGCCATGGCGTTGGGCACGGCGGGCTTCACGGCAGGGCTTGCGGTCGAACGCATGGAGCAAGTGGGATTGAGAGCGGCGAACGGTCCCGTGATCGTGACGGGCGCGACCGGAGGCGTGGGCAGCATCGCCGTCGATATCCTCGCAGGTGCTGGCTATCACGTGGTGGCGTTTACAGGAAAAGATGCCGAGAGCGATTACTTGAAGACGCTGGGCGCCAAGGAAGTGATGCTGCGTTCCAAGTTGGACCTCGCGAAAATCAAACCGCTGGACAAAGCGACATGGGCCGGTGCCGTGGATAACCTGGGTGGCGATGTACTGTCGTGGCTCGCCAGCACCATGCAAATCGGCGGTGCCCTGGCGGCCATCGGCTTGGCGGCCAGCCACACCTTCAACACAACGGTGATGCCCTTCATCTTGCGCGGGGTGAGTTTGGTGGGCGTGGATTCCGTGAATGCCGCCATGCCGGTGCGCCGGCGTGTGTGGGAGCGCCTGGGCAGCGATTTGAAGCCCCGTCATTTACAGCACATGGTCACGACCGTTCCCTTGGACGGGATGGGTCCGGTGTTCGAGAAATTGCTGAAGTCGCAATTCAAGGGGCGGGCGGTGGTGAAGCTGTGAAAATCAATGGCATCGCCCACACCGCGCTCACCGTGAATCGCATGGAGATTTCGGTGCCGTTTTATGAGAAGTTACTGTCCTTTTTAGAGTTCAAATGCGTGCACCGGTCGCCCCGCATGACTTACTTCATTGGCGGGCGCAGCGCGATCGCGATTCAGCCCGCGGATGAATCTCATGGCCACGAGAGCTTTGTGCAAACCCGGGTGGGCCTGCATCACCTGTGTTTTCGCGCCTATACGCGCGAGGACGTGGACCGCTTTTACCAGCACCTGGTGGGCATGGAGGCGAAAATCGTGCATTCGCCGCAAGACGGTGCCTGGGCGCCGGGGTACTACTCCGTGTTGTTCGAGGACCCCGATGGTATTCGCTTGGAAATGAATTTCGTTCCCGGTACGGGATTGCTGGCGCAGGGGGTGCGAATCAACCCTCATGGATACGAGTAGCGCGTGCTGGCGGGGAGGAGGTAGTCATGGGAGAAATCTACAAGGCGTTCCATCGCCGGTCCATCGAGGACCGCGAGGGATTCTGGACCGAGCAGGCGCGAGCCATTCATTGGGAGAGGCCCTTTGGGCAGGTGCTCGATTACTCGCGCCCGCCTTTTACCAAGTGGTTCGTAGGTGGCGAGACCAATCTTTGCCATAACGCGCTGGACCGCCACTTAGGCGCACGCGGCGAGCAAAAGGCGCTGGTCTTCATCTCCACGGAAACCAACGAAGAAAAGGCATACACCTACCGCGAACTGCACGCGGAGGTGAACCGCTTTGCCGCCATCATGCAAAGCCTGGGCGTTGCGAAAGGCGACCGCGTCTTGATCTACATGCCCATGATCGCGCAGGCCTGCTTCGCGATTTTGGCGTGCGCGCGCATCGGTGCCATACATTCGGTGGTGTTTGGCGGCTTTGCCTCGGCGAGCTTGGCGACGCGCATCGATGACGCGAAGCCCAAGTTGATCGTGTCCTCCGACGCCGGGATGCGGGCAGGCAAGGTGGTGCCCTACAAGAATCTGTTGGACGAGGCCATTCGCCTGGCGAAATACCCGCCGCAAAAAGTGGTGCTGGTCAATCGTGGTCTGGATAAGGAAATGTCTATTACGACGGGCCGCGATCTGGATTATGCGAAGTTGCGCGAGCAACACATGAACGCGGCGGTGCCGGTCACCTGGCTGGAATCCAACGAGACGTCCTACATCCTCTACACCTCGGGAACCACGGGCAAGCCTAAGGGCGTGCAGCGTGACGTGGGCGGCTATGCGGTGGCCTTGGCGGCCTCCATGAAACACATATTCTGCGGCGGGGTAGGGGAGACCATGTTCACCACCTCCGACATCGGTTGGGTCGTGGGGCACTCCTACATCATCTATGCGCCCTTGATCGCCGGCATGACCACCATCTTCTACGAAGGCGTACCGATCCGCCCCGACCCTGGCGTGTGGTGGAAGATTGTGCAGGATCACAAGGTGAGCGTGATGTTCTCCGCGCCCACGGCCATCCGGGTATTGAAGAAGCAGGATTTGAGTTACATCCGGCAATACGATCTGTCGTCCCTCAAGCATTTGTTCCTGGCCGGTGAACCCTTGGATGAACCGACCCACCGCTGGATCAGCGATGCTCTCAATAAACCCGTGATCGATCACTACTGGCAAACGGAAACCGGCTGGCCTTTGCTGACAGCGATGCCCGGCGTGGAGAATACGCCCCTCAAATTCGGCAGCCCGTCCTTTCCCGCCTACGGCTACGACTTGCAGTTGTTACGGGAGGCCGATGCCTCGCCCGCTAACGACAACGAAAAAGCCGTGGTTACCATCGTCCCGCCTTTACCGCCCGGGTGCATGACCACGGTGTGGGGCGATGATGAACGGTTCGTCAACACGTACTTCACGACCTTCAAGACCAAGCAGGTCTACTCGACATTCGACTGGGGGATTCGCGATGAGGATGGCTATTACTTCATTCTCGGGCGCACCGACGACGTGATCAACGTGGCCGGCCACCGGCTTGGCACGCGCGAGATTGAAGAAGCTATTCAGGCGCACGCCAACGTCGCCGAAGTCGCGGTCGTCGGTGTCGCGGATTCATTAAAAGGGCAAATGCCCCTTGCTTTCGCCGTGTTGAAGGACCCTTCCAAGGCCCAAACGCCGGAGACGTGCGCGCTGCACGAGAAGGAAGTCATGGCCATGGTTGACAAGCAGCTCGGCGCCATCGGGCGGCCCTCGCGCGTGCATTTCGTGACGCTTTTGCCTAAGACCCGGTCTGGAAAATTGCTGCGAAGAAGTATTCAGGCCCTAGCCGAAGGGCGTGACCCAGGCGATCTCACGACACTGGAAGATCCTGGCGCGCTGGAACAGATTCGCTCGGCTGTGGGGGTTTTTCGGTCACCGCCGACAGATAACGGCTAAGAATCTCCTGCTCGGTGCGCGTGCGCCGGCCAGAGGGGCAGGGATAACGAAGGGTTAGCGTGACTTTACCGGCATCCACCATGCGGATGATGACGCGCGGTTCGGCGGAGGGCATGAGCACGAATTGTTCGCCTTCCAGTTCGCGCAAGGCTGCCTGGGTGGCGGCGACGAATTCGGTGCAAACGCTTTTCGCAACGTCTTCCAGCGTGGTTTTTGCCTCATGCACGTTGGCGTTTGGAGCGAGGGAAACGGTGAGCAACCCGAGTTGGTAGCCCCCCAAGCGGGAATGGTTCTTAAGGGGATGGCTCACGTAGAAGCTATTGGGAAATTGCACCACGCGCCCGGTGAACTGGTGCTCTTCGCTCATCTCCAGCACTGTAGTGGAGAGCAGGGTTTGATCGATGACCTCGCCCTTGATGTCGTTGATCTCGATGACGTCTCCGAACTGGAAGCTGCCAGAGGTTGTGCGGTGGACATATCCCAGGACCGAGGTCATTAATTCCTTTCCCGCGATAACCAGGGCCACGCTCAGGGCCGCGAGGGATAAGGCCGCCGCCTGGAGTTCGGCACGCCATACGTAGAGCAGCAGCAAACTGGCGATGAGCAACACCGTATTGCGCCACAGGATGGAGGCCCGCAATTTGGTTTCGCGCGAGAGCCCCAGCCTGCCACGCAGGGCCGCGGATATGGCGAAATTCACCCCGGCGGCGACCGCGATGACTATGACTGTCCTGATGACTTCCGGTGCAATGCCAGACATTGGGGGTTTAGCTATTTCGAGCTGGGCGATTTGAATTTATAGACGGCACGTTCGGACCTGTCCTCGTACAACGGCATCATCTGCGCAACCAAGTGCGCCAGGGCTTCGATGCGCTTCTCGCCCGCTGGATGGGTGCTTAAGAAATCCGTCTTGCCTTTACCGCCGGTGGCTTCCACCATCTTCTTCCATAGGGTGACGGAAGCCTCGGGATGGTAACCGCCGCGCGCCGCGAGTTCGATACCGATGCGGTCGGCCTCGGATTCTTGCGTGCGGCTATTGGGCAATTGCACGCCGACCGTGGTGGCTACGGCGGCCGCCTGCAATGTGAGCTGCCCGCCCGTACCCTTGCCGCCGAGTAGGATGGATCCGATCTCCAGCAGAGCCTGGGAACCGGCCGCCACCGACATACGCTCCGCGGTGTGCTTGGCCAGGGCGTGCGCGATTTCGTGGCCCATGATCTGGGCGATCTCATCGTCAGTGAGCTTCAATTGCTGGATGATGCCCGTGTAAATGGCCATGCGCCCGCCCGCCATGCACCAGGCGTTGAGCGTTTTCGGATCGTCGATGACGTTCACCTGCCATTCCCACGCCTCGGTTTCGGGACGGTATTTAATCGCTGGCGGAATAAGGCGCGAGGTGATGCGGTCCACGCGTGCCTTCAGCGCGGGATCGGTGTTGAGTTGCCCTTTCTTCTGGATGGGCGTGAGGGTTTCCGTATAAGCCTGCTTGGATGCGTCGATGGCCTGGGATTCGGGCACGATGAGAAGTTGTTTGCGCCCGGTGACTGGGGTGTTTTTGCAGGCGGCAAGGGATGCGGTGAGTAACACTACTATGACGAGGCGGGCGAAATTCATGGGAATGAGTAACGAGAGAAGTGGAGAAATTATAGACAACGTGCTTTACAGGCTTTTGGCTGGCCCTGCACCGCGGGGAGTTGTCAGCGTTTGCGCTTCTTGGCGCGCGAAGGTTCGGGCGGCGGCGAAAGCGGCGTTAGACTCTGCTTCAGGCAACGCAGCACGAAACTCGATTTGGAATGCCGGATACCGGGGATGCGATAGAGCTTTTCGCGTAGCAACCTTTCGTAGTCGCGGGTATCGCGTACGGCGATGCGGATGTGATAATCGTATTCTCCAGAAATCAAGTAGGCCTCCAGCACCTCGGGGATGTCCTCCAATGCTTGGCCAAAGGCCTTCAGCGTTTCGTCGTTGTGGCTCTCCAGGGTGACTTGGACTATGACGGTTTCGGTGAATCCTATGGCGGCGGGGTCGATACGTACGGTGTAGCCCAGGATCACGCCTTCGCTCTCCATCTTCTTGATTCGGCTCCAACAAGGGGTGGTGGAAAGCCCCACGCGGCCACTGATGTCTTGCAGGCTGGCGCGGGCGTCTTGTTGGAGGACGCCGAGGATGGCGAAATCGTATTTATCCAAATTCATTCCAAGAAGTACCGTAATAAAGAATGTTCATTCTAATAGCAATGGCCCTACCTAGAAAATTCAGAAGCCTTTTCCGCGTGCTAGCGAGTACGATGCCTCACCATGGATGACGGCGTTTACCCTTCCCCCGCGTGGCCCGCTGCACAGAGCGGGACATCGCTGCCCAAAACCGGCGCGCAAGCTTTGATCGAAGCGTTGCTCGCGGCGGGCGTTGACACGATCTTCGGTTACCCCGGGGGGGCGGTCCTGCCGATCTACGATGCCCTCTACGCGGAAGAGCGTTTGCGGCACATTCTCGTGCGCCACGAGCAAGCCGCCGTTCACGCCGCCGAGGGGTATGCCCGCACCACGGGCAGGCCGGGCGTGGTGTTGGTGACTTCGGGCCCAGGCGTGAGCAACACCACCACGGGGTTGCTCGATGCCTTCTGCGATTCCATCCCGGTGGTGTGCATTAGCGGGCAAGTGCCCTCCAGGCTCATCGGCACGGATGCCTTCCAGGAGTGCGATGCGTTGGGCATCTCGCGTCCCGTGACCAAATGGAATGTTCAAATCACGAGCCCGGAGAGTATCCGCGCAACGGTCGGGCGTGCCTTCAAGGTGGCCACTCAAGGGCGGCCGGGCCCGGTGCTGATCGATTTTCCCAAGGACATTCAGATGGCCGAGGTGCGCGATGGAGCCATCGCGTCTCGTGATGAATCCGCGCGTTTGGGCCGCCTAAAGGAGTTGCCGCGCGCGAATTTGCGCCGGGCCGCGGACTTGATTCGCACCGCCAAGCGTCCCATCTTCTACGGCGGCGGCGGGTTGATCAACTCGGGCCTCGCGGCTTGCGAATCCTTTGCGCGCGTGGTGCGAGAAAGCAAGGCGCCGTGCACCTTGACCTTGATGGGTTTGGGTGCCTTCCCCGCCTCCGATCCGCAGTTCGTCGGAATGCTGGGCATGCACGGTACGCTGGAGGCGAATCTTGCCATGCATCATGCCGATCTGGTGGTGTGCGTGGGCGCGCGTTTCGACGACCGGGTGACCGCGCGCCTCGCGGATTTTTGCCCCAATGCGAAGAAGATCCATATCGATGCCGACCCTTCTTCCATCAACAAGATCGTGAAGGTGGATGTTCCGCTGGTGGGCGATTGTGGCGAGGTGCTTGGGGCTCTGGAGGCGGCGCTACAAACTGCTCCAGTACGCAACGACTTGGGCGATTGGTGGAGCACCATCGCGGCTTGGCAGGCGCGGGATTGCCTGCGCTTCGAACCGCGCGAAGATTGCATCTTGCCCCAGCACCTGATGTCCTCGTTGCGCGACCGCTTGGCGAAACACGATGCCATCGTCGCCACCGATGTGGGCCAGCACCAGATGTGGGCCGCACAATATCTGAAATTCGAGCAACCCCGGCGCTGGCTCACCTCCGGCGGGGCTGGCACCATGGGCTATGGATTGCCGGCGGCGATTGGCGCGCAGATCGCAAACCCGGACAAGCTGGTGGTGTGCGTGAGCGGGGACGCTTCCGTGCTGATGAACATCCAGGAACTTTCCACGGCCGTGCAACACCGCGCACCCGTCAAGGTGATCCTGTGCAACAACGGCTACATGGGCATGGTGCGCCAATGGCAGGAGTTGATACATGGCGGGCGTTATAGCCACAGCTATACGGAGGCGCTGCCGGATTTCGTCGCCGTGGCCAAGGGTTTTGGCTGGAGTGCCAGCCGTGTGTCGGACCCCGCAATGCTTGAAGACGAACTTGGCCGGTGCCTGGCCGCGCCCGGGCCTTACTTCCTGGATGTTGTGGTTCAGGCTCAGGAGAATTGCTTTCCCATGATCCCCGCCGGATGTGGTCATAACCAGATCATGTTGTCGGCGAATAATTTCTACCGGTCAGGTCCAATGGCCTGAGTGCGTCCTTCGCGGTGAAATTCCTTCTTGAACATTCGAGTCCGCTCCCATCCGGAGCGGAAGCGAGCAGCGGCGCCGTCTCACACGGGCTAAGCGCCGCCCAGTCTACGGGAGCCGTATATGCAAGCAGTGACCTTGGAAGATAAATACGTTGCCCAAAGCGGCCGCATTTATTTAAGCGGTGTGCAAGCGTTGGTGCGCTTGCCGCTTATTCAACGTTTACGCGACGTGGCGGCCGG
>JBJXGQ010000417.1:0-3771 GCA_046160525.1 Burkholderiales bacterium
GCCTACTACGCCCATCGCATCGAAGGCGCGCTGGCCGCTGAAAAGCTGGAGTTGGCCGCGCCACAATTCATCTTGCTGGTGGATCGCAGCCGCTGGGTGCAAGCGGCCTTGCTTTATTGGATGTCCGGGGACAAGCGCTTCCATTTCATTGGGGCCACCCCGGCCACAACGGGATTACCCGGGCGTTTCGAGTATTACGCCACCCCGCTAGGAGTTTTCAATCACTCCGTGGACAACCCGGATTTCCGGGCTGAAGGAACGCGTAACAACCTTGGCATTCTCGGCTATGGCGAAAAAGGCATGCGGGTCTACGATTTCGGCTGGGTCAACGCCTTGCGCGGATGGGGGCCGCCGAAGGAGAGTTTGATGCGATTGCAACTCCACGCCACCGACCCAGCACTGTTGGAACCGAAGTTGGGTAGGCGTGCTTCCAAAGGCTGCATCCGAATTCCGGCGAGCCTGAACATCTTTCTCGATCGCTATGGGATTCTCGACGCGGACTATGAACGCGCGTTAAGGGAAGGCGAGAAGCCCTGGGTGCTGCGCGCCGGTCGCACCCCGGCCCCCTGGCCCGGCCGGTATCTGATCGTGGTGGAGTCGCAACGCAACGCACGCCCCTCGTGGTCCCCCGCTCCTCCGAGGGGAAGCAAATAGATTCGCACCGATGCTCTATGACAACTGAAGGATGATTACCACGGAATACACGGAACAGGCGGATACGAAGAATTTTCCGTGTGCTCCGTGTATTCCGTGGTTAAAGACTTAGGATCTGGCTTTCGTTTCAAGCCTCCCTGCTCCAGTAGCAGCGCACCAAGGATTCGTCCTTGGAATACTTGACCTCCAGATCTCCATGAAACGCGCGATGCACGGCTTCACCGATGCGCCGGGCCAAGTGCAGATCGGTGGTACTCACCAGCGTCTTGCCGTCTTCATTCTCGATGGCCATGATGCGCTCCAAGGGGTGCTGGGTGCGAGTGCGCTCCGCTTCGTTACGCACAAGCGCAAGGATCTGCGTCTCATTGTTCTTCATGAAGGCGCCCGAGAGTTCCACCCATCCGGCGGGCAGGTGGTCGCGGATTCTCTCGCAAGCAGGACACAGATGTTCGTGCGCACCGGCGGGCTTCACTCCCCAAGCCCAATGGCCCGCGTGAAAAAGAACTCCGCATTCCGGGCACACGGCGGGTTCCTTCGGTTTGCCTCGCGCGCGGTAGGCGTCGTGCTGCACTTCCTGAATCTGCCTGTCCTTGCGTACGCGGGCACGGCTTCTCGGTTCATTGGTCATAGTCACTCCTGATGGCTACGTTCTCAAAACGTAGCCATAAAGATAGTCTTCTCAAGCGAATAGCTGTTGATGGATATCAACCTGTATTCGCGTTGCTCCATGTGCCATGAATACAAAGTTAGCGAATGTAGGCATCCGTGACGTAGCGCCGCATCATGCGGTGGCTGTTGAAGTAGGAGGCATTCTTGGAGATGGCGCCCTTCATCACGGCGATCCATCCGGCACGGTCGTTCCGGTACAGGGGAAGTACGGTGTTCTCCAATTTTTCATAGAGCATGTCCGGGTCGCGGCTGTCGGACACCTCGCTCGCCTCGCCGATGGCCCATCCCGTCACGCCTTCCATGCAGCCTTCTATCCACCAACCGTCCAATACGCTCAAGCTGGGAATACCGTTGAAGGCGGCCTTCATTCCGCTGGTGCCGGAGGCCTCCAGCGGTTTGAGCGGCGTGTTGAGCCATAGATCCACGCCCGCGGTGATGCGCCGGGCAACGTCCATGTCGTAGTTGGGCAAGAAAACGATGGGAATGATGCCCTTTAGCTGCGAGATCAGCGCATGCAATCGCTCGATCTTTTGCTTCCCTTGGCTGTCCTGGGGATGAGCCTTGCCCGCGAACACCACCTGAAATGGATAGCGCCCCGCGATATCGCGCAGCCGCCTCATGTCATGGAACAGCAACTCCGGGCGCTTGTACTCTGTCATTCTGCGCGCGAAACCCAATAGCGGAAGGCTGGGGTCGAGCGCCTGGCCTGTGCTATCGCGAATGAAGGCCACCAGCGCTGCCTTCTGCTGCTCGTGGGCTTGCCAGATGGCGTTATCGGGAATCCGGTCGGCTCGCACGAGAAGCTGCGGCTCGTGGCGCCAGGCGGGGATGTGATGATCGTACAGGGCCGCGAAGTGCGCCCCCGTCCAGGTCATGGCGTGCACGCCGTTGGTGATGGCGTGCACTCGATAACCGGGAAACATTCTTTGAGAAACCTCGGCATGCCGCTCGGCGACGCCATTGACGTACTCGCTTAAGTTCAGCGCCAGCCGCGTCATGTTCAATACATCGTGGCCGGCGAGCGTCTTGAGCAAGGCCATGTCCGCATAATCTCCAAGGACTCTTTCCACGAGGTCGTAGGGAAATTTGTCGTGTCCCGCGTCCACGGGGGTATGCGTCGTGAACACACATAGTTCACGCACGCGCGGCATATCGCAGGCGGGTTCGCTGGCACGCACATCTTCGGGCGCATAGGCGAAGCGCTGCATGAGTTCCAGCGACAACAAGGCGGAATGCCCTTCGTTCATGTGGTACTTGCGAACGTTGAAACCCAGGGCTTGCAGCATGCGAACGCCGCCCACACCGAGCACGATTTCCTGTTTCAAGCGGTAGGTTAAGTCGCCGCCATAGAGATGGTGCGTGATGCGGCGGTCTTCCGCGTTATTGATGGGCAGGTCGGAATCGAGAAATAGAATGGGTAACTCCGCGCCCCCCGCTCCCTTGACCACGTAAAGCCATGCGCTGATCCACACCTCGCGCCCCTCGATGGGCACGGCCACACCAGCACTCACCCTTTGCGCATGCTGCTCGGGTTGCCACGGGTCGGGATGCTCGATTTGGCTACCTCCCGGGCCGATTTCCTGGCGAAAGTATCCTTCCCGGCTCACCAAGGTGACACCGACCATGGGAAGATGCAGATTGGCCGCCGAGCGCATCGTGTCGCCGGCAAGCACGCCTAAACCCCCGCTGTAAGTGGGTATGGCCGGGTCCAGCGCTATCTCCATCGAGAAATAAGCGACACGCGGCTCGCGCGTAAAGGAATCTATTTTTCGCATCCGGGGAAGCTGCCTTGATATTTCAAGGCAGCTTAATGTGAATGAAACTTAGGCCCTTTGACCGGAGTCAATTCGGGAACCCGTTGCAACCTGCTTCAATAGGCGATGTGGAAAGCGAGTCCGGCGGCCACTCCGGTTGCCGTTGCGAGGAATCCAGCCGCTGCTTTTTTTCCGAATGCGCGGCCGCCTGCGATGAATACCATCGTGCATTTCAGCGCGATGTTCGCAAGGACCGCGATACCGATGGACGTTACCGCTTGGTGAGCTTCGAGGTTTCCCAGCGAAAACAGGCGAAGACTGGATAGGGTAATGGCATCCACGTCGGTGAGTCCGGATACGAGCGCAAACAGGTAAACACCCTTGCTCCCTACGGTTGCGGCAAGCCACGCTGAGACCACCACGACTATCGCGTACAGCGCACCGAAGGCCAGTGCCGCCTTCATTTCGGCTGGGTTCTTGACCTCCGGAATGGGCACTTCGCCACCCCGCAGCATGCGGCGCCACGAATAAGCCGCCGCCGCGAGACCGAACGCAAATCCGGCCGCTAGTACCGGCAACGCGGAAGGCAGGAGCGAGCTTGAAGCCAATGCAATCATCAGCGCAAGGCGCGGAAGAACGATGGCATTGGCCAACAAAATCACCACGACACCAGTGGGTGCAATGCTCGCATCGG
>JBJXGQ010000418.1:0-3880 GCA_046160525.1 Burkholderiales bacterium
GTCTTAATTGCTCGTTGGCTTGGTCTGCCAAATTGCTCCGATATTTTCGATTTTTCCTCACCCCCTCCCCTTCTCCACCACCGCAATATCCTTCAACACCGCCTTCAGCTTCGCCCTATTCTCCGCACTCGATTTGTTCGTGGTCGTGGAGATATGCACATCAATCCATGTTCCGGATCTCACCCAATGGGCGCGGACGTGGGAACTCACGGCGTTGCGTAGGTTGTGATCGTACATCACGGCGTCCCAGCCGTTCAGTTTCTCGAAGGAAATGTTGACCGGTTCGGGGAGTCCTCCCTTTTTCCAGCTCTTGGTGTCTTCTTCCCAGATGGCGGGAACGCCTTTGAAGAGTTGTGCAGGCTCGAACCAACCGGACATGATTAGGCTTGCCTGCGTCTTATCCTCGAAATAGAAGTACCTTGGGTTCTTGGTTCCGCCACCCAGGGCCGACTTGTCCTTGCGAGACCAATTGCTCTTGGGCATGGTCATGGTGAGGCGGCTCACGGGGACGGACAGGCTGAGGTTGCCGTTGGCTTCCCTGATCTCGATGCTTTGCCCGGGAGGGCTTTTTTCCCCTGGAGCCGAACAAGCGCCAACCAACAGTAAGGCGGCCAGAAATAGGAATTTCTGAACGATCCGCATAAGCTCTCCTATTCAGATTTGGTTGGTTGCACCGGCGCCCCGCTGGGAGAACCGGCGATTAACCGCGACGAACACGAAGGAAACACAAAACGAGACGCGCGGTTCCCGCCAATGTGGTGCCGCAATTGCCTCCGTAATGGTTTCGATTTCCTTCGCGTCCTTTGCGTCCTTCGCGTTGAAATGCCTTTCCAGGACGTTTAATTCGCCTTCGAACCCGCCTTGCCAGCCCTGCTCACCTTGCTGGCCTTCTTGGGCTTGGTCACCTTCACTACCTTTTTCACTTCGCGCTTCTCGTCAACGAAGATTTCGACGCGGCGGTCAGCCTGCAAGCACGCGATCAACTGAGGGTTGGACTTGGTGCCTTCGCATTGGGCGGTGATGGGTTGTGCCTTGCCCTTGCCGGCGGTTTTGATTTTCTTGCCGCTGATTTTCTTCGAGACCAGATAGGCTTTCACCGCTTGCGCGCGTCTTTCGGACAGGCGCTTGTTGAACTTGGCGTTGCCCAAGCGGTCGCTGTGGCCAACGATCTTGATCTCGCCCCACTGCACATCGCGCAAGCCGGCCACGAAATCATCCAGGCCCTTCTTACCGGCGGGCCGCAGTTTGTGTTTGCCAAAATCGAATAGCGCATCCGCGCTGAGTACCACCGTCATGAGATGCTCTTCGGTGTCCGGCGCGGTGGGGACAGGCAAGTTGGCGGTGGGCAGCGGCGGCTTGTTTGCGGAGGGTGCTAGGGCCGCAATGTGCGTGGGCGCCTCCGCGGCGGATCGCGAAGGCTGAACGGATTTGGGTTGTACGGACTTGGGTTCAACCGCCCGCTCCCGCTCAGCGACGGGGGCTGCTTGCGCCACCAAGATCGGCGATTCATCGCGCGGCACGGGCGCGCCGGCATGGGCGTTCTGAGCCTCCACGAATGCGGCATAGGAGCGGTCCTCCACCACTGCGTCTATAACCTCCTCGAACGGCGCAGCGGCATCATACGGAGAGACGTACGCGGTTTGCGGCTGGGGTTCGGGCAGGCTCGCCTGGAGTTGCGGGGCGCTTTCTTCGGTCTCTTCCGCGAAGTGGTGCGGAGCGCCGATGGCGTCCTCGTGGGCAGTTACGCCCGAATCGTCGTGGAAGACGCGATGTTCGGTGATGAGGTCCTCCTGCGCCACGCCATCATGCCCATGCTCGGAGATGACGACAGGATTGGAGATGGCTTCCTGCGCAAGGACGCCATCTTCTTCATGGTCCCCAAAGAGCGTTGGAGGAAGAATATTCTCCGGGGGCAGAACGCCGTCTTCCTCGTAATCGTTGTGGACCACCGGGTTGGAGATGGCCTCTTGCACTGGGTGTTCGTACTCGGGGAAGGCAGCCTGAAGATCATTGATGTCCGATGGGGCGAAAGCCGCCTCCCAGTCATTTTCAGCGGCCGCCTCTTCGGTGGATGAAGCATGGAATTCGTCCTTCTTGGCATAGTCCACCATGCCGCTTGCAGGTTGGCCTTGTTGCGCCACCTCGGGTTCGTCCGCATCCTCGGGCGGAGTTAGCGGCTGGAACGGTTCGTCGGCCTGCTGGGACCAGGGATCGTCCGCCTGCTCCGGGTAATGCATCATTTCATTGCCGGGCTGCGATGCTAGAGCCGGTTCGCTCGCTTTAGGTTCCGCTCTCGGAGTCGTAACCTGCACCGGCGGCTTGGCGGGTTGCGTGGCTTGTTGCTGGGGTGCCGGGGGTGGCGGAGCAAGCGCTCCACTTCCGCTCTGGCGGCTCTTGCCCGCACAAGCGGAAAGGACGGCACACAGCACGAGGATCGTTAACCTGCCAATTCGAATGCGCATGAAATTTTTCTCCAATGGAATGGGGCGGACGCAGGAACCATCCGCAGCTAGAACATGGGCTTACCCTGATGCCGCTCACTTACGCCTGGATCGCGCGAGAAACCGGCCAGTCCGCTACCATCGCGATATCGTCTAACGGGGACGAACCTTTATATGGCAGAGTATTATTTCGCTCGCCTCCCAGACCAACCTTCGTTAGCGCTCACTCCCTCTAAAAAGCATGAAACTCAACGACCCTGATCTCGCTCTGCCACCGCAACAGGTGAGTATCGACGTATTGCTGGAGAAATACGCGAAGGGCAACGAACGCACAACCGAGGATGTCCGGCGCCGGGTGGCGCGCGCCTTGGCCGCCAACGAAAAAGATCCTTTGCGCTGGG
Source organism: Burkholderiales bacterium (assembly GCA_046160525.1). Classification (GTDB taxonomy): domain Bacteria; phylum Pseudomonadota; class Gammaproteobacteria; order Burkholderiales; family SHXO01; genus SHXO01. The sequence continues at coordinate 2,843 of JBJXGQ010000418.1, forward strand.
AACAGGAGTTCTACGAAACCCTGGAAAACGGTTTCGTTCCGGGTGGGCGCATCAATTCCGCGGCCGGTACCGACCTCACGGCCACCCTCATCAACTGCTTTGTGCAACCCGTGGGCGATTCCATCTCCGAGACCGTGGATGGCAAACCCGGCATCTACGTGGCGCTGATGGAGGCCGCGGAAACCATGCGGCGCGGTGGCGGCGTGGGTTACGACTTCTCCTCCATCCGCCCCAAGGGCGCTTTGGTGAAAGGCACCCAAAGCAGTGCCAGCGGTCCCGTTTCTTACATGCGGGTGTTCGATCAAAGCTGCGAAACCGTGGAATCCGCTGGCTCCCGGCGCGGGGCGCAGATGGGCATTCTGCGGTGCGATCATCCCGATATCGAGGAGTTCATCCACGCCAAGGATCACGGTGATCTGCGCAATTTCAACGTAAGCGTGGCGGTCACAGATGCCTTCATGCGCGCGGTGGAGGCCGATGGGGATTGGGAGTTGGTGCACAAGAAAGCACCGCACGGGGACGAACTCGGCAAGCAACGCGGCGATGGCTTATGGATTTATCGCACGGTGAAAGCGCGCGATCTGTGGAAACAGATCATGGACTCCACCTACGATCACGCCGAGCCTGGTGTGCTCTTCATCGACCGAATTAATGCTGACGACAATCTTTCCTACTGCGAGACCATCGAAGCGACCAACCCATGCGGCGAGGAACCGCTGCCTTCCTACGGCTGCTGCTGTCTTGGGAGCATAAACCTCACGCCGTACGTCTCGAACTCCTTCACGGCAAAAGCGCGCTTCGATTTCGATGCTTTCGGGAAAGTCGTGCGCACCAGCATCCGCATGTTGGACAACGTGCTTGACGCTACGGTGTGGCCGTTACCGCAACAAGATAAGGAAGCCAAGGATAAACGCCGCGTGGGGCTGGGATTCACGGGCCTGGGCGATGCGCTGGTCATGCTGGGGCTGCGTTACGACACGGAGGAAGCGCGCGCCATGGCCGCGAAGATCGCGCAGGCGATGCGTGACACGGCTTACG